>NZ_JBITIB010000005.1:243189-310498 GCF_044458565.1 Streptomyces sp. NPDC050433 | reverse complement strand
GTTCTCAAGGAACGGACGCTTCCTTTGGTCCCGTCTCCGGGCCCTCCGGGCTTTTCCCTTCGGTCTTGCTGTCTTGCGTTTCCGACTCTATCAGACTCTTTTCGCGTCTCACTTCTCATGGAGAAGCAGTCTCGATTAAGAGATCTGATGACCTTCGGAGTGGCCCTTTGCCTTTCGGCGAGCCCGACATTATCAGAAACATCCGGGCCGACTAAATCGGCCACTGCGATTCGGATGATGTATCGGAGAGCTCTGCGGAAATTCGATTCCCGCTCAGAGCTGGATAGAAATTAGCTGCTGCCTCCGAACTTGTCCAGCTTCGAGGCAACCGTTCAAATCTACCTCCCCACACAGTCCGTGTCAATGATCGGCAGCGATCTCTGCGGGGCGAAGAGGAGACTAGCAGGTCAGTGACCCGCAACGCACATCAGGCTGCCGTGGGCAGTTGGGCGCTCTGGTCGGCGGTCTCCACATCGCCCGTGTCGCCCGCTCGGGCCGCTCGGCCGCCGAGCACGTACACGTACGCCAGGAAGGCCAGCTCGGAGAGGACGCCGATGGCGATGCGTGCCCATGTCGGCAGGCCGGACGGGGTCACGAAACCCTCGATCAGGCCCGACACGAAGAGGATCAGGGCGAGGCCGATGGCCATGCCCACGGCTGCCCGTCCCTGTTGGGCGAGCGCAACGCGGCGGGTGTACGGGCCGGGGTCGATCAGCGTCCAGCCGAGGCGCAGGCCCGTACCGGCGGCGACGAAGACCGCCGTCAGTTCGAGCAGGCCGTGGGGCAGGATCAGGCCCAGGAAGGTGTCCAGCCGGCCGGCGGACGACATCAGGCCGATACCGACCCCGAGGTTGAGCATGTTGAGGAAGAGGATCCAGATCACAGGGAAGCAGAGGAACGCGCCGAGGACGAGACACATGGCCGCTGCCTGGGCGTTGTTCGTCCAGACCTGGGCTGCGAAGGACGCTGCCGGGTGACTTGAGTAGTAGGCCTCGTACTCACCACCGGGGCGGGTCATCTGGCGGAGGTCTTCGGGGGCGGCTATCGCCGACTGGACCTCGGGGTGGGTGCCTATCCACCAGCCGATGAGAGCGGCGACGAGCACCGAGAGCAGCGCGGTCGGTATCCACCAGTGCCGGGAGCGGTACACGGCGGCGGGGAAGCCTGCCGTAAGGAAGCGGGCGGCGTCGCGCCAGCCGGCGCGGCGGGTGCCCGTGACGACCGAGCGGGCACGGGCGACCAGCTGCGTCAGCCGCGCGATGAGCATGGGGTCCGGGGCGCTGGACTGGATCAGGGAGAGATGGGTGGCTGTTCGTTGGTAGAGGGCGACGAGTTCGTCCGCCTCGGCACCCGTGAGGTGCCGTCCACGGCGCAGGAGAAAGTCCAGGCGGTCCCACTCGGGTCGGTGGGCCGTCACGAAGACGTCGAGATCCATGGTCGGCTGCTGCTCCAGGCACTGGGTGCGTACGGTCCGTACTACTGCGGCACGTTGCAGGCCAGCTTGGCAGACTGAGCGGTCCGGGGGCAGAGAAGGTCAGTGGAGGGTGGATACCGGTGAATGAGCTTGTGACGGGCGACGCGGTCGTGTTGGGGCTGCGCCCCGCGAAGCTGCCGAGCCGGGCGTTGGCCGTCGTCATCGATCTGGTGGTGGTGTGGACCGCGTACATCGTGGTCTCGATCGTCCTCGCCATCGCGACGGATTCGCTGGACACGGCCGCCGTGGCGGCGCTGGCGGTCGCGAGCTTCCTGCTGATACCGGTGGGCGTGCCGATCGCGGTGGAAACCCTCAGCCATGGGCGTTCGTTGGGGAAATTGGCATGCGGGCTGCGGGTGGTGCGTGACGACGGCGGGCCTATTCGTTTCCGGCACGCGCTGGTGCGTGGGGCGATCGGTGTGGTGGAACTGCTGATGTCCTTCGGCGTCATCGCGTGCATCGCCTCGCTCGTGTCGGCGCGTGGCCGGCGCGTAGGTGACCTGTTCGCGGGGACGCTGGTCGTACGCGAGCGTGTGCCGGCCGATCGGGCCCCTGCCGTGCCGCCTCCGCCGCCGTGGCTCGTCGGCCGCTTCTCCGAGCTGGATCTGTCCTCGGTCCCCGACGATCTGTGGCTGGCCGTACGGCAGTACCTGACTCGGATGAGGCAGCTCGACTCCGGCGTCGGCTGGTCGATGGCGCAGCGGCTGGCCGATGATCTGGCGGCGCGTACGGGCGTGCCACTGCCGCACGGTGTACCGCCGGCGGCGTATCTGGCGGCTGTGGTGAACGAGCGGCAGGCGCGGGACGCGCGGCGGGCCTTCGGCTCTGCGGTGGCTGGTGCCGAGGCGGGTCGAACCACGCCTGGCACATCGCCCGGCACCGCCGGCACCGCGGGTGGTCCGCCGGTACAGCCACCGCGGGTGCGTCGGCCCGAGGTCGTACAGCCTCAGGACGCGGCGGAGGCGGCCGAGGCGGCGGCAACTCATGGGCCGGGTCCGCTTGCTCCCCCGGCCTCCGGGTTCGCGCCGCCCGCATAGGCGGTTCAGGGCAGGGCCGACGGCGGGGTTTCGAGGTCTTCGAGCTCGATGCCCGGCGCCGCGAGGACCACGTCGCCGCTGATGTGGACGCTGTGCTGCTCCCCGGTGTCCAGGGCGCTGACCTGGTACTCGTCCACGGTCAGGGGGCCATTGTCAGTGGCATGCGCTTCACTACTCACCAGCGCCCAGGACTGGTCGAGCGTGCGGGGTGCGAGGACCGGGTCCGTGAAGGCGACGAGACGGACTCGGGTCGCGGGGGAAGCGGGAGTGAGGCGGAGAAGGCGGGTGATCGCGAGGAGGAAAGCGGGGGATGTGCCGGTGAAGGCGTGGGCGCGGACATTGCCTTCGGTGGCTTCGGTGCCGGTGGGGTCGGTACGGACCCAGGTGACGCCTTCGAGTGCGGCGGCGCGGACCCGCCAGCTCGCGGCGTGCAGTTCGAGTCGGATGGGGCGGCCGAGTTCGTCGAGAGTGAGGTCGACGGAGCCGGCGTGGTCGCCGGAGGGAGCGGTGGTCTGGGAGACGTAGCGCCAGCCGGAGGGGCCCGGCGCGCAGTGGAAGTGTTCTTCGCCGAGGGGGGTGTGGTCGTGCGGGTCGTGGAGTGAGTAGCGGCCACGGGGCATGTGCGGGAGTCCTTCGGTGTCCTCGGGGGCCGTGGCGATGAAGTCCGCACTCGGTGCGGTCCGCGTGCACACGGACCGCCTGGACCGGAAGCCGAGCCGGTGGGACCAGGAGCGGTAAAGCGGGGCAGGCCCCCAACACGGGGGTGTGGGGGCCTGCCCGTACCGCTGGGTGTCAGCGGCGGGTGCTGGTGGGACTGGTGGGTCAGTAGCGGTACTGGTCGGGCTTGTAGGGGCCTTCCACCTTCACGCCGATGTACGCGGCCTGTTCGGGGCGCAGCGTCGTGAGCTTCACGCCGAGCGCGTCGAGGTGGAGGCGCGCGACCTTCTCGTCGAGGTGCTTGGGCAGCACGTAGACGTTGGTCGGGTACTCCTCCGGCTTGGTGAAGAGCTCGATCTGGGCCAGCGTCTGGTCCGCGAAGGAGTTGGACATCACGAAGGAGGGGTGACCGGTCGCGTTGCCGAGGTTCAGCAGGCGGCCCTCGGACAGCACGATGAGTGTCTTGCCGTCGGGGAACGTCCAGGTGTGGACCTGCGGCTTGACCTCGTCCTTGACGATGCCCGGGATCTTCGCGAGGCCGGCCATGTCGATCTCGTTGTCGAAGTGGCCGATGTTCCCGACGATCGCCTGGTGCTTCATCTTGGCCATGTCCGCGGCCATGATGATGTCCTTGTTGCCCGTCGTGGTGACGAAGATGTCGGCGATGCCGACGACGTCGTCCAGCGTCGCGACCTGGTAGCCGTCCATCGCCGCCTGGAGCGCGCAGATCGGGTCGATCTCGGTGATGATCACGCGGGCGCCCTGGCCGCGCAGGGACTCCGCGCAGCCCTTGCCCACGTCGCCGTAACCGAATACGACGGCGACCTTGCCGCCGATCAGCACGTCGGTGGCACGGTTGATGCCGTCGATGAGGGAGTGCCGGCAGCCGTACTTGTTGTCGAACTTCGACTTGGTCACGGCGTCGTTGACGTTGATCGCCGGGAAGAGGAGGGTGCCCTCGCGGTGCATCTCGTAGAGACGGTGGACACCGGTGGTGGTCTCTTCGGTGACGCCGCGGATCTCGGACGCCAGGAGGGTCCACTTCTGCGGGTTCTCGGCGAGGGTGCGGTTGAGGAGACGGAGGATGTAGCTGTACTCCTCGCTGTCCGCGGTGGCCGGGTCCGGGGCCGCGCCGGCCTTCTCGAACTCGACGCCCTTGTGGACGAGCAGGGTGGCGTCGCCGCCGTCGTCCAGGATCATGTTCGGGCCGCCGGTGGAGGCGCCCGGCCAGGTCAGGGCCTGCTCCGTGCACCACCAGTACTCTTCGAGCGTCTCGCCCTTCCAGGCGAAGACCGGGATGCCCTGCGGGTCGTCCGGGGTGCCGTTCGGGCCGACGGCGATCGCGGCGGCGGCGTGGTCCTGGGTGGAGAAGATGTTGCAGGACGCCCAGCGGACGTCGGCGCCGAGCGCGACCAGCGTCTCGATGAGGACGGCGGTCTGCACGGTCATGTGCAGGGAGCCGGTGATGCGGGAGCCGGCGAGGGGCTGCGCCTCGGCGTACTCCTTGCGGATCGACATCAGGCCGGGCATCTCGTGCTCGGCGAGGGTGATCTCTTTGCGGCCGAACTCGGCAAGCGAGAGATCGGCGACCTTGAAGTCCTGTCGGTTGGCGACAGTGGTCATAACGAGCTGCTCCTCGTAAAGGGGTCGAGGGTGGGTACGGCTGACTGTGCGGCGGGCGGGCATACGGATGCCCGGACGTACGCAACGCAGTCCGTCGGAGGCCCTCTCTCCCTCGGCCGGTCCGCGCCGCAGACCGCCCGACCGCCATCAGCAGCGACGTCTGGCTCTGATGACGAATCTACACCGATTGGCCCAGCGCCCCACAGCCCACCGGGGTCTGGTCCCTTCTCCGGCAGGCGGGGAGGCCCCGGCGCGAGGTGCGCCGGGGCCTCCTTGAGGATGCGAACGGATGCGAACGGGTGGTCAGTGGTCCTTGTCCGCCTCAGAGGTCGGCTCGGAGGCCGGCTCGTCCTCCGTGGCGGCCGGTGACTTGGCGGGGTTGGTTCCCGTCGCCGCTGCCGCCTCGCTGTAGATGTCCGGCTCCAGGTAGATCACGCGGGCGATCGGGACCGCCTCGCGGATCCGCGTCTCGGCGGCGTTGATCGCCTGCGCGACCTCGGCCGCCGTGTCGTCGTGCTCGACGGCGATCTTCGCTGCCACCAGCAGTTCCTCGGGGCCGAGGTGGAGCGTGCGCATGTGGATGATGCGGGTGACGACGTCACCGTCGACCATCGCGGCCTTGATCTTCTCCACGTCGTCCAGACCGGCGGACTCGCCGAGCAGCAGGGACTTCGTCTCCGCCGCCAGGACCAGGGCGATCACGATCAGCAGGATGCCGATGCAGAGGGTGCCGATGCCGTCCCACAGGCCGTCGCCCGTGGCGAGCGCCAGGCTCACGCCCACGAGCGCGAGGACCAGACCGACCAGGGCACCCAGGTCTTCAAGGAGGACGACCGGGAGCTCGGGAGCCTTGGAGTGGCGGATGAACTGCTTCCACGAGCGCTTGCCCCGCGTCGCGTTGGACTCGACGATGGCCGTACGGAACGAGAACGACTCGACGATGATCGCGAAGACGAGGACGCCGACCGGCCAGTACCAGGCGTCGATCTCATGCGGGTGCTTGATCTTCTGGTAGCCCTCGTAGATGGCGAACATGCCGCCGATGGAGAAGAGCACGATGGAGACGAGGAACGCGTAGATGTAGCGCTCACGGCCGTAGCCGAAGGGGTGCTCCGGGGTCGCCTCGCGCTTCGCCTTCTTGCCGCCCAGGAGCAGCAGCCCCTGATTTCCGGAGTCGGCGAGCGAGTGGACGCTCTCGGCGAGCATCGACGACGAACCACTGAAGAGGAACGCCACGAACTTGGCTACTGCGATCGCGAGGTTGGCGGCGAGCGCCGCCACGATCGCCTTGGTTCCGCCTGACGCGCTCATGGGTGGGGTGGGTCCCTTCCTCGGTCTGCGGCCCTGGCGCCGCGGTACGGCGGGACATTGTTGCAGCAGCCGCGGCGGACCGTGCGCGGAGGTGGTTCAGGCGATGACGGTGGCACGGAAGACCGTGCCCGTACCGGTCAGTTCGGTCTTTTCGCCCGCGGGAACGAAGACCGAACCTCCGGGGGTCAGGTCGATGTCGTTGGCGCGCGGTGTGCCTTCCGTGCAGAGGAGGATCTGGGGGGTGCCGGCGGTGAGTTCGCGGGGCGCCGCGCCGGGTGCCAGGAGGTAGCGGGACAGCCTGAACTCGTCGATCGGGGTCTCGTACAGCTCCTCGCCGGACGGTGATGCCTCGGGGCGGAGCACGGCGGGTTCGGTCGCCGCGAAGCGCACGACGCGGAGCAGTTCCGGCACGTCGACGTGTTTGGGGGTGAGGCCGCAGCGCAGGACGTTGTCCGAGTTGGCCATGATCTCGACGCCCAGGCCGCTCAGATACGCGTGCGGGACACCGGCGCCGAGGAAGAGGGCTTCGCCGGGCTGGAGTTGTACGCGGTTGAGCAGCATCGCCGCGATGACGCCCGGATCGCCAGGGAAATGGTGGGCGATCGACACATATGGCGAGTACTCGCCGCCGAGGCGTGCCGCGGCTTCGGCGGAGGAATGAACAGTACGGGACATCTCGTCGGGGTCGGCGGTCAGCACAGCGGTGAGGACTTCGCGCAGCGCGGCTTCCTCGGGGTGTGCGTTCAGGAGGTCCACGTACGGCTTGAGCGAGTCGACTTCCAGCCGGGCGAGAAGGTCTGCGGCCTCGGAGGGGGCGCGGAAGCCGCAGAGGCCGTCGAAGGGGGTGAGTGCGCAGATCAGTTCGGGCTTGTGGTTGGCGTCCTTGTAGTTGCGGTGCGGAGCGTCGATGGGGACGCCCTGGCGCTCCTCCGCCGCGTAACCCTCCTTCGCCTGGGCGAGGTTGGGGTGGACCTGGAGGGAGAGCGGGGCACCTGCGGCGAGGAGCTTGAGGAGGAAGGGGAGACGTGGGCCGAATTTCTTGACGGTGGGGGCGCCGAGTTCCGCTTCGGGGGCGGCTGCGATGGCGTCGGAGAGCGGGTGTTGGAGGGGGGTGGTGGTGCGGTTGATACGGGACGGGGCACCCGGGTGGGCGCCCATCCACATCTCGGCCTGGGGCTCGCCTGTGGGGGCGGTGCCGAGCAGTTCCGGGATGGCTGTCGTGGAGCCCCAGGCGTAGGGGCGCACGGTGTTGGAGAGGCGGTCCATGGTGCTTCCTTGCTTGCGGGACGTACGGGCGAAATACGGAGGTGGCGCGGACGCGCGGCAGGAACGGGGGTGAGAAGTCGGCAGTGTGAAGTCGGGTGCGCCTGAGGCGCGTTCAGCGCAGGGGGTGGTCTGGGAAGCCGGAGCCTGGCGGGTTCATTCGCGGTTGCCCGAGGCGAGGGCAAGATACACGGCGGTGAAGTCGGTGACGGCGACGAGTTCCGCGAGGGCTTCGAGTTCGCTGCCATCCTGCGGCTCCAGCTCGCTGATGGCCGTCTCGTGGCTGATGGCGAGTTCGCGGGCGGCCGGGGCCGCTGTCAGTCCGCCGACGGGGCGGTCGCGGAGCAGCACGACACGGGCGCGCAGCGCCTGGGGCTCCTCGACACGGTCGCGGAAGAAGTCGTCGGGGTCGGCGGCACCCCCGGCGAAGTCACCACCCAGGAGAAGGCCGTGCGCGGGCAGGGCGCCGGGAAGCTCGGCCGCGAGCGCGGGACGGCCGGACAACTCGGCCAGTACGGCGGCGAAGCGGCGCCCGGCGGGGGCGGCTGCCGTGCCTTCCGTCCAGATCAGCGGGAGACTGTCGGCGAGTTCGGCGGCGAGGGTCTTGGCCGGGTTGCTGTATGTCGCGATGGCCGGGCCGCAGCGCTCTGCCGTGCTGTCCAGGCGGTCCGCGACGAGTTGAAGCGTCTGGGCCGAGGCGGTGAGCAGTCCTACGCGGTCGAGAAGCGTGAGGAGGGGGGTGAACAGCGCCCAGAGGGCACCTGGGCTCGCGGCCTGGATCTCCTCGTACTGTTCCTGCGGTGTGGGCGCCATGGGGACGGCGAGGCCGCGTGAGCCGCCGACGGCCTCACTGAGCGGGGAGTGGCGCGGGGCGACGGCGACGACGGTGCAGCCGCGGCGGTACGCCTGCTCGGCGAGGAGTGCGAGGCCGGGTTCGCCGCCGTCGGTCGTGGCGATCAGGAGCAGGTCGACGGAGCCGGCCCAGCCGGGGAGCGCCCAGCGCAGGGCGCCTGCGGCGGGAGCCACGCCGGTGGGGCGCAGCATGGTGACGGGCGCGGAGGCACCGGCTAGCGCGCCGAGCAGGTCGGCGACGCCGAGTGCGGCGGTGCCGGAGCCGGCGAAGAGGACGGCGCGAGGGCGGCCTTCCGGGTTGAGCTGCTCGATGCCCGCCTCGGCGGCGTGCCGTAGGGCGGTACGTACGCGTGCCCCGGCCTCCGCGGCACCGAGGAGGAGCCCGCGGTGGTCGGCGCGGGCCAGCGCGTCAGGCGCGTCGAGCAGGGACTCGTCGAGCATGGCGGGGTGGGTCTCCGATCGCCGGGCGCCGTGGAGGGCGCGTGAGCACGGGCGTGGGCGTCTCGCGGCCTGCGGACACGGCCTAGGCGGGGCGGCGGGCCTCGTCGACGAGGAGTACGGGGATGTCGTCCCGGACGGGGTAGGCCAGGCCGCAGTCCTCGCCGGTGCAGATCAGCTCGGGGGTGTCGGCCGTGGTGTGGTCGCTGAGCGGCGCGTGGCAGGCCGGGCAGGCGAGGATCTCCAGGAGGCCGGCTTCGAGCGGCATGTGGTGGGTGTCCCTTCGAAGGAGCTGAGGCGTGCGGTGGTGGTGCGGATTGAGCCACGTCAGCCTACCGCCGGAGGGTGGGGTGGGGCTCGTTCTGGGGCGGGTGGGCCGGGGCGGGGCGGGCCCTCTTCAGGAGCGGATCAGGCTCAGGGCCTCGTCTCTGATCTTGGACATCGTCGATTCGTCACGGGCCTCCACGTTGAGGCGCAGCAGCGGTTCCGTGTTGGAGGCGCGGAGGTTGAACCACCAGTCGGAGGTTGTCACCGTCAGACCGTCGAGGTCGTCGATCGTGACGCCCTCGCGGTCGGCGAAGGCGTACCGTACGGCGGCCAGGCGGGCCGTCTGGTCGTCCACCGTGGAGTTGATCTCGCCCGAGCCGGCGTACCGGTCGTAGGAGGCGACGAGTTCGGACAGCGGGCCGCTCTGGCCGCCGAGCGCGGCCAGGACGTGGAGTGCGGCGAGCATGCCCGTGTCCGCGTTCCAGAACTCGCGGAAGTAGTAGTGCGCCGAGTGCTCACCGCCGAAGATCGCGCCGGTGCGGGCCATCTCCGCCTTGATGAAGGAGTGACCGACGCGTGTGCGGACCGGGGTGCCGCCGTGCTCCTTGACGACTTCGGGGACCGACCAGGACGTGATGAGGTTGTGGATCACCGTGCCGCCGGGGTGTTTGGCGAGTTCACGCTCCGCGACGAGCGCCGTGATCGCCGACGGTGATACGCCCCTCCCCCGCTCGTCGACGACGAAGCAGCGGTCCGCGTCGCCGTCGAAGGCCAGGCCCAGGTCCGCGCCTTCGGACAGCACACGGGCCTGGAGGTCCACGATGTTCCGGGGATCGAGCGGGTTGGCCTCGTGGTTGGGGAACGTGCCGTCCAGCTCGAAGTACATCGGGACCAGGTCGACGGGCAGGTCGGCGAAGACCGTGGGGACCGTGTGGCCCCCCATGCCGTTCCCCGCGTCGACCACGACCTTCAGCGGGCGGATCGCCGAGAGGTCGACCAGGGACAGCAGATGTGCCGCGTAGTCGTTCAACGTGTCACTCTGCGTGATGGTTCCCGGTTTCGCCGCCTGCTCCGGGGGCCCCTCGGCCAGCCATGTCTCGACCAGCGCGCGGATCTCGGCCAAGCCGGTGTCCTGCCCCACCGGCGCGGCGCCCGCGCGGCACATCTTGATGCCGTTGTACCGCGCGGGGTTGTGCGAGGCGGTGAACATCGCGCCCGGCAGGTCCAGCGCTCCGCTCGCGTAGTACAGCTGGTCCGTCGAGCACAGCCCGATCAGCGTGGCGTCCGCCCCGCGCCGGACAGCTCCCTTGGCGAAGCTCGCCGACAGGTGGGGCGAGGAGGGCCGCATGTCGTGACCGACGACGATCGCCGTGGCGCCCGTGGCTTCCACGAAGGCTGCCCCGAAGAGCTCGACGAGCCGGTCGTCGAGCTGGTCGGGATATACGCCACGTACGTCGTACGCCTTCACGATCTGGCCCAAGTCGGCCACGGCCACCCCTCCTGAGGTCTCTGCGGACAGTCACCACAAACTACCCGCGCCCTCGGCGAGATCCGAAGGACAGGCCGCCCTACGGCAGCATCCATCCCAGTACGAAGGTGCTCTGCCCGACCACGATCAGGCACATCACCAACAGCAGCCCGAGGCTCCAGGGCAGGACCTTCCTGAGGAGGTCCCCTTCCTTGCCCGCGAGGCCGACCGCGGCGCACGCGATGGTCAGATTCTGCGGAGAGATCATCTTGCCGAGGACACCACCGGAGCTGTTCGCCGCCGCCAACAGCTCGGGCGACAGGCCGGATTCACGTGCCGCCGTCACCTGGAGTGCGCCGAACAGCGCGTTGGCCGAGGTGTCGGAGCCGGTGACGGCGACGCCGAACCACCCCAGCACGGGCGACAGGAACGCCAGCCCCGCGCCCGCCGCCGCGACGAAGTGGCCGATGGTGGCCGCCTGTCCGGAGAGGTTCATGACGTACGCGAGGGCCAGCACGGACACAACGGTGAGGATCGCGTACCGCAGCTCGTGCAGCGTGGCCGCCCACTCCTTCACCGCGTCCTTCGCCTTGAGCCCGATCACCCCGGCCGTCAGCAGGCCCGCGACCAGGACGAGCGTGCCGCCGGTCGAAATGAGCGGCAGCGAGAAGACATTCGCCCCGACCGGCTTCCCCTCGGAGTCGGCGACATCGAGGAACGGCCAGTCGAAGGACTGCGTCGCCTTGGCCAGCAGGTCCTTGACCGGCGGGATCTGGGCGAGGGAGAAGATCACCACGATCAGTCCGTACGGGGCGTAGGCGCGGACGACTTCACGGCGGTCGTCCTCGACGTCCAGGTCCTCGCTGCGCGCGCCCTTCAGTACGGAGGTGCGCACCGCCTCGTCGGCCGGCCTGCGCGCGCTCGGTACGGCGAGCAGTGCCGCCGCGCCCACCAGCGCGGCCCCGATGTCGGCGAGTTGGGCGGAGACGTAGTTGGACGCGACGAACTGCGCGGCACCGAAGGCGAATCCGCATGCGAGGGCGGGCGCCCAGGTCTCGCGCAGACCCCGCTTGCCGTCCACGAGCCCGACGAGCACCAGGGGCACCACAATGGCGAGCAGCGGCGTCTGGCGGCCGACGACCGAAGCGACGGTGTCCAGCGGCAGCCCGGTCACCTGGGCCAGGGTCACCACCGGCGTACCCATCGCCCCGAAGGCCACGGGCGCGGTGTTGGCCACCAGGGCGACGACCGCCGCCTTGACGGGGTCGAAGCCCAGCGCCACGAGCATCACCGCGGAGATGGCGACCGGTGCGCCGAAGCCGGCGAGCGCTTCGAGGAGCGCGCCGAAGCAGAAGGCGACGACGAGCGCCTGGATGCGTGGGTCGTCGGAGAATCGCCCGAACGAGCGCCGCAGGATGTCGAAGTGCTGGGTGCGGACCGTCATCCGGTACACCCAGAGGGCGTTGACGACGATCCACATGATCGGGAAGAGACCGAAGACGACGCCCTGCGCGCCGGCGGAGACGGTCTGGCCGATCGGCATCCCGAAGGCGAGCCAGCCGACCAGGACGGCGGCTGCCAGGCCTATCAGTCCGGCGCGATGAGCCTTCATACGGACGGCACCGAGCAACACCAGCACCGTGAACAGGGGGAGCGCGGCGACCAGGGCGGACAGGCCGAGCGAATCGGCGACAGGTTCCAATTGCTGTTCGAACACGACAGGGACCTCCGAATTCCGCGATGCGGAAAGTGATCTCTCACTACTGGGAGGCATGATCGTGTCCACGACAAGACAGGTCAATGGCCCCCGCAGGAACCGTCACGGGAAACTCGGATGCAGGACCGACGCGACCGGGAGGCCCCGGTCGACTTCAGGACTCAGGCGTCAGCGGCCCTCAAGGCACCGCAGGAGCCGGCCTCAGGAATCGGGGGAACGCAGCACCCGCAAGTGACCGCGGCGCCCGACCTCCGCCTGATCCGCCCCGCGCGGCGCGTTGCCACCGGGCCCGCCCGCCCGCTCCGGAGGGCGCGCGGCCTCCCGTACGGCGTTCGCCAGGGCTTCGAGATCGTCACCGCTGGGCCGCGCCGGCGCCGAGCCGTCAGTGAGCCGGACGACTTCCCAGCCGCGCGGCGCGGTCAGTCTCTCGCTGTGTTCCGCGCACAGGTCATAGCAATGGGGCTCGGCATACGTGGCGAGCGGGCCGAGGACCGCGGTCGAATCGGCATAGACGTACGTCAGTGTCGCGACAGCGGAACGGCCGCACGCGGTGCGCGAACAGCGACGTACAGGGCTCACGATGTTGGACGGTACCGCACTCTTGAGCGGGCCGCGACGACTCTCCCTCACGTCACCCGACCGTGTCGCCGGACGGCATTCACCCCACCCGACACACGCGTAACTGCCCTGACCTGCACGGGAAGAAGGACATCCGGTCAATCACCGTCAGTGATTCAGTCACCACTTGGGGCAAATCCCGCCAACGAAGGCGAGCGCCACGATCCGCCGGGTCCAGCGAAACGAGCCCAAGCTTGGCCGGAATGCTCAATTTGCGACATGCCGTCCCGCGGGCTCGGGAGGGCCGTCGCGGGGTCTCCCGGAGAGCTACCCTGCGTCAGTGATGGACAGTCCCGTACCGCCGCAGCCGACCGAGCCGAGACCGCGCCGCCGTGACCGCCACGGCCGGGGCATGCGAGGGCCCGTCGCCCCTCCTCAGGTCCCGCTCTCGGCGAGCCGCTCGGATTCGTTCCGTGATCTCGTACGGGACTCCGTGGAGCGGCTGGAGCGGCGCTGGCCGCAGCTGGCGGAGATCGACTTCCTGGTGCTCGACGTGCCCGGCACGGAGGACGAGTCGGTACCGCTCGGCCGGTCCGTCCCCGAGGAGAAGGACCGGCCCGCGCGGATCGTCGTCTACCGGCGGCCGGTCGAGATCCGTACGAAGAACCGCGAGGACCGCGCCATGCTCGTCCACGAGGTCGTGGTCGAGCAGGTCGCCGAACTGCTGGGCCTGTCACCGGAGTCGGTCGATCCGCGGTACGGCCAGGACTGACGGCCGAGAGCGAAAAGGCACCCCTTCGTTCCCGGCCCGTCCTCTTGCAGAGGCTCATCTCACGGCCTCACTTCAGTACGGAGAGGTCTTCCTTCGTCGCCGGTACGGACACCATGCCCCGGTCGTCCGGCATCGTCTGCACCGTGAACATCGGTACGCCGTCCCTCGCCAGTGCCAGCGTGCGCGCCGCGTAGACCGGACCGCCCGACTCGGGCTCGACCGTCAGCGCGTACGAGCCTTTGAGCCCCGCCGGCACGGGCGGTGTGACGGCCTGGGTCGTACCGCCCTTGACCGTGTACGTCTTGACGACCTGCTCACCGCCCCCGCTGCCCGCAGAGGCCGTGACCTTCACCTTCCCCGTGCTGCTCGGAGCGGTCAGCGACAGTGTCGAGCCCTTGGCGCGGTTGTCGGCGACGGTGGCGCGTTCCGTCACGGGGCCGGTCGCCGGGATGAAGGCGACCTCCTGGTCGGCGCCCTTGCCCCGTACGACGCGCAGCGCGGCGACCACCGGGGTCTCCCCCGCGCCTTCGGCCGGGCCGATCCGCACCGAGCCGGCCTCGCCCTTGGTGACGTCGCCCAGGTCGAGCGAGGCCGTCATGCCCGACTTCACGGTGAGCGGTTCGGCGGCGGTGGACGGGACGATCGTGCCGCTCTCGCCCGCCAGTTGCACCTTCAGCTCGGCGTCGTCCTCACCGGGAGCGAAGGCCACCAGTCGTACGGAGGTGGCGTCGGCCGGGATGCCGGGGAGCACCGCGCGGGGTGCGGGATCGGCGGAGGCGGCCAGCCAGTCGCCGCCGATCTTCTCCTCTGCGGCGTTCACCACGGCGCCCACGCGGCCCGTACGGGTGCTGACATGGACGGTGACGTTCGGCTCGGCCTCTCCCGTGAGGGTGGACAGCAGGACGGGGACGCTGGAGCGCGCCGGGACCGGAATGCCTTCCCCCGTATCGGACTTGACCGTGCCCTCCTTGCCGTACAGCGCGACGTCGGCGACGGCCGCCGTGTCGTCCGGGTTGGTCAGGTGGACGTAGTCCTGGCGCGACTTGTCCGTGGACGCGCCGGGGAACCAGAAGTCGGTGCCGGGGGCGGTGCAGGTCATGCCGAGCAGCCCGCGGGACTCACCGCCGGTGATCGTGGTCGTCTGCTGGGTGGTCCAGCCGGGCGCGAGAGAGCCGGTGGCGGTGCCGACGAGCGCGGGGGCGTCCGCGACGTTCTTGGTCCCGGAGACGGGCTTGCCGGGCTCCTTGAGGGCCAGGAAAGGCTTGGCCTTCGCGTCCGCCCCCTCGGCCGCAGGCTCCTTCGAGCCGTCGTCCTTGGGCGCGTCGTCCTTCGCCTCGTCGTCTTGGGCCTTGTCGTCCTTGGCCTTGTCGTCCGTCTTCTTCTCGTCGTCGGCCACGTCGTCCAAGGGCGCGACGGACGGCGCCAGTTCGGCCGCGCCGCCCGTACCCGCGCCCGCCGTCCCGGCAGGGGTGAACGACGTGTACGCCGTCTCGGCCAGCTCTGAGGTGCTGGGCGCCGGGCAGAGCAGGCTGCTGCGCTCCACGGGAAGCCGCGCGGGCGCCTTCGCCGTCGTCGAGTCACCGGTGTCGGGCGCGGTGACCGCGGCGAACCCGGTGACTGCCGCGAGCGCCGTCGCGGCGGCGATGAGGGAGAGGGTCGTGCGGTTCACTGGTTACTGCTCCCGTCGGGACGCCGCTCGTTCTCGTTGCCGTCGGCGTACGGCTGTTGGGCGTCGGTGTAGGGCTGCTGCCCTTCTCCGTACGGCTGTTGGACGACGTATCCGTACTCGTCGTACTGCACCTGCGCCTGCTGCTGGTACTGGTCCGCCGGGTACTGCTGGTACAGCTGATATCCGTCGGCGTCGTACTGAGGAGCGCCTTCGTACTGAGGCTGAGGCGTTCCCTCGTACTGCTGCGCGCCCTGGTAGGTGACACCTTCGTACTGCTGCTGCTCGTTGGTGTACGAGCCGTAGTCCGCGCCCTGGAAAGCCGTCTGGTCCGGCTGGGCCGCCTGGCCGTCCCACTCCCCGTACGACTGCTGCTGCGGCACAGCGGCGGCAGCAGCGGCGACGTACGGATCCGCCGTCGGCTGCGGCGGTACGGCCTCGGCGGCCGCGTCCGCCTGCGCCGCGGCCCGCAGCCTGCGCGCCCGGCGGCCCTCGCCCGACACGGGCTGTGCGGGCACCTCGGCGCCCTCCTCGGGCAGGTCGTCGTCGATCTCCTTGCGCCGACCCGGCAGGGCGAGCACAAGCAGTACGACGGCGAGCGCGCCCTGCGCCCAGACCCACGCGCTGTGCGTGAACGAGTCCTCGTACGTGAGGTCCAGCCGGCCGCCCTCGGCGGGGAGCGTGAACCCCTGCGCCCAGCCGTCGACGGTCGTCTTCTCCAGGAGGCGGCCGTCGAGCGTGGCCTGCCAGCCCTCGGCGGCCCGGTCGGCGATCCGCAGCACCCGTCCGGCCTTGCCCGCCGGAATGTCCGTGTGGGCCTCGACCGTGGACGACCCGACTGGCAGCGGCTCGGCGTCGCTCTCGCCCTCGACGATCGTGGCCCGCGAGATCTGACGGTCGACGCGCCACAGTGCGCTGCCGTCGAGCTGGCTGAGCCGGCTGAGACCGGGGGTGGCGTCGAGCACGCGCGACATCTGCGCCGGAGCGCCGTCCCGCACGAGGACGTAGCGGATCGCGAAGCCGCTGAGCTGGTCCGTCTGATCGGCGCCGGAGCCCGCGACGAGGCGCCCGACGACCTTGTCGAGTCCGGGGTCGCTGCCGCCCGACTCGGTCAGCTCGGCGTCACCGAGCCGACCGCCGGAGCCGCGTACGAGCGAGTACGACACCTCCGCGGCCGACGTACCACCGAGGATCAGCGTGCGCGGCTGGTCACGGGTGATGCTCTCCTCGGCGACGAACGCCGGCACCTGCACCGGGTCGCGCCGCTCCAGCGGGCCCGACGCGCCGCTGATCATCCAGCTGCCCGCCGCGAGCAGCGGGGCCGCGACGGCCGCGAGGGCGATGACCGCCGCGACGGGCTGGCGCCAGCCGAAGCTCTGGCTGGCGACGCGCTCCTTGGCGCCGTCGGCGCCGAGCACGGCCGCCGCGATGAGCGCGAGACCGTAGACGAGGGTGGCGGGGCCGGCCCAGCCGGAGTTGTTCGCGAGGGCGGCGAAAACCAGCGACACGAGGGCGGCCACCCAGGCCGCCCGTACGGCGAACTGCCGCTCGCCGCGCAGGAGCGCGGCCAGTGCCGCCAGGACGACGCCGATCAGCAGGATCCCGCCGGCGGCCTTGGGGCCGCCGGGGCTCATGCCGAGCAGATCGAGCGCCGTCGCCTGTCCCGTACCGAACTCCAGTCCCGCCTCGCGGAAGAGGCCGGACGGCGAAGTCAGCAGCGAGAGCGACCAGGGGGCCAGGACGAGCATCGGCGTGCCGACCACGGCCAGCAGGCGCAGACCGTACGCCACGATGTCGTCGCGGCGCAGGGCCAGGACGACGAGGCCGAGGACGAGCGCCAGCGGCCAGACGATGGGCGTGAAGGCCATCACGAAGGTGAGCAGGAAGGTGTACGCCCAGGTGGCGCGCCAACTGCCGCGTGCGGCGCTCTCGCCGCCCTCCCCGCCGTCGGCGCGGAATCCGTACGCCGAGACGGCCGCCCGCGCGATCAGCGGCAGCAGGATGGCCAGCACGGCCGTACCGAGACGCCCGGTGGCCAGGGCGCCGGTGGCGGCGGGCAGGAAGGCGTACGCGACGCTCGCCCAGGCCCGCAGCAGCTTCGACTCGACGAGCGGACGGGAGGCGAAGTACGCGGTGAGTCCGGCCAGCGGTACGGAGCAGACGAGCAGCAGGGTCAGCGCGAAGCCGGTCGACCCGAGGAACAGCGCGGAGAGGGCCGCGAGGACCGCGAGATAGGGCGGGGCGGTCTGGGTGCCGCCCGTTCCGACGGGGTGCCAGCCGTCGGCGTAACGGGACCACAGGCCCGCCACGTCCGGCGGCGCGGGCAGCAGCGCGCCGCCCGCGAGTGCGCCGCCGCCGAACAGTGCGCGGCAGGCGACGAGGGAGACGAGGAGCAGTACGGCGAAGAGGACGGGGCCCGGCTTGTGCGCGAGGCGCTTCAGCCGCGCGAACTGCTCGATCTCCAGAAAGTCCGCGTCGTCCCCGCCGGGGCCCGACTCCACCGCGCCGTGGCGTGAGCCACTGGCTTCGGTCTCAGAGCCGCCACCGAGGCTTCCAGCTACTTGCTCGACCGTTGCCCGGACGGTGGCGCCGGGTGGCGGGAAAAGCGCGCGAAGTTCACTGGCTTCGACGACGCCTTTGCCTCGTCGTTTTCGCGCGCCGATGATTCTGCCGGGCCTCAGGAGCGTGCCGGACAGACCCATGACCTCGTCGACGGCCTGTCCGGGCGCCTTGCCTACCAAGTAGGCGACGGTGCGCAGGAGCGTGCCGACGATGAGCCGCAGTAGTACGTAGGGGAGCACGGCGCCGCGTGAGTTGACGAGCATCGTGTAGACGGCGCCGGCCTTGTCGACACGGTGCGGGTTGACGACGGAGCGGCCCGCGCAGTCGACGGTGCGGCGCTCGCGTGCGGCGGCCTCGGCGTGCCTGAGGACGGCGTCGGGTGCGACGAGCACCCGGTGGCCCGCGGCGTGCGCGCGCCAGCACAGGTCGACGTCGTCGCGCATCAGGGGGAGTCTGCGGTCGAAGCCGCCGAGTTCTTCCCAGACGTCCCTGCGGATGAGCATGCCCGCACTGGAGACGGAGAGGACGGTGCGGACCTGGTCGTGCTGGCCCTGGTCCTGTTCACGCCGGTCGAGGCCGGTCCAGCGGCGTCCGCTGTTGGCGATGGAGACGCCGACCTCCAGAAGCTGCTTGCGGTCGTACCAGCCGCGCAGCTTGGGGCCGACGATCGCGGCGTGCGCGTCGGACTCGACGACGCGCAGCAGTTCGGCGAGGGCGTCGGGGTCGGGCGCGCAGTCGTCGTGGAGCAGCCACAGCCACTGCACGGGCTCGCCGTGGGGCAGTTCGGGCATGTCGTACGCGTCGTCGTGCCAGGTCCGGGTGGCCGGATCCCAACCGCTCGGGCGTTTCAGATACGGCAGGTCGTCGGGCGTCAGCACGCCGGCGGTACGGACGGCCTCCTCGACGGCCGCGCCGAAGCTGGTGCGGCGGGCGAGGTGCACGACGCGGTCCTGGCCGAGCGATTCGGTGAGCAGCGTGGCCGATTCGTCGGCGCTGCCGGTGTCGGCGGCGATGACGTTCTGTACGGGGCGTTCCTGGCCGATCAGCCCGGTGAGGGCGTCGGGGAGCCAGCGGGCACCGTCGTGGGAGACGAGGACTGCGGTCACGACGTGCCGCGGGTACTCCGGTGCGGCGGCGGGAACGAACGCGGCTGTGGTGGCGGACATCGAGGTAGGGGCCCTCCGGCCGGGGGGTCGGCCCCGACGGGGCGTTGGGGCGTCTCGGACGGGGCCCCACACTAACGGTTGGAACCACCGCCGGATCGCCGAGCGCCCGGACAAACCGGACGACCTGGGAGCAGGCGCGGGGCTCGCCCGTCCGCGCCGGTCACGACAACGGTCCGCCGCCTGCGAAGAGGACGCAGCCGACGGACCGTTCAGAAAATGTCGCGCGAGGTGTCGCGCGGGCTATCGCGCGGGGCGCGACCCGAGAATGGCCGGAACTGTTCAAACCGCGGCCTTCTTGAGACGGCGGCGTTCACGCTCGGACAGACCACCCCAGATGCCGAACCTCTCGTCGTTGGCGAGGGCATACTCCAGGCATTCGGAGCGGACCTCACACGCGAGACAGACCTTCTTCGCCTCGCGGGTGGAGCCGCCCTTCTCGGGGAAGAAGGACTCGGGATCGGTCTGGGCGCACAACGCGCGCTCCTGCCAGCCGAGTTCCTCGTCCGCGTCCTCGACCAGCAGTTGTTCGAACAGCTCGGTCATGTGCGCCCCTCGTCTGTCTTTACGTCCTCGTGCTTGCGGCCGTTACCGTTTTCGGCCGAACGACACGAGTGAAATTACAAGTGTGCGGATACGAGCCAGTCAAGCCGAGATCTGCTATTGGTCCCGGTATTCACTCTGCGGAACCAAGGCTATGCGGAAAGTGTTCAAATCACCAAAAACCTGACACATGCCACTGGCCTGCTCGCATCCGCCCCTCCCCGAGGGAGACGCCAGGAGCCTGGTCGGTGTTGCTATCCAGCCAAAGAAGCGACCCGAATCACAGTCTGATCACGGGGCCGACAGTGTTTACGAGCGCGGCTGCTGCGCCATGTCTCCATGTCAGCAGCTGAACAAACCTTTCTCCGGACTCCGTAACCGGATGAGGTGAAAGATTGCCGCCAAATCGGTCATTGAGTTGACAAGCGGGAACTGGTCCCGCCACCTTTGAGCGCATGCCGGTCACCTCAGCGTCGTACGCGATCCACACCCGTGGATTCCGCAGCGCTGTGCAGGCCCGCTGTTGCTGTTCCTGTTGTCCGTGTTGTTGAGCCACTGAAGCTCCGACCGGACGCGCAGCTCTCCGCGTTTCGTCGTTCGCACCTCTTACGTCTCACCTCCCGTAGCCCGCTCAGGCCTTCTGCCGAGGAACCCCACACCCCATGAACAGCGACAGCGACCTCCAAATCGCAGGCGACCTCCTTGAGGTGCCGCACCTTCTTCAGCCCGCCCGTGAGCATCCGGTCACCGTGGCCGAATTCGCCGGTCTGGCGCGTGCCATCGCCGCCGACCGGGCACGCTGGGCCCCGCTCGTCCAGTACGACGCCGTCAGCCGCTGGTACCACCGCCTCAGCGAGGGCCCCGGCTACGAGGTGTGGCTGCTCTCCTGGGTGCCCGGCCAGCGCAGCGGCCTGCACGACCACGGCCCCTCGTCCGGCGTCCTGACCGTCCTCGACGGCGAACTGACGGAGCGTACGGAGAAGGCCGGCCGCGCACTCGGCGGCGGCGCGCAGCGGGTCTTCGCGCCCGGATACATCCACGAAGTGGTCAACGATTCGCTCGAACCGGCCGTCAGTCTGCACATCTACTTCCCGGGTCTGACCGAGATGCCGATGCACTCCGCCCGGTGCGCCCCGGCGGCCCAGGATGTCGTACCCGCCTGACAAACTGCACAGCATGCGCATTGTGGTTCTGGCCGGCGGTATCGGTGGTGCCCGTTTCCTGCGTGGCCTCAAGCAGGCCGCGCCGGACGCGGACATCACGGTGATCGGCAACACCGGTGACGACATCCATCTGTTCGGGCTGAAGGTCTGCCCGGACCTCGACACGGTGATGTACACCCTCGGGGGTGGCATCAATGAGGAGCAGGGCTGGGGGCGCGAGGGCGAGACGTTCCAGGTCAAGGGGGAGCTCGCGGCGTACGGCGTGGGGCCCGAGTGGTTCGGCCTCGGCGACCGCGACTTCGCCACCCACATCGTCCGCACGCAGATGCTGGGTGCCGGTTATCCGCTGAGCGCGGTCACCGAGGCGCTCTGCGCGCGCTGGCAGCCCGGCGTGCGGCTGCTGCCGATGTCCGACGACCGCGTCGAGACACACGTCGCCGTCGATGTGCCCGACAGCCCCACCGGCGAGCGCAAGGCCGTGCACTTCCAGGAGTACTGGGTGAAGATGCGCGCCTCCGTGGAAGCCCACGCGGTCGTGCCCGTCGGCGCCGACCAGGCCAAGCCGGCACCCGGTGTACTGGAGGCCGTCGCCCAGTCCGACGTCATCCTCTTCCCGCCGTCCAACCCAGTCGTCAGCATCGGCACGATCCTGGCCGTGCCGGGGATCCGCGAGGGAATCGCCGACGCCGGGGTGCCGGTCGTCGGGCTCTCCCCGATCGTCGGGGACGCGCCCGTGCGCGGCATGGCCGACAAGGTCCTCGCGGCGATCGGCGTCGAGTCGACGGCCACCGCCGTGGCGCAGCACTACGGTTCGGGGCTGCTGGACGGATGGCTGGTCGACACGGTGGACGCGGCGTCGGTGGCGGAGATCGAAGGCGCGGGGATCCGCAGCAGGGCCGTGCCGCTGATGATGACCGACCTGGACGCGACGGCCGCGATGGCGCGTGAGGCACTGACGCTGGCCGAGGAGGTGCGGGCGTGACCTCTTACGGAGGTGAAAACGCCGGGGCCGTCGCGTCTTACAGCGTGCGGGCGCTCGGCGGGCTGCCGGAGGTTCGCGCGGGCGACGACCTCGCGAAGCTGATCGTCGCGGCGGGGCCCGGTCTTGTCGACGGGGACATCCTTCTCGTCACGTCGAAGATCGTGTCCAAGGCCGAGGGCAGGACGGTCGAGGCGCGGGACCGCGAGGCGGCGATAGACGCGGAGACCGTCCGCGTCGTCGCGCGACGCGGACCACTGCGGATCGTGGAGAACCGGCAGGGGCTGGTGATGGCCGCGGCCGGTGTCGACGCGTCCAACACCCCTTCGGGGACGGTGCTGTTGCTCCCCGAGGACTCCGACGCCTCGGCCCGCGCGATCCGCGACGGGCTGTGGGACGCGCTGGGTGTGGACGTCGGTGTGATCGTCACGGACACCTTCGGCCGGCCGTGGCGCAACGGACTGACGGACGTCGCGATCGGTGCGGCGGGAGTGCGGGTCCTGGACGATCTGCGCGGTGGTACGGACGCGCACGGCAATCCGCTGAGCGCGACGGTCGTCGCTCTCGCCGACGAACTGGCCGCCGCCGGTGACCTGGTGAAGGGCAAGACCGCCGGGCTGCCGGTGGCGGTGGTCACCGGTCTGGCGGGGCTGGTGGGTGAACCGGCGTCGGTGGCGGGGTCGGCATCGAGGTCGGCATCGGGGGCGTCATCCGCGTCGGCGGACGGTGCGCGGGCGCTGGTGCGGGTCGCGGCCGACGACATGTTCCGGCTCGGGACGTCCGAGGCGGTACGCGAAGCGGTCACCCAGCGGCGTACGGTCCGGGAGTTCACCGACGATCCGGTCGACGCGGGGGCGGTGCGCCGCGCGGTCGCCGCGGCCGTGACGGCGCCGGCGCCGCATCACACGACGCCATGGCGGTTCGTCCTGCTGGAGTCTCCGGAGTCGCGCATCCGGCTCCTCGACGCGATGCGGGACGCGTGGATCGTGGACCTGCGCCGCGACGGCAAGTCGGAGGAGTCCGTCGCCAAGCGGGTGCGGCGCGGGGACGTGCTGCGCGCGGCGCCGTATCTGGTGGTGCCGTGCCTGGTGACGGACGGCGCGCACACGTACGGGGACGCGCGCCGCGATACGGCGGAACGCGAGATGTTCGTGGTCGCCACGGGCGCCGGTGTGCAGAACTTCCTGGTGGCGCTGGCGGGTGAGCGGCTCGGTTCCGCGTGGGTGTCGTCGACGATGTTCTGCCGCGACGTCGTACGGGACGTGCTCGAACTGCCCCCGAACTGGGACCCGATGGGCGCGGTGGCGGTCGGGCACGCGGCGGCGGAGCCGAAGCGGCGGCCGGAGCGGGCGGCGGAGGACTTCATCGAGGTGCGGTGAGTTGTCTCTGCCGCGATGGCAGGACACCCCCTGGCTAGAGGTGGGCGATTCTGCCGACCGGCATGCGGGGGGCGCGGCGTGGAGGCGTACGACCGGTGAGGAGGATGAGCCGTACGGCGCGGTGGCGCTGCCCGGCGTACGGCTCCAGCAGTTCGAGCATCCCGGCGTCGTCGGTGTCGGGGCGGCCGGCGAGCGCGTAGCCGACGATGCCCGGCAGATGGAGGTCGCCGACGGTGACGGCGTCCGGGGCGCCGTTCGACCGCTGAAGCGTCTCGGCGGAGGTCCAGGGGCCGATGCCGGGGATCAACTCCAGGCGGGCGGCGGCCGGTCCGGGCTCCATGGCGGCGGCCTCCTCCAGTCGGCGGGCGACGCGGACCGCGCGGGCGATGGTGTCGGAGCGCTTGGAGTCGACGCCGGCCTTGTGCCACTCCCAGGACGGGATCATGGCCCAGGTGCGGGGGTCGGGCATGACGTACATGCGGCTGCCGCGACGGTTTTCGGGCGGGTCGCCGTACGGGCCGGGGGCGGGCTCGCCGTACTTCCGTACGAGGTGGCGCCAGGAGCGGTTCGCCTCGATCGTCGTGACCTTCTGCTCCAGGATCGACGGGATCAGCGACTCCAGGACGAGGCCGGTGCGGCACAGGCGCAGGCCGGGGTGGCGGCGCTGGGACGCGGCGAGGAGTCTGTGGCGCGGGACGAAGGCGGCGGGGTCGTCCGCCGCGCCGAGCATCTCCGGCAGCCGCTCCAGCAGCCAGTCGGCTCCGGGGCCCCACGCCTCGGCGCGTACGCCCTGGCCGTCCGCCACGACCCGGAGGGTGCCGGGGCCGGCGGGAGTGCGGGTGGCGCGGACGGCGGAACCGTCGGGGGCGGTACGGAAGGTGGGGTCGGCGGGGCCGCGGCGGAGGGGGCCGAGGACGAGCCCCAGATGGAAGGCGTCGCCCGGCGGAGTCCAGAGGCGCGTCTTGGCGCTCGCGCGGTGGTCGCCGGCCCGGGGGGTGGGGAAGGGGCGGGGGCGGGGGGCGAAGCGGCCTGCCACGGGAGGGTCCTTGGGGGTCGGGGTCTGTGAAGAGGGTAGGCGGTGGCGGGCGGGGCGTTTTCCCCAACCCCGCCCCTTCCCGAAACCGGGGGCGGTGCCCCCGGACCCCCGTGCCGGGGAGGCGGGGGGGGCTGGCTGCGCCAAGCCGGAGCAGGAAACCGCACGACACGTCGCCACACCGGGCACCGAAACTGGGGCGGCGCCCCGCCCCCACCGAGGAGGCGAGGGAAATGACCGCACCCGCCGGGCGGGAAAACCAAACAACAACTCGGCACCAGACCGAAGCCGGGGGCGGTGCCCCGGACCCCCGTGCCGGGGGACGGGCTACGCCACGTCGGCACGCCGGGCAGAAACCGAGGGCGGTGCCCTGGCCCCCTGCCGGGGAGGCGAGGGAGACCGGCTGCGCCACGCCGGGACGGGAAGCCCACGGCACGGTCCGACACTCCGGGCACTGAACGGGGACAGCGCCCCGGACCTTCGCCGAGGAGGCAGGCTGCGCCACGCCAGGCGCGGGAAAGCACACGGCACGTCGACAGGCCGGAACCGGCGGCGGACCGCAGCCCTCCCCCGCCTGGGGGAGCGCTGCGGCACGTCGGGCAGGAAAGCGCACGACGAACCGGCGCACCGGGCACCAAAACGGGAGCAAGTGCGCCCGTCGGGGCGGGTAAGCAACGAGTCGGGCCGGCCTCCCCGCTTAACCGGTGCCGCATAGGGGCACGTCAACTCCCCAACGGGGAAGGCGAAGCGACGGACGAGCCGCACCGGAGCGCGAGCCCTCACGCGTACGGGCCGGGGCAACGAAGTGCACACCTGGCCGTTCCGAACACACGTACCGGGAAGGCAGATGCCCGGCCGGCGGCTTTGGGGTTATGCGTCCGAGGAGAAGCGGATCGAGCGGGGTGGGAGTGTCGTGTCGCACCAGACGCGGGCGCCTGCGCGGAGTTCGTTGTCCGGGCCCACCGTCGCGCCGTCGCCGATCACCGTGTCCGACAGCGTCGTACGGGCGCCCACCCGCGCCCCCGCGCCCACCAGGGAGTCCGTGACCACCGCTCCGGGGCCGATCACCGCGTTGTCCAGGATCGCGCTGCCCGAGATGCGGGCGCCCTCCGCGATCACCGCGCCCGCGCCGATCACCGTGCCCGCCGTGAGTTTCGCGTCCGGGGCGACCGCAGCCGTCGGGAGGACGAGTTTGTCGCCGCAGCGGCCGGGGACCGCCGGGGACGGGGCCACGCCCAGGACCAGGTCCGCCGAGCCGCGGACGAAGGCCTGGGGGGTGCCCAGGTCCAGCCAGTACGTGGAGTCGACCATGCCTTGCAGATGCGCCCCCGACTCCAACAGCCCCGGAAACGTCTCGCGTTCCACCGACACCGGGCGCCCCGCCGGGATCGAGTCGATCACCGAGCGGCGGAAGACGTACGCCCCCGCGTTGATCTGGTCGGTGACGATCTCCTCGGGTGTCTGCGGCTTCTCCAGGAACGCCGTGACCCGGCCGTCGTCGTCCGTCGGCACCAGCCCGAACGCCCTTGGGTCGTCGACCCGTGTCAGGTGCAGCGACACGTCCGCGCCGGACGTCGCGTGAGTGTCGACCAGCGCGCCGATGTCCAGGCCCGTCAGGATGTCGCCGTTGAAGATGAGCACCGGGTCGTCCGGCCCGGAGTCGAGCCGGGAGGCGACGTTACGGATCGCGCCGCCGGTGCCGAGCGGCTCGCGTTCGGTGACGTACTCCAGCCGCAGGCCGAGGGAGGAGCCGTCCCCGAAGTACGGCTCGAAGACCTCGGCCAGGTACGACGTCGCGAGGACGATGTGCTCGACCCCGGCGGCCCGCGCACGTCCCAACTGGTGTGCGAGGAAAGGGACACCGGCCGCCGGGACCATGGGCTTGGGCGTGTGCACCGTGAGCGGCCGGAGCCGGGTGCCCTTGCCGCCGACCAGGAGGATCGCTTCAGTCACCGTGTTCGTCTCTGCTTCCAGCTGGGGCCGGCGGTCCCCCGTGCGGGGGCTGACGAGCCAGTCTAGGAGCGCCCCTGATACTTCGCGGCGGATACACGCACCGTGCCGAGCTTGCTGTACAGCTTGTTGCCCGGGCAGTCGGTCACGAAGCCGTCCCGGTGGCCGGAGACCGCGTTCATGCTGACCTTCCTGCCCTTCGTGTACTTGTTGCTCCCGGCCGACGTCAGCGTCACCTTGCCCTTCGGGTTGATCCCGTGCAGCCCGAGCTTCCAGGCGGTGAGCTTGGCGACCGCCGTCGTGACGGCCGCGGGCGGATTGGTCGTGGAGTACGACCCGAGGACGGCGATGCCCGTGCTGTTCGTGTTGAACCCTAGCGTGTGCGCCCCCATGACCGGCTTCGTCACGCCCCCGGCGCGCCCCTCGTAGATGTTTCCGCACTTGTCGATGGCGAAGTTGTAGCCGATGTCCCGCCAGCCGCTGCTCGTCACGTGGTAGCGGTAGATCCCGCGGATGACGGAGGGCGCCTGCTTGCAGGTGTAGTTGTTGCCCGTGGCGCTGTGGTGGATGAAGGCGGCCTTGACCGTCTTCGTGTAGCCGAGCTGCTTTTCGCGCAGCTTCTCGTCCGCGCCCCACCCCTTGCGCGAGATGATCTTCGGGCGCGGACCCTGGTACGGCTTGGCGGCCGTGTCGGTGCCCACGGCTGCGGTGGGGGTCGGCGTCGGGGCTGTCGCGAGAGCCTGACCCCGCGGAGCGCCGGCTTCCGTCACCGGCAGTTGCTCCGGCGCCTCCCCCGGATCGACCAGTTCCAGGCTCAGCCCGTGCGGCAGCGGCACGCGGGTGGGGCGGGTCTCCGGGTCGGCCTGCGGGTCCTCGTGCGCCTGGACCCGTACTTGGACACCGTCCGACGCGCCGACCCACAGCGGCGCCGTCGAGCCCCGCACGGTGCCGGAGTCGCGTTCCGACGTACCGAGGTCGGCGCCGTGCTCGGCGTTGTGCGTCTCCAGGTCCTGCCAGCCGGACCAGGCGCCCGTTTCGGTGGACCGGCTTCTGACCTGGACCGATCCGTTGAGTTCGGCGTCGGCGTCGTCCCAGACGACACCGACGAGCGAGAAGGGTTGGACGTCCCGCCGGGGCAGCCCCTGCTCGGTGGCGACACCGGAGGAGCGCTCGTACCCGAGCGGGACCAGTGGCAGCGACTCAGTGGAGCCCGGAACGGCTGAACCCCTCCGGGCGTCCTGGGGAGCCGCCGCAGCCCCGGAGGGCAGGGAGAGCGGGAGTACGAGTGCCGCGGCACACGCGACGCCGATCGAGGAAGACAGGAATGCACGCATGTGCCGATCGTGCGGCCGGCCGGCCGTGTCCGCCTTCCGGGAGCAGCCGGGGAAACTGACGGGCCCTCGGACCAACCGGTGGACGGTGTCACCGGTACGGCGGTGTGCGTCCGGCCGCCCCGCGTACCCTTGCCCGCGTGAACGCCAGCGACCGCACCCCCGCCGACCTGCTGCGATCCGCCCTTGCCTCGGATCCGGCCCGCCCCTTGGTCACCTTCTACGACGACGCCACCGGTGAACGCGTGGAATTGTCCGTGGCCACCTTCGCCAATTGGGTGTCCAAGACCGCCAACCTCCTCCAGGGCGACCTCGCCGCCGCACCCGGCGACCGGCTCGCGCTGCTGCTGCCCGCGCACTGGCAGACCGCGGTCTGGCTGCTCGCCTGTTCCTCGGTCGGCGTGAGCGTCGAGATCGGCGGCGACCCGGCGGACGCGGACCTCGTCGTCACCGGCCCCGACACACTGGAAGCCGCCCGCGCCTGTCGCGGCGAGCGGCTGGCGCTCGCGCTGCGCCCGCTCGGCGGGCGTTTCCCCCAGACGCCCGACGGCTTCGCCGACTACGCGGTTGAGGTGCCGGGGCAGGGCGACCGGTTCGCGCCGTTCGCGCCGGTGGACCCGGACGCGCCAGCGCTCGTCGTCGCCGGTACGGAACGTAGGGAGCGTACGGAACTGACAGCGGCCCAGGTCGTCGAGCGGGCGCGCGCCGACGCGACGGCCTTCGGCCTGACGGCGCCCGGCGCGCGGCTGTTGTCCGGCAGGGCGTACGACACCTGGGAAGGGCTCTCGGCCGGGCTGTACGCGCCGCTCGCGGCGGGCTCGTCCGTGGTGCTGTGCCGCAATCTGGACCAACTGTCGGTGGAGGGGCTGGCCAAGCGGGTCGAGAGCGAGCGGGTCACCGGTACGGCGGACGGCATGTAGGTGGTGCGCGAAGCCGGCCGGTCGGCGACACGGTGACCTGATCGTCCGACAGGTTCCGGCGTGGAGCGCCGCCTCCGGTAGATGATCGTCGGTAGTTCCAGTGCAGTGCACAACCAAGCGCGCGGTTCAGCCGTCTACCCCTGAAACCGGCGGAGCCGTGCGCCGCCGACGCCATGAAGGATGGACTCCGCCGTGACCGACAGTGCTGGCACGCCGCCCGAACCGGACCCCCGGCCGGAGGACGAGCCACCGACCGCGTCGCCCGGCGAACCGGAGGACGGGACCAAGGACGGGGCGTCCCAGGACGCGGGCGCCACCGCCGTACCCCAGGCAGAAGCCGTCGCGGACTCCGAAGGCTCCGAAGGCCCTTACGGCCCCGAGGACCCGGACGCCCCCGCCCCGCACACACGTCACTGGCTCCGCTGGACCGCCCTCGGCACCTCCGTCGTCGTCCTCGCCGCAGCCGGTATCGGCTGGTGGTTCTACCAGAAGCTCGACAGCAACATCACCACCGACAGGACCGCCGAATCCGAGCTGCGGGCGTACGAGAAGGAACGCCCCAGGCCCATCGCCGTCGACGCGAGGAACATCCTTCTCATCGGCTCCGACACCCGCTCGGGCGCGGGCAACGGCAAGTACGGCCGCGACGACGGCGGCTCGCAGCGCTCCGACACCACGATCCTGCTGCATCTCGCCGCCGACCGGCAGAGCGCGACCGCCATGTCCATCCCGCGCGACCTGATGGTCGAGATCCCGAGCTGTCTCAGCCCGGACGGCAGACGCTCCAACAAGCAGTCCGCGCAGTTCAACTGGGCGTTCCAGTTGGGCGGGGCGGCCTGCTCGATCCGTACGGTCGAAACGCTCACCGGCATTCGCGTCGACCATCACATGGTGATCGACTTCAGCGGCTTCAAGGACATGGTCGACGCGGTCAACGGTGTCGAGGTCTGTCTCAAGAAGCCCGTCGACGACGTCGACGCCCGTCTGAAACTGCCCGCGGGCAAGCAGACCCTGACCGGTGAGGAGGCCCTCGGTTTCGTACGGGCACGCAAGGCCATCGGCGACGGCAGCGACACCGAACGCATGGAGCGCCAGCAGCAGTTCCTCGGTTCGCTCGTCAAGAAGGTGCAGAGTAACGGTGTTCTGCTGAATCCCACGCGGCTGTATCCGGTGCTGGACGCGGCGACCAAGTCCCTGACCACCGATCCCGGTCTGAACTCCCTCAAGGATCTTTACGACCTGGCGCGGGGCCTGCGGAACGTACCGACGGAAAAGGTTCAATTCCTGACCGTACCGAGACAGCCTTACATCAATGACCCGAACCGCGACCAACTCGTACAGCCGGACGCGGGGAATCTGTTCACGCAACTACGCAAGGACGAGCCCGTCTCGATCGTGCCCGCCGGTGAGAAACCAGCCAACGAGAACACTCAGCGTGACGGCGGAAGTTCGAAAACAGATGGAAAACCGGATGACATGGGACCGTCGAGTGCCACTCCGACTCCGACTTTTCCGGGCACAAATGCCGCCGCCGGCCTCTGTGAGTAAAAGCAATACCAAGGAGAGGTCGACAGTCTATGACGATTGGGCAGATTGCCCCCTTGTAAGAGGAGTCGAATTTGTCACTGGCGTCGCTCGACGCTGAACTGGGCGGATAGTGTGACGCAATCCGGTTCATCGGACCGCGAGGTCATGGACTGCCGGACCGAAAGACCGAGCGCCTTTGGGGGAAGAGGCGCTTCGCGTGGCACCGACGGAGGACTCAAGCAACCGTGGATGCGCATAGCCGTGGAGAGTCGGACGGGATCGACCCCGCCGACCAGTGGGTACTCAACCCGCAAACCGGCAATTACGAATTGCGACTGAACCACTCCGAAGGGCAGTCGTCCGCCCCTTCCCGTGACACGGGAAACGGGCACGGCGCCCCTCGTCGGTCCAGAAACGCGCCTCCCACGGATGGCGCGCCGCACAGCCGTTCCGGCAGGGACCGCAGAGCGCCCGGCGCCGGGGGAACGGGAGCCGGAGCAGGAACGGGAGCGGGAGCCGCGGGCACCGGCACAGGTGCCGGTTCAGGTGTCGACGACGCGACCACGCGCGTCCCCCGGGCCCGTAACTCCGCAGGTTCCACGGGCACTTCGGGTACGTCCCGGCGGGACGTACCCGGCCAGCGGGGCCGCCGCGCCGCGAACAACTCCGACGCCGGGCCCGTCGGGGCGGGCCGCCGTAAGCGCAAGGCGCCGCCCAAGTCCCGGAAGAAGAAGATCCTGGCCTGGACCGGCGGCATCGTGGCGTTCGTCCTCATCGGCGGCGCGGGCGCGGCGTACTACGCGTACGAGAAGCTCAACAGCAACATCGACACGATTGACGTCCAGGGCGCGGGCAGCGGCGGCTTCAAGAAGGACCAGGCCGTGAACATCCTGGTGATCGGCACCGACAAGCGCACGGGGTCCGGCAACGAGGGATACGGCGACAAGAACAGTGTCGGCCACGCCGACACCACGATCCTCTTCCATGTCTCCAAGGACCGGACGAACGCGACCGCGCTCTCCATCCCCCGTGACCTGATCACCGACATCCCGGACTGCGAGACGAAGATCGGGGACGAGACGAAGGTCATCCCCGGACAGCAGGGCGTCCGGTTCAACACCAGCCTCGGCCAGTCCGAGCGCGATCCGGGCTGCACCATGCGTACGGTCAAGGAGCTGACCGGTCTGACGGTCGATCACTTCATGATGGCCGACTTCAACGCGGTGAAGACGCTGACGACCGCGGTCGGCGGCGTCGAGGTGTGTGTCGCCAAGGACGTCGACGACCCCGACTCGAAACTGAAGCTGAGCAAGGGCAAGCACGTCATCAAGGGCGAGCAGGCTCTCGCCTTCGTACGCACACGGCACAGCTTCGGCAACGAGAGCGACCTGGACCGGATCAAGACCCAGCAGCAGTTCCTGAGCGGTCTGATCCGGAAGATGAAGTCCGGCGAGACCCTGACCAATCCCTCGAAGCTGTGGGACCTGGCGTCGGCGGCGACCGACGCGCTCACGGTGGACACGGGTATCGGCAGCATCGAGAAGCTTCGCGACCTCGGTACGGAGCTGTCCAAGGTCGACCCGAAGAACATCAGCTTCACCACGCTGCCCGTCATAGACAACCCGGCGGAGGTCGTGAAGGCGACGGTCGTCGTGAACGAGAGCCAGGCGAAGCCGTTGTTCGCCATGATGCAGAACGACACGTCCCTCACCGAGGTGAAGGAGCAGGAGAAGGCCGCCAAGAGCAAGCAGGCGGCGCTCCTCAAGGGAACCAAGGCCGACCCGGCCGATGTCAGAGTCGATGTGTTCAACGGCGGCGGGCCGCAGGGTTCCGCCCAGGAGACTCTCAACTGGCTGCAGATCGACGAAGGCGTACTGAAGTCCACCAACAAGGGCAACGCGCCTGAGGAGTTGGACAAGACGTCGCTGGAGTACGCACCGAACCAGGCGGACCAGGCCCGCCGTCTCGCGGACATGATGGGCCTGCCCGCCGGTGCGATGAAGCCGGGCAAGGAGGACGCCGAGGGGCTTGAGGCGATGACGCTGACCCTCGGGGCGGACTTCAAGGGCGCGGGGGTGCCCATCGTCGGTCCGGCAAAGGTGCCGGACGGCGTGGAGAAGACGGAAGCGGACAAGCAAGTGTGCGCCAAGTGAGACCGGTTCCGGTACGCCCGGAGCGCCGGCTCGTACGTGGCGCTTGAGCGACAGGGGCAGGGGGCTCGGGGTGGGGCAGAGCACGCACGAAGAAGGGACGCGACAACGCGTCGCGCACGCCGGTGAGTTGGGCTGGGACGACAGTCTGTACGAGGGCGGCGGGGGCAGCACGGCCACCGGTCCTGACGGCACGTCAGTCGGCTTGGGCTCCCCCGGCGACAGTGCCGCCGGTGGTGACGGCTCCGGCTCCACCTCTGACGGGACGAGGAGGGGCCGGCCCCGCCGCAACGGCCCGCGCCCCCGCAACCGGCGGGGGAAGCGCCGAATACTGCGCTGGGTCTCCTCCGTTCTCGCCCTGCTGATACTCGGCACGGCCGGCGCTGGATACCTCTACTACCGTCATCTCGACGGCAAGCTCAAGAAGGAAGACCTGACGCTCGGCGACAAGCCGATGGCCGACCACAAGGCCAACGCCGCGGGCCAGACCCCGCTCAACATCCTGCTCATCGGCTCCGACGCCCGCGACTCCAAGGCGAACCAGGAACTCGGCGGCGCCAAGGAGACCTTCGGCGGCCCGCCGCTCGCCGACGTACAGATGCTGCTCCACGTCTCGGCCGACCGGAGCAACATGTCGGTCGTCAGCATGCCGCGCGACACCATGCTGAAGATGCCCAAGTGCACGGACCCGGACACCGGCAAGGTCTACCCGGCGAGCCAGGACAACGTACAGACCAACGCAAGCCTGGGACGCGGGGGTCCGGGCTGCACGGTGGCCACCTGGTACGAGCTGACCGGCATCACCATCGACCACTTCATGATGATCGACTTCGCGGGCGTGGTGTCGATGGCCGACGCCATCGGTGGCGTACCGGTCTGCGTCCAGGAGAACGTCCACTCACGCAACGCCGAGGGCAAGGGTTCCGGGCTGAAGCTGGAGCAGGGCGAGAACGTCATCCAGGGCGAGCAGGCCCTGCAGTGGCTGCGTACGCGATACGGCTTCGAGGACGGCAGCGACCTCGCCCGTACCCACGCCCAGCACATGTACATGAACTCGATGGTCCGGGAGCTGCGCAAGGGTGCCAAGCTGACCGACCCCGGAAAGCTGATGGGCCTCGCCGAGGCGGCCACCGAAGCGCTGACGGTCGACAAGGGGCTCGGCGGGGTCAAGAAGCTGTACGACCTGGCGGAAGAGCTCAAGAAAGTACCCACGAACCGCATCACGATGGCGACGATGCCGAACGTGTACGGCGAGGGCACCGAGGCCGGGCGGGTGTTCCCGAAGCCGGGCGACGCCGACCAGTTGTTCACCATGGTCCGCGACGACGTGCCGCTCGACGGCAAGGCGTCCAAGCGCAAGCCCCCGGCCGAGTCCAAGGACCCGGCGGCGGCTCCGGCCGACACCGGGGTACTCGTACGCAACGGAACGGGCGGCGACACGCAGGCGCCGACGCCTCAGCGGGCCACCGCCGTGGCGGGGCTGCTCGTCGGCGAGGGCTACACGAAGGCCGTGGCGGACAGGACGCCCGACGCCACGGAACGCACCGAAGTCCTGTACCCCAGCGCCGACTTGGAAGGAGACGCGCAGGCGGTCGCCAAGTCCCTCGGCATTCCGGTCAGTTCGGCGAAGAAGTCGACGGACGTGTCGGGTGTGACGCTGGTCGTCGGCGCCGACTGGCGTACGGGTGACACGTACCCGAAGGCAGCGGCGAAGGACGAGAACAAGACGCCGGACACGGCGCGGGCGCTCAACGGCGCCGATGAGAGCGAGTGCATGGAGATTCAGCCCGGCTTCACCTGGTAGCCGGGAGGTGGTGTGCGCACGAAGGACGCCAGGAAGCCCAGGGCCTCTTGGCGTCCTTCGTGCGTAACGGCCTTGCTCAGACGGGCTGTTGGACCGCCGGGCGGCGGCTCGCGATGACCTTCTTGGCGAGCGAGCGCGGGCTCGTCAGGAAACCGAACCCCCAGGACATGTGCATCGTGGCGAGCGCGAGCGGGATCTGGAGCCGCGCCTTGAGGGGCAGGCCCTTGCCCGCGGGTATCGAGCCGACGACGATCGCGGCGAGATAGCCGGCGGGCACGATCAGCGCCAACGGCGTGACGGCCAGGCCGATCACGACACCCGCGGCGTTGGCGCAGACGGCGGCCGGCGGCGCGAGGTAGCGCAGATTGATCGAGCCCGAGTGGAAGCGGGCGACGACATGGCGCCAACGGCCGTAGTCCTTGTACTGCTTGGCGAGCGCCCGGACGGACGGCCGCGGCCGGTACTGGACGCGCAGCTCCGGCGAGAACCAGATCTGGCCGCCGGCCTCCCTGATCCGGAAGTTCAGCTCCCAGTCCTGGGCGCGGATGAACTCCTCGTTGTAGCCGCCCTGTTGCTCCAGCGCGGCCCGCCGGAAGACACCGAGATACACGGTCTCGGCGGGCCCGGCCTTGCCACCCGTGTGGAAGGCCGCGTTGCCGACGCCGATCTTGGAGGTCATCGCCGCGGCGACGGCGTGCTCCCAGTCGTTCTCGCCCTCGGCGTGCATGATGCCGCCGACGTTCTGCGCGCCCGTCTCCTCCAGGAGCCGTACGGCGGTCGCGATGTAGTTCGGCGAGAGCATGCCGTGGCCGTCGACGCGTACGACGACGGGGTGCTTGGACGCCTTGATGGCCGCGTTGAGCGCCGCCGGCGTACGGCCGGTCGGGTTGGGCACGGTCTGCACGCGGGCGCGGGCGCTGTCCGCCGTCTCACGGACGAGTTCGGCCGCGATCTCGTCGGTGCGGTCCGTGGACGGGCCGAGGGCGATGACCACTTCCATCTCGCCGTCGTACTCCTGCTCCAGGATGTGCTGGACGGAGTTCCTCAGATGCCGTTCCTCGTTGAGCACCGGCATGATCACGGAGACGGCGGGGGGCTGGGCAGGCATGTGGTCCTTCGGGCGTCAGGGAGACGGCTTCATCGCACGCCACGTTACCGCGAATGGGGGACTGCGACGCGCGTCGGGCGGGCTCAGGGCAAGGCTGCTGATCGTATGGGCCTACGTTGCGTCCCCTGGCCGCCCTTCGCCCCGTCACCCGGTAGTCCAGTCGTTCCCGTCACCCGCGGAGGTGTCCCCCGTGCCCGCACCACCCCGCTCCCCCCGGCCCCGGCCCGCCGGTCGGCCGAGACCGTCGCAGACCGGTGTCCGGGCCGCGCGCGGTGCCCGGCCCGTTCGCGGCGGACGGCGGAACAGGCGCCCCGGACGGCCCCGCTGGGGGATGCGGGTGGCCACGACCCTCTCGGTGCTGGTGCTCGGCGCCGGCGGAATCGGCCACGCGGTCGTGACGAGTCTCGACAGTGAGATCAGCCGGGTCGACCCGTTCAAGGACATGAAGAACCGTCCCGACGGGGGCCACGGCCTGAACATCCTCGTCGTCGGCACCGACGGCCGCTCCAAGATCACCAAGGAGGAGCGGAAGAAGTACCGGCTCGGCGGCGCCCCGTGCCACTGCACCGACACGATCATGCTCGTGCACATCTCGGCGGACCGGGAGCGCGCGAGCGTCGTGAGCCTGCCGCGCGACACTTACGCCGAGTTGCCGGCGCACACCGACGGGACCAGCGGCGACAAGCACGGACAGCACCCGGTGAAGCTCAACGCGGCGTATGCGGAGGGCGGCCCGCACCTGACGGTCAGGACCGTCGAGAGCATGACGGGCGTGAAGATCAACCACTATCTGGAGGTCGACTTCACCAGCTTCATGAAGACGGTCGACTCGCTCGGCGGGGTGGAGATCTGCACCGCCAAGCCGCTGAAGGACTCGCACACCGCTCTCGACCTGACCGCCGGGACGCACAAGCTGAACGGCGGCCAGGCGCTCCAGTACGTACGGTCCCGCCATCTCGACGGCTCCTCCGACCTCGGCCGGATGCAGCGCCAGCAGCGCTTCATGGCGGCGCTGATCAAGCAGGCGACCAGCAGCGGTGTGCTGTTGAACCCGGTGAAGCTCCGCGGTGTGACCTCGACGATGCTCGACTCGGTCCGGGCGGACAAGGGCTTCGGTACGGAGGAGATGCTGGCGCTCGGCAAGGCGATGCGCGACTTCACGCCGGCGTCGTCGGAGTTCACGTCGGTGCCGGTCACCGGCGAGGGCTTCCTGGTGAAGGGCATCGGCTCGACGCTGAAGTGGGACCCGGTGAAGTCGAAGAAGCTCTTCCAGGCGCTGCGCGAGGACAAGCCGCTGACGCCGTCCGGCCCCGAGGGGCGGCGCGGGCCGCAGGCACAGGCGCGAGTGCCGGCGACGATGGTCGAGGTGTCGCCGCAGCAGATCAAGGTGCAGGTCTACAACGCGACGCGGCAGGACGGTCTGGGCCAGCGCGTCGACGGCGCCCTGCGCGCGACCGGCTTCAAGACGACGCGCGCCCCGCTGAACCACGCGGGACCCGAGGTGTCGCGTACGCAGGTGTTGTTCGATCCGCGCTGGGACCGCTCGGCGAAGTCCCTGGCCACGGCGTTGCCGGGCTGTGAGCCGCGGCCGGTGGACCGGCAGGGCGCGACGCTGAAGGTGATGGCGGGGACGGACTACAAGGCGGTGCGGCCGGTGCGGGCGGAGGACGCGCACCAAGGCGAGTTCGGGGCGGTGACCGGCGACCAGGTGGTGTGCCCGTGACGCTGCGTACGACCGACCGCGTACGCACCAACCGCGTGCGGGGATGAAGCCGGTCAGTCGTCGATGCCGTCCGCGGCGCGTTTCTCGCGCAGCTCCTTGATCGCGCGCCGCCGGGCGAGCCGGTGCGTACGCCGGATCTGCGCCTCCTGGTAGCGGCGCTTGTCGCGCTCGGTCTCCGGGACCACGGGCGGTACGGGGCGGGGCCTGCCGTCCGCGTCGACGGCGGCGAAGACGAGATAGGCGCTGCCGACCTGCTGGGCGGGGGTCGACTCGTTCCAGCGCTCGGCGAGCACGCGGACGCCGACCTCCATGGAGGACCGGCCCGTCCAGTTGACCTGGGCCTTCACATGGACCAGGTCACCGACCCGTACCGGCTCCAGGAAGACCATCTCGTCCATGGACGCGGTGACGGCGGGCCCGCCGGAGTGCCGGCCCGCGACGGCGCCCGCGGCGTCGTCGACGAGCTTCATGATCACACCGCCGTGCACCGTGCCGAGCAGGTTGGTGTCACTGCCGCTCATGATGTGGCTGAGCGTGGTGCGGGACGCCGACGTGGGCTTACCCGGAATATCTGTCTCCGGGCGGACAGCCTGGTCTGTCATGCCCTCCACCCTATGCGGGGGTCCGTCACGGATCGCATCGGGTCGCGTCGGGGCACATTGCATCAGCTTGGCAACAGGGATGCTGTGATTTTCCTCCCCCCCTGTTTACGCGACACGTCTGAGCCCCACACTGGTCCGCATGAACGATTGGCCTGACGGATGGAACGGCGACCGCGCTGACCGTGGCGGCGAGCGTTACGGACGAGGCAGCGCGGGTGGGCAGCCGGAAGGCGCACGCGCGATGCCGCACGTCCAGCGCCGCGCCGTCCCCCAGCAGCCTTCGCAGGGTTACGACGGGGGGTACGACCCGCCGCCGTACAACAGCGGCTACAACACCGGGCAGGTCTACGGCTCCCCGGCCGACCGGGGCCGGGGGGAGCCGCCGCGGGTGCCTCCACAGGGCTCGTACAACAACGGCGGGGGATATCCCCCGGACCACGCACCGGACTGGCGGCGCCGTATCAAGATCACCGCGCTCTCTCTGGTCGTCGTCATGCTCACCGTCTCCATAGGCACGTACTTCTGGGCCGACTCCAAGCTCAACCGCGAGGTCGATCTCGCGAAGGTCATCGAACGCCCGGGGTCGGGTGACGGCACGAACTATCTGATCGTCGGCTCCGACAGCCGCGAGGGCATGTCCGACGAGGAGAAGAAGAACCTCCACACGGGCAGCGCGGAAGGCAAGCGCACCGACTCGATGATGATCCTGCACGACGGCTCCAACGGCCCGACGCTGGTCTCGCTGCCGCGTGACTCGAACGTGGTGATCCCGTCGTTCCGCGGCTCGGAGTCCGGGAAGATGTTCCCCAACCAGGGCCGTGAGACGAAGCTGAACGCGGCGTACGCGGAGGACGGGCCCGAACTGCTCGTCCGTACGGTCGAGTTCAACACCGGTCTGCGCATCGACCACTACGTCGAGATCGGCTTCGCGGGCTTCGCCAACATCGTGGACGCGATCGGCGGGGTCGAGCTGGACATCCCGAAGGCCTTCAAGGACAAGAAGTCGGGCGCCGACTTCCAGGCGGGCAAGCAGACGCTGGACGGTGAGCAGTCCCTGGCGTTCGTCCGCACCCGGTACGCCTTCGCGCGCAGCGACCTGGACCGTACGAAGAACCAGCAGAAGTTCCTGGCGGCCCTGGCCTCCCAGACGGCGACACCGGGCACGATCCTCAACCCGTTCAAGCTCTACCCGACGATGAGCGCCGGCCTGGACACCCTGATCGTCGACAAGGACATGTCGCTCTGGTCGCTGAGCCAGATGTTCTTCGCGATGAAGGGCGTCACGGGCGGCGACGGTACGTCGATGAACATCCCGATCTCGGGCAGCAAGGGCGGGAACCTGGTCTGGGACAAGGCCAAGGTCAAGCAGCTGGTGGACCAGCTGAACAACGACGAGAAGGTCACAGTCACCTCGAACTGAGACCGGGGCCTGGGCCTGGGCCGGATTCGGATTCGGACGGGACCGGCGGACGGTCACCCCTCAACCGGCCGTCCCCGCCCGACTCGCGGGCGGGGGCGGCCGGTTGTGGTTGCCCTACGGGAGGTTGCGGGCCATCACTATGCGCTGGATCTGGTTCGTGCCCTCGTAGATCTGGGTGATCTTGGCATCGCGCATCATCCGCTCGACCGGGTAGTCGCGCGTGTAGCCGTAGCCGCCGAGGAGTTGGACCGCGTCCGTCGTGATCTCCATCGCCACGTCCGAGGCGAAGCACTTGGCCGCCGCGCCGAAGAAGGTGAGGTGTTCCTTGTCGCCGCCGCCGGAGACGCGCTGGGAGCGGGCCGCCGCCGAGTAGGTGAGCTGGCGGGCCGCCTCCAGCTTCATCGCCATGTCGGCGAGCATGAACTGCACGCCCTGGAAGTCGCCGATCGGCTTGCCGAACTGCTTGCGTTCCTGGACGTAGCCGGTCGCGTAGTCGAGCGCGCCCTGGGCGATGCCGAGGGCCTGGGCCGCGATGGTGATGCGGGTGTGGTCCAGGGTCTTCATCGCCGTCGCGAAGCCCGTGCCCTCGGCACCGATGAGGCGGTCGGCCGGGATGCGGACGTTGTCGAGGTAGACCTCACGGGTCGGGGAGCCCTTGATGCCGAGCTTCTTCTCCGGGGCGCCGAAGGAGACGCCCTCGTCGCCCTTCTCGACGACGAACGCCGAGATGCCCTTCGTACGGAGGTCGGGGTCGGTGACGGCCATCACCGTGTAGTACTCGGAGACACCGGCGTTGGTGATCCAGCGCTTCACGCCGTTGAGTACGTAACTGTCGCCGTCCCGTACGGCCTTGGTCTTCATGCCGCCGGCGTCGGAGCCCGCGTCCGGCTCGGAGAGGCAGTACGAGAACATGCCCTCGCCCTTGGCCAGCGGGCCGAGGTACTTCTTCTTCAGGTCCTCGCCGCCGGAGAGGACGACGGGCAGCGAGCCGAGCTTGTTCACGGCCGGGATCAGGGAGGACGAGGCGCAGACCCGGGCGACCTCCTCGATGACGATCACGGTGGCCAGGGCGTCGGCCCCGGCGCCGCCGTACTCCTCGGGAACGTGGACCGCGTGCAGATCGGCGGCGACCAGTGCGTCGAGAGCCTCCTGCGGGAAGCGGGCCTCCTCGTCCACGGCGGCGGCGAACGGCGCGATCTTCGCCTCGGAGAGCGCGCGTACGGCGTCTCGGAGCATGTCGTGCTCCTCGGACGGGCGGTACAGGTCGAAATCAGCCGATCCGGCCACAGTCTTCCACTCCCCTGGATGCTAACTACCGTTAAGTAACCCTAATTTTAGAGGGCTGGAGCGTGAGGGGGGTACGTGAGTTTGACGACAGCTCTCGTGGGTTGTCGTTGGATGTCGCGCGTTGTCGCGCGGGCGCCCGGACAAGGGTCCGTACGGCGAGGCTATGCTCGGGCACCGCATCCCGACCGCACTCCCAGGAGCACCCATGGCCCTCAAGATCACTGTGATCGGTCTCGGCTATCTCGGCGCCACCCACGCCGCGGCCATGGCGGAACTGGGCTTCGAAGTCCTCGGGCTCGACATCGTCCCCGAGAAGACCGAGATGCTGTCGGCGGGCCGGGCCCCGATGTACGAGCCCGGCCTCGAGGAGCTGCTGCGCAAACACGTCGCCGGCTTCGAGGGATCGACCGGCCGACTGCGCTTCACCTCCTCCTGGGAGGAGATCGGCGCCTTCGGCGACGTCCACTTCGTCTGTGTGAACACCCCGCAGAAGCACGGCGAGTACGCGTGCGACATGAGTTACGTGGAGAGCGCCTTCGACTCGCTGGCCCCGCAGTTGGGCCGGACGGCACTGGTCGTCGGCAAGTCGACCGTGCCGGTCGGCAGCGCGGAACGGCTCGCGCGGCGACTGACCGGGCTGGCGCCCGCGGGCGGGGACGTCGAGCTGGCCTGGAATCCGGAGTTCCTGCGGGAGGGCTTCGCCGTACAGGACACGCTCCACCCGGACCGGATCGTGGCGGGCACGGCGAGCGAGCGGGCCGAGAAGCTGCTGCGCGAGGTGTACGCGACGCCGATCGGGGAGGGGTCGCCGTTCATCGTGACGGACTTCCCGACCGCCGAGCTGGTGAAGACCGCCGCGAATTCCTTCCTCGCCACCAAGATCTCCTTCATCAACGCGATGGCCGAGGTCTGCGAGGCGGCCGGCGGAGACGTGGCGAAGCTGGCGGAGGCCATCGGTTACGACGAGCGCATCGGGAAGAAGTTCCTTCGCGCCGGGATCGGCTTCGGCGGCGGCTGTCTGCCGAAGGACATCCGGGCGTTCATGGCGCGGGCGGGCGAGCTGGGCGCGGACCAGGCGCTGACGTTCCTGCGCGAGGTCGACTCGATCAACATGCGGCGCCGCGGCCACATGGTGGAGCTGGCACGCGAGGCCGTCGGCGGCGCGTCGTTCCTGGGCAAGCGGGTCGCGGTGCTGGGCGCGACGTTCAAGCCGGACTCGGACGACGTACGGGACTCCCCCGCACTCAACGTCGCGGGCCAGATCCATCTCCAGGGCGGTCAGGTGACCGTGTACGACCCGAAGGGCATGGACAACGCGCGCCGGCTCTTCCCGACGCTCGGCTACGCGGAGTCCGCGCTGGAGGCGGTGCGCGGCGCCGATGTCGTCCTGCACCTCACCGAGTGGGGCGAGTTCCGCGAGCTGGACCCGGCGGCGCTCGGCGAGGCCGCGGCCCGCCGGCTGATCCTCGACGGGCGCAACGCGCTGGACCCGGCGGTGTGGCGCGGGGCGGGCTGGACGTACCGGGCGATGGGGCGGCCGAGGGCCTGACCGGCCCCCGTGGACAACTACCGGCGGGCGCCGTCCAGTTCCTCGATCGTCGCCGTCGACGCGGGTCGGCGCTGCTGGGCCGCGCGTGCGATGAACTCGGTGTCGCGCAGCACGCGGGCCGCGTTGCCCCAGGTGAGGTCGGTGATCGCGGTGTCGTCCCAGCCGCGGTCGAGCAGTTCGGTGATCAACCGCGGGTAGCACGAGGCGTCTTCGAGGCCGGTGGTGTGGGGCGTGTCCGCCTCGTGGCCGTACGTCCCGGAGAGACCGACGCACTCCTGGCCCGCCACGTCCCGTACCCGCTCGACATGGTCCGCGACGTCGGAGACGGACGGACCACCGCTGTCGCGGGTGGTCCGGTCGGGGGCGAAACTCACCATGCAGACACCGCTGTTGGCGCCGAGCAGGCTCAGGATCTCGTCGGGGACGTTGCCGTCGCCGTCGCCGTCGCCGGGGCGATCGGTGAGGGCGCGGGCGGCGGAGTGGGAGAACATCGCCGGGGCCTTGGTGACCGCGAAGGTGGCGCGCGCCGTCTCGTCGGACGCGCCGGACAGGTCGATGACGACGCCGAGGCGGTTCAGCTCGCGCACGACCTCCTGGCCGAAGCGGGTGAGCCCGTCGTCGGCCCAGCGCGCGCCGGCGAGAGCGAGCGCGCGGATGCCGAGGAAGTGGAACGCGCGGAGCGTGGCGAGCGAGTCGCCCATGGCCGCGCCGGAGACGGGGCCGAGGAACGAGGCGACACGACCGCAGTTGCGGGCATCGGCCAGGTCCCCGGCTCCGAGCGCGAGACGCAGGCTGTCCGGGCAGGACATGATCAGGTCCCGTGCGAGGTCGATCAGCTCCAGCGTGGTGCTGACGGCCCCACCCTCACGGGCCTCGACGGCGTCGACCTGAAGGGACCAGAACTGGCCCCCGAGCGCACCCGCCCGGATCCGCGGCATGTCGGTGTCCAGGAAGGTCTCGCCCTGTTCGAGGTCGTGGGTGTGGTTGGCACCGCGGCGCCGCAGCAGGGTTGGGGCGAGGCTGTTGTGCCCGTCGATGACGGGATACGCGGCCATCAACATGCCGGCCCGCTCGGCGGCCGACGCGGGGGCGGTACTGGGGTCGGTACCGGGAGCGGGTGGGCTCGGCGGCGCGTCGAGGTCACCGACCGCGGCCGTCGAATCCGTGTCGTAGGGGTCGTCCTGAAGGTCGGCCATGACAGGGCTCCGTGAGGTGCGAAGGCAGTAGGGCCACCGTGCCACGCCCAAACGGAGGGGTCGCGGCGGACGGGCCGTTCGGGGGTACGGGCGTCGGCCGACGGCGTTCAGTGGGAGGCGGCCGACCATGCCGTGCGGGGCCGGGTCGCACACGACGTGCGCGCCGCGCCCGCCGAGACCGTGACGAGTGCAGGCCGGAGCACGGCTACGCCGTAGGGTCACGAGGCCGACGCGGCCTGCGCGAGGCCTCAGAGGGTGCCGGGCGGCGATGGCCCCAGAGGCGAAGCCCGTCGGCATACAGCCGTTCAGGGGGTAGGCGGCCCTGCGGGCAGCGTCGAGTCGAACGGGACGAAGTAGCCGTCCGCCTACAACCGTCACGGGGACGCAGCCATGCCGGCAAGCCGGCGGGTCCGCGCGGCGTGGGCCGGATGTCCATCCGGAGGCTGTGGAAGGTGACGCGCCGTACGGCACGGGGGCGTCGCGAACCCCGCCGCAAGGGCGGGCAGCCCACTCTCGTACGCGGACAGGTCCACGCCCCCGCGGCCGTGAAGGCGCCACGCCGAACGGCACCGGGCCGTCGCGAACCCCGCCGGGCCGCCCTCGTACGCCCAGGGGTGCGCGCGGCGCGAGCCGGATCCCCATCGGGAAGCCGTGGAAGGTGACGCGCCGTACGGCCGTGCCGTAAGGCCAGGGCCCGTCGCAACCCCCACCGCAAGAACGGCAGCCCGCTCCCGGACCCGGGCAGGTGCGCGTCGCAGGCCGCCCGCCGAGCGGCGCTGGCCCGTCGCGAACCCTGCCGCCCCCTCAGCCGTCCAGGGCCTCGATCGTCGCCATCGACGGGCCCCTCTGGGCGCGCAGTCCACGCGATACGTCCTCCGCCGCGCGCAGCACCCGTGCCGCGTTGTGCCACGTCAGCTTCGACAGGTCCTCGGGGGACCAGCGGCGGGCGAACAGTTCCGCGATCAGGTTCGGGTAGCCCGCCACGTCCTCAAGGCCCTCAGGTGTGAACGCGGTGCCGTCGAAGTCGCCGCCGATGCCGATGTGGTCGATGCCTGCCACCTCGCGCATATGGTCCAGGTGGTCGGCGACCGTCGCCGCCGTGGCCGTCGGACGCGGGTTGGCCGCTTCGTACGCGCGCTGGATCTTCATCCCGGACTCGGTGGTGTCGAGCGGATGCGCGCCGTGCTCGCGCATGTTGTCGTCGGCGGCCTTCGTCCAGGCGATCGCCTCCGGAAGGATGAACTTCGGTACGAAGGTGACCATCGCCACGCCGCCGTTGGCAGGCAGCAGCGCCAGCACGTCGTCCGGGATGTTGCGCGGGTGGTCGCAGACCGCCCGCGCGGAGGAGTGCGAGAAGAGAACGGGCGCGGCGCTCGTCGCGAGCGCGTCGCGCATCGTGGTGGCGGCCACGTGTGAGAGGTCGACCAGCATGCCGGTGCGGTTCATCTCGCGTACGACCTCGTGGCCGAAGGGCGACAGGCCGCCCACGCCCGGCTCGTCGGTCGCCGAGTCCGCCCACGCGAGGTTGTCGTTGTGCGTGAGCGTCATGTAGCGCACGCCCAGCGCGTAGAGGGCGCGCAGCGTGGCGAGGGAGTTGTTGATGGAGTGGCCGCCCTCGGCGCCCATCAGGGAGGCGATCCGGCCCGTGCGGCGGGCGTCCTCCATGTCGTCGGCGGTGCGCGCGGCGGCGAGGTCGTGGGGGTAGCGGGCGATCATGCGCCCGACGACGTCGATCTGTTCCAGGGTCGCGCTGACCGCCGCGTCGCCGGCCATGTCGGAGCGTACGTACACCGACCAGAACTGCGCCCCCACGCCGCCCGCCCGCAGCCGCGGGATGTCGGTGTGCAGGTGCACCGACTGGTCGTCGGCGATGTCGCGGCGGTCGAGGTCGTAGCCGACCTGCTCGCGCAGCGCCCACGGCAGGTCGTTGTGCCCGTCGACCACGGGGAAGTCCTCAAGCAGTTCGCGGGCCTGCTCCAGATAGTCCGCCGCACCCATGGTGGCCCTCACTTCCCGAAGCCGAAGGCGTCGTCGCCCGCGACCTTCGTACGGAGGCGTTTGCCCTTGTCCGTCGCCTGTTCGTTGAGGTGCTGCTGGAAGTCCTTCATACGGGCCAGCAGCTCCGGGTCGTGGGCCGCCAGGATCCGCGCGGCCAGCAGACCCGCGTTACGGGCTCCTCCTACGGAGACGGTCGCGACCGGTACGCCCGCCGGCATCTGCACGATCGACAGGAGCGAGTCCATGCCGTCCAGGTGCTTCAGCGGTACGGGGACCCCGATGACCGGCAGCGGTGTGACCGACGCCAGCATGCCCGGCAGATGGGCCGCGCCGCCCGCGCCGGCGATGATCGCCTTGAGTCCGCGTCCGGCGGCCTCCTCGCCGTACGCGATCATCTCGCGCGGCATCCGGTGCGCGGAGACGACGTCGACCTCGTAGGAGATCCCGAACTCCGCGAGCGCCTGGACGGCGGCCTCCATGACGGGCCAGTCGGAGTCCGACCCCATGACGACGCCGATGAGGGGAGAGCTCATGTGGTGATCGTTCCTCGGAGGTATCCGGCGGCGTGGCGGGCGCGCTCCAGCACGTCGGCCAGGTCGTCACCGTAGGTGTTGACGTGGCCCACCTTGCGGCCGGGCTTCACGTCCTTGCCGTACATGTGGATCTTGAGCTGCGGGTCGTGCGCCATGCAGTGCAGATACGCCGCGTACATGTCGGGGTAGTCGCCGCCCAGCACGTTGCACATGACCGTCCACGGCGCGCGCGGGCGCGGGTCGCCGAGCGGCAGGTCCAGCACGGCCCGTACGTGGTTGGCGAACTGCGAGGTGATCGCGCCGTCCTGCGTCCAGTGGCCGGAGTTGTGCGGGCGCATGGCCAGCTCGTTGACGAGGATCCGGCCGTCGGCCGTCTCGAACAGCTCGACGGCGAGATGACCGACGACGCCCAGCTCGGCGGCGATCCGCAGCGCGAGCTGCTGCGCCTCGCCGGACAGCTCCTCCGAGAGGCCGGGCGCGGGCGCGATGACGGTGTCGCACACGCCGTCGACCTGCCGGGACTCCACGACGGGGTACGCGACGGCCTGGCCGTGCGGCGAGCGTACGACGTTGGCGGCCAGCTCCCGGACGAAGTCGACCTTCTCCTCGGCCAGGACGGGGACGCCGGCGCGGAAGGGCTGCTCGGCGTCGTCCTCCGATCGGGCGAACCACACGCCCTTCCCGTCGTAGCCGCCGCGCACCGTCTTGAGGATGACGGGAAAGCCGCCCACCTCGGCGGCGAACGCCGCGACATCGGCGGTGTCGGTGACGATGCGGTGGCGGGGGCAGGGCGCGCCCAGCTCGGTGAGCCTGGCGCGCATCACCCCCTTGTCCTGCGCGTGGACGAGGGCGTCAGGACCGGGGCGTACGGCGACGCCGTCCGCCTCCAGTGCGCGCAGATGCTCGATCGGCACATGCTCGTGATCGAAGGTGATCACATCGCAGCCGCGCGCGAACGCGCGCAGCGTCTCCAGGTCGCGGTGGTCGCCGACGACCACGTCGTTGACCACCTGCGCCGCCGAGTCCTGCGGGGTCTCGCTGAGAAGCTTGAATCTGAGGCCGAGGGGGATGCCCGCCTCGTGGGTCATACGGGCGAGCTGACCGCCGCCGACCATGCCGACTACCGGGAACGTCACACACCCAGGGTATCCGTCACCGGGTATGGGCCCCTCGTCCGGCCTCGTCCGGCCTCGTCGGGGCGGGCGGCCCCGCGCCGGTCCGGTGGTTAGAGTGGGCCGGTCGGCGCCGACGCGGCGCCGCGTGAGACTCCGTCGATGAGACTGCGTCGTCGACCGAACACCGAGACCGGACGGGGCTGAACAACCAGATGACTGCCGCGCCTTCGCAGCGACCAGCCCTGCGGGAGCGGTTGACCCTGCTCGCCCGCGAGGTCGCCAAGTTCGGCGCCGTCGGCGGGGTGGGCCTGCTGGTCAATCTGGCCGTCTTCAACCTCGTACGGCATGTCACCGAGCTGCCGGTGGTGCGGGCGAGCATCCTGGCGACCGTCGTCGCGATCGGCTGCAACTACGTGGGCTTCCGCTACTTCGCCTACCGGGACCGCGACAAGACCCGCCGTACGAAGGAGCTGACGCTCTTCCTGCTGTTCAGCGCGGTCGGGCTGGTCATCGAGAACGGTGTGCTCTACACGGCGACGTACGGGTTCGGCTGGGACGGGCCGCTGCAGAGCAACGTGTTCAAGTTCCTCGGGATCGGAGTGGCGACGCTGTTCCGCTTCTGGTCGTACCGCACCTGGGTGTTCCGCAGGCTCCAGCCGGCGACGGTGCTGGTGGCGGAGGGGCGGCCCGAGCCGGAGCCCGGCCGGGTCATCTGACGGTCTTCTTCGGCTCCTCGCGTACGCGCACCTCGCGGCTCAGGAACAGCGCGAAGACCGGCGGCTGCTGCTGGAGCAGTTCGAGCCGCCCGCCGTCCGCCTCCGCCAGGTCGCGGGCGACCGCCAGCCCGATGCCCGTCGAGTTGTGCCCGCTGATCGCGCGCTCGAAGATCCGCGCCCCGAGGTCCGCCGGAACGCCGGGTCCCTCGTCCGTCACCTCGATCACGGCCTGGTTGCCGGTGATACGGCTGCGCAGGGCGACCGTGCCGCCGCCGTGCATCAGGGAGTTCTCGATCAGCGCGGCGAGGACCTGGGCGACGGCGCCGGGGGTGCCGACGGCCCGCATGTGCTGGGTCCCGGAGCAGACGATCGCGCGTCCGGCGCTGCGGTAGGCCGGGCGCCACTCCTCGATCTGCTGCTGCACGACGTCGTCGAGGTCGAAGACGATCGCCGAGCCGGTGCGGACGTCGCGCGAGTTGGTGAGCAGCCGCTCCACCACGTCGGTCAGCCGCTCCACCTGCGTGAGCGCGATCGTCGCCTCGTCCTTGACGGTGTCCGGGTCATCGGTGGTGGAGATCTCCTCCAGCCGCATGAAGAGCGCGGTGAGCGGCGTACGGAGCTGGTGGGAGGCGTCGGCGGCCAGCCGGCGCTCGGCGGTCAGCATCCGCGCGATCCGTTCGGCGCTGGAGTCGAGCACGTCCGCGACCCGGTCCAGTTCGGGCACGCCGTACCGCTTGTGGCGGGGGCGCGGGTCGCCGGAGCCGAGGCGTTCGGCGGTCTCGGCGAGGTCGGTGAGCGGTGACGCGAGCTTGTTGGCCTGGCGTACGGCGAGCAGGACGGCGGCGACGACGGCGAGCAGCGCCACAGCGCCGATGATCAACAGGGTGCGGCCGAGTTCACGGGTGACGGACGCGCGGGACTCCCGGACGGTGACGGTCTCGCCCTGCTCGCCCTTGGCGCTGCCCTTGATGGCGCCGCCTTCGGGGGGCGTGCCGATCTCGACGGTGGGGCGGCCCGGAATCTCGACCTTGGCATACCGGTCGCCGTCGATCTGCTCCCGCAGGATCGCCCGGGTGACGCGCTCGCCGCCGATCAGCCGGCTGTCGACGATGCTGACCAGCCGCACCGCCTCCAGGTCCACGCGCTCCTGGGCGCTGCTGGTGATGGTGCGGGTCTCGACGATGACGAGCGAGACCCCGAAGACGGCGATGACGACGAGCACCACGGCGAGCGTGGAGTTGATCAGACGACGGCGCACTGTGCCCTACTTCTGTTCGGCCGGGGCCCGCGTTCCGGCTCGGGCCGGATCGCCCGACGCATGCGGATCGCCGTCCGGCTCAGCTCTTCTCGAAGCGGAATCCGACGCCTCGCACCGTGGCGATGTACCGCGGGTTCGCCGCGTCGTCGCCCAGCTTCTTGCGCAGCCACGAGATGTGCATGTCCAGGGTCTTGGTGGACGACCACCAGGTGGTGTCCCAGACCTCGCGCATCAGCTGGTCACGGGTGACGACCCGGCCCGCGTCCCTGACCAGGACGCGCAGCAGGTCGAACTCCTTCGCGGTGAGCTGAAGCTCCTCCTCGCCCATCCAGGCCCGGTGCGACTCGACGTCGATACGCACGCCGTGCGTGGTGGGCGAGGCGGCCGGCTCGCTCGCGCCGCGCCGGAGCAGGGCCCGCACGCGGGCGAGCAGTTCGGCCAGCCGGAAGGGCTTGGTCACGTAGTCGTCAGCGCCCGCGTCGAGGCCGACCACCGTGTCGACCTCGTCGGCGCGGGCTGTCAGCACCAGAAGGGGCACGGAATGGCCCTCGGCACGCAGTCTCCGCGCCACTTCGAGGCCGTCCATGCCGGGGAGTCCGAGGTCGAGTACGACCAGGTCCACTCCGCCCTGGAGGCCGGCTTCGAGGGCCGTGGGACCGTCTTCGCGTACCTCCACCTCGTAGCCCTCCCTGCGCAGTGCGCGGGCCAGCGGCTCCGAGATGGACGCGTCGTCCTCGGCGAGCAGTACACGGGTCATGAGGTGATGGTAGTCCGCGTGGACAAGCGGCCGGGCAGTGATCGCCGATGCCTGTGGCTCTGAGATGCGATTGGGTCAGCCGCCTTCGAATGTGCTCCGTGGTTCGAGAGAAAACCTGTGATCCTTCCCTCAAGTCGTTCCATATGCGTCTCTGTCATGCCGTATGGTGGCTTGGCTCAACACAGGACTGATGGGGATCTTTGGCAGCTTGAGGGCCGAAGGTCCCCTTTTCATGAACCCGAGCGCACCCCGAACACGCCCCGAGCAAGCAAGGATCCCCCCATGGCGTCCAGCCTCACCAAGGACTCCCCCGACCCGTCCGACCCGCCCGGCGGTCCCCACACCCCCGGCCCCCGCACCGCCCCCGAGAAGACGTTCTTCGGCCACCCCCGCGGGCTGGCCACGCTCTTCATGACGGAGATGTGGGAGCGCTTCAGCTTCTACGGCATGCGGGCCCTGCTCACCATCTATCTGCTGTCCGGCGGCCCCGATGCCGCGAAGGGGCTCCAGGAGGGCGGTCTGGGCCTGACCCTCGCCACCACGACGGCGATCTACTCGATCTATCTGTCGATGGTCTATCTGCTGGCCATGCCCGGCGGCTGGCTGGGCGACCGGGTCTGGGGCCCGCGCAAGACCGTGACGATCGCGGCCTGCACCATCATGGCGGGCCATCTGACGCTCGCCCTGCCGGGCTCGGGCTCCTTCTTCGCCGGTCTGGCGCTGGTGGCGCTCGGCTCGGGACTGCTGAAGTCCAACATCTCCACGATGGTCGGCCATCTCTACGACGGCCCCAACGACCCGCGCCGCGACGGCGGGTTCACCATCTTCTACATGGGCATCAACATCGGTGCCTTCTTCGCGCCGCTGATCATCGGCACTGTCGGCGAGAAGTACAGCTGGCACCTCGGCTTCGCGCTCGCGGCCGTCGGCATGGGCATCGGCCTGATCGTGTTCCTGCTCGGTACGAAGCACCTGGCCCCGCAGAGCAGCCGCGTCCCGACGCCGCTGTCGCGCGAGGAGCGCGCGCGGTGGCTGACGAAGGGGCTGAGCTGGCTGCTGATCGGCGCGGTGTTCTACGGAGTCGTCGTCTTCACCGGCAACTTCACGATGAACTGGGCGATGGTGCCGCTGACGCTCGCGGGCATCGTCATTCCGGCCGGGGTCCTGATCCGGATAAAGCGTGACAAGGAGTTGTCACAGGCCGAGCAGACGAAGATGTCCGGGTACATCTGGTTCTTCGTCGCGGCGGCCGTCTTCTGGATGATCTACGACCAGGGCGGGTCGACGATCCAGGCGTTCGGTACGACGAAGGCCGCCGACCATGTCTTCGGCATCAGCTTCCCGACGTCCTGGTACCAGTCGCTGAACCCCGTGTTCATCATGGCGCTGGCCCCGGTGATCGCCTGGCTGTGGCTGTGGCTGAACCGGCGGGGCAAGGAGCCGAGCACGGTCGTGAAGTTCGCCGCCGGCCTGGCCTTCGTCGGCGTCTCGTTCTTCTTCTTCCTGATCCCGCTGGTCCTTGCGGCGGACGGGACTCTGGTCAGCCCGGTCTGGCTGGTCGGCATCTATCTGATCCAGACCGTCGGCGAGCTGTGCGTCTCGCCGGTCGGTCTGTCGGTGACGACGAAGATGGCTCCGGCGAAGTACGCCGGCCAGATGATGGGCGTCTGGTTCCTCGCGGTCACGGCGGGCGACTCGGTGACGGGGATGCTCTCCATCGCCGGGATCGATCTGAGCCGTACGGGGGTGGTCGCCATGGAGGCGGCGCTGGCCACGGCCGCGGGCTTCGCGGTGTTCATGTACCGCAGGACCGTGCGGTCGTTGATGGGTGACGTGCGCTGAGACGGGGTGCGCGCGGTTCCCGGTGTCCGGGGACCGCGCGCACCGCGTCTCGTACGGTCGCGTACTACGCGGGAGCCGCCAGGACCGCCCAGACCGTCTTTCCGGGCGCTCCCGGCGTACGGGCCACCCCCCAGTCCAGACAGAGCCGCTGCACGATGAACATGCCGTGCCCGCCCGGCCGTCCGGCGCGGTGCGGGGTGCGGGGCGCGGGCTGGCCGGTGCCGCGGTCGGTGACTTCGAGGCGCAGCACCTTGGTGTCGGAGGAGACCCGCAGCCGCTCGGGACCCTCGGCGTGCAGACACGCGTTGGTGACCAGTTCGGAGACGACGAGCAGGACGTCCTCGGCGGCGGCGCGGCGGTCGGCGGTCCCGGCCGGCAGCCAGCCCCAGTCGTAGAGCGCCTGACGGGTGAAGTCGCGGGCCATCGGGACGATTCCGCTGGCGCTGCCCAACACCAGGGTGCGCACCCGGCTTTCGGACCCGGCGGAGGTGATACCCACGCCGTCCGGCTCGGAGCCGAAATCGCCCGGCGGAAACTGCCGGGTGGTGCTCATCAGCGCTTCACCTCACCGATTCACCGGTTCGCCGTTTGGTCGATACGTCATTGCGTCGTCAGTACGTCGTCATAGCGTCGTTACGTCGTCAGTACAGAGAGTGCCCGGCCTGTCCCGAACCGCCCGGGGACTCTTCTGCCCCTCGTAATCGTGACAACACCCACAAGACCTACGCGGGTGACGTGACACTTGCAACACCTGATTCCCGCAGGGCCGTGACGCGGCCCCCAGGTCACTCGGCAAGAGCTGCTTCCAGCGATTCGTGCACGGTGAAGACCGCGTCGGCGCCGGTGATTTCGAAGACCCTGGCGACCACAGGCAGCATCGCGGCGAGATGGACGGCACCTCCGGCGGCCTCGGCCTTGAGGCGGGCGCCGAGCAGGACGTTCAGCCCGGTCGAGTCGCAGAACTCAAGCTGCGAGCAGTCGACGACGAGGCGTACCCGTCCTTGGTCGATCGCTTCTTCCAGGGGTGCGCGCAACAGTTCGGCGGTGTGGTGATCCAACTCACCCGCCGCTGTCACGACCTCGCTTCGGCCCTCGGTCCGAACTTCGACCCGAAGCCGGCCCCGGTTCGCGCTGCCGACGGTCTGGCGGTCCATGCCCGTCTTTCCCTCTTCTGCCGTGTGGTGCACCGTCGTCGGATGTCTCTGGGAGCTGCCGCCCGTGGCGTTGTGGTCGCGCCCGCGATGGCACTCCTGGTCGCGTCATTTGCCGTTGACGTTCGCCGAAACATTACGCCTTTCACACGGCCTCCGGTAGCCAATCTCCCACGCAATGCGGACATACGTGCGAAATGACACTTGCACGTGTCCGTACTCAACCGATAGGGCTAGTAGCTGCACAACCGACCTGACCGAAACGCGACCGGCTATGGAGGCGCCGCAAACCGCAGCAGCGCGTATTGGCATCGGCAGCCATATGCCGAGAACGTATGGAGGAGACCCATGTCACCCCGGCTCGACGAATCGCGGCCCGAGAAGATGGGCGCGCCGTCGACACTCCCGTCCGAACCTGACGAGAACGGCACCGCACTCGCGTCCGGTTTCCCGGACCTCGATGACATGCCAGAGATCCCGCCCTTCGACGAGGTGGGCGCGCTGGATGCCCGGTCTCTGTCGAAGACCCTCTTCGGGCGCCTCGAACTCCTGGAAGAGGGCACCCACGAGCACGCTTACGTACGGAACACCCTGGTCGAGCTGAATCTCGCCCTGGTCAAGTTCGCCGCCTCCCGGTTCCGCTCCCGCAGCGAGCCGATGGAGGACATCATCCAGGTCGGCACAATCGGTCTGATCAAGGCGATCGACCGCTTCGAGCTGAGCAGGGGCGTCGAGTTCCCCACCTTCGCGATGCCGACGATCGTCGGCGAGATCAAGCGCTTCTTCCGCGACACGTCGTGGTCCGTGCGGGTGCCGCGAAGGCTCCAGGAGCTCCGTCTCGAACTGGCCAAGGCCGGCGACGAGTTGTCCCAGCTGCTGGACCGCGCACCGACCGTCACCGAACTCGCCGACCGGCTCGGCATCACCACCGACGAGGTCGCCGAGGGTATGGCGGCGAGCAACGCGTACACGGCCAGCTCGCTGGACGCGCAGCCGGAGGACGACGACACCGAGGGCGCGCTGTCCGACCGCATCGGCTACGAGGACCACGGGCTCGAAGGCATCGAGTACGTCGAGTCGTTGAAGCCCCTGATAGCCGGCCTCCCGACCCGTGACCGCACGATCCTGTCGCTGCGGTTCGTGGCCAACATGACCCAGTCGGAGATCGGCGAGGAGCTGGGCATCTCACAGATGCACGTGTCCCGGCTGCTGTCGCGCACGCTCGTCAGACTGCGGAAGGGTCTGACGATCGAGGAGTGACGGCGACTTCACCGGGGGCGGGTTCCGCATGCGGTCCGGTGGCCGTTCCTGACGGCTGCCGGGCCACCGGTGCATTCACCGGGTGGAGTCGAGGTCGCGTGGCGGCAGGTCGAGCAGCCGCCGGGTGCGACACTCTCCAGCAGCGGGGGCCCCTGCCCGGTTGAGCCGACGAACAGCCGGTCGGAGACCTGGTGGTGAGCCGCCGTCGGCCGGTGGCGCTCGGCCTGCCAAGGCCCTTGGACGCGGGGTGCGGTGGGTGGCCTCGGATGTCCGGACGGATCCGGTATGAGGGGCGTTTCCCCGGCGGACATGGCCCCGCCTCCGATTCGTATCGATGTACTGGCCGGACGGCCTTGTCGGGTCAGGTATTACGCCCGCACCGGGGCGGGTCCCGATACGGGCGCCGTCAGGTCAGCCGACCCGGCGCAGTGCCTTCTCGCGGCGTGCCGAGACGGTCGAACCCGACTCGCGCCGTGCCATGCGGCGCAGTACGAGCGGGGCGAGCGCGAGGCCGAGTGCCGCCCAGAGGGCGAGTACCCCGGCCGTCTCCCAGTGGCGCCAGGACTCGGCGATCTCCGCGGTGAGCGCGGAGTCCGGGAGCAGGGCGGAGCGCATGCCCAGGCCGAGCCAGTAGACCGGGGTCGCCTGGCCGAGCCACTGCACCCACTCCGGCATCGAGGTGAGCGGGTAGAAGATGCCGGAGATCGCGATCATTCCCATGACCGGGAGCTGGATGAGGCCCTGGCCGCGGGCGCTGGTGAAGACCGAGCCGAGGATCGCGCCGATGGGGAGCGTCGCCGCCATGCCGAGGAGCAGGACCCACGTCACGGTGAGCCAGGATCCGGCGTCGCCGGCGGTGAGGCCGTCGATGATCAGCAGGCCGGGGATCAGCAGGATCGCGAGGTCGGCGAGGAGACCGCCGCCGACCGATACGACCTTGCCGATCAGATAGGCGGGCATGCCGTCGGGCGTCGCCTTGGCACGCATGAGGGTGCCGTCCTCGCGTTCGGCGGTGAGTATCTGGCTCATGGAGACCATGCCCATCGCGGCGTTCATGCCGAGGATGCCGGGCAGGGCGAGGGTGCCGAGCAGGAGCCCGGCGGACCCGAAGGACGCGTCCCGCAGGAAGTACAGCACCGTCAGCATCATGGTCGGCCACAGCAGATGGGACAGCAGTTCACCGCCGTTGGTGAAGGACTGCCGCAGTTCGATCAGGCCGCGCGAGCAGCCCGCCCGTACCGTGCTGGTCGTCAGGTTCACCGGGCCGCCTCCTCCTCGCGTACGAGCGCCATGTACGTGTCCTCCAACGAGGCCCGGCGGACCTCCAGTTCACCTATCGCCGTGCCGTACCGGGCGAACAGGTCGCGGACGAATCCGGTCGAGTCGGTGGTCGTGTGGGTGCGGTGCTGTCCGCCGTACGTCCAGCGCACCTCGTCCTCGCCCGCAACCTGCCGGGCCAGTTGGTCCGCCGAGCCGTCGGCGATGATCCGGCCGCCGACGAGGATCACGATCCGGTCGGCGAGCTTTCCGGCCTCGTCCAGGTCGTGCGTGGTGAGCAGGACCGTGGTCGCGTGGTCGCGGGCGAGGCGCTGGACGAGGTCGTGGAACTCGTGCCGCGCGCTCGGGTCGAAGCCCGCCGTCGGCTCGTCCAGGAAGAGCAGTTCGGGGCGGCCGACGATGCCGATCGCCACGTCGAGCCTGCGCCGCTGCCCGCCGGACAGGGTCTTGATCTTCTTGCCCGCGTGCGCCGTCAGGCCGACCGCGTCGACCAACTCGGCGGTGTCCCAGGGGCGTTGTACCTGTCCGGTCGCGTAGGGGGCGTAGTACGTGCCGAGATGGGCGAGCAATTCGCGTACCCGCCAGTTGCCGTGGTCGCGCCAGGACTGGAGGACCACCCCGAGTCTGGCGCGCCAGCGTTCGTCGCCGTGCGCCGGGTCGGAGCCCAGTACGTCGACGCGGCCCGCCGACCGCATCCGGAAGCCCTCCAGGATCTCGATCGTGGTGGTCTTGCCGGCCCCGTTCGGCCCCAGCAGGGCCAGCACCTCCCCGTGGTGTGCCTGGAACCGCACATCGCGCAGGACGTCGTGCGTCCCGTACCGCATGCGCAGTCCCTCGACATCGAGCACGACTCTGTCGCTGTTCGCCACATCGAAATCCCTTGGCCTCGCCGCTTCACTGCTTCAGTGACGAGGAAAGCTACGTTGCGTTTCGCTAGTCGTCAACATCAATTGCAATGGTCATGACGGTGAACGCAACGGTCTTCGGCGAGAGAATCGTTGCAATGAGATGGCGCTGAACGCATACTGGGCCGACCCCTCACCCATGGACCGTCAGGAGGCGAACGCGGATGCCCGGAGGCAGGCTGACCGCCGAGGACCGCCGGGACATCGGCGCGGGACTGGCCGGCGGACTGGGATACGCAGAGATCGCCAGACGCCTCGGCAGGCCCACCTCCACCGTCAGCCGGGAGGTGGCGCGCAACGGCGGCGCCGACGGCTACCGGGCGGACCGCGCGCTGCGGGCGACCGAGCGGCGGGCCCGGCGGCGCGGGCCCGCGCCGGGCCGGCCCGGCGACATCGGCGCCGACGGGCCCGCCGGGCCCGACCGCGACGAACTCCGCCACTTCGCCGAGCAGTTCGTGGCGATGCTGGTGAGTACCGGGCTGCCCCCCATGGTGTCGCGGATCCTGGTCCGGCTGTTCCTCACCGACTCCGGCAGCCTCACCTCCGCCGACCTGGTCCGTCAGCTGCGGGTCAGCCCCGCGTCCGTCTCCAAGGCCATCGGCTATCTCGAAGATCTGGAGGTGGTGCGGCGCGACCGGGATCCCCGCTCGCGCCGCGAGTTGTACGTCGTGGACGACGACGTCTGGCTGCGGGCCTGGACGCGCGACACGCGTTCGACCGCGACCTGGGCGGACACCGCCCGGCAGGGGGCCGGCATCGTCGGCGCGGACACACCGGCGGGGGTCCGGCTCGACCGTATGGCCCGGTTCTTCGCCTCCCTCCACGACGAGATGGCGATCGATCCCAGCTCTGTCGACGACGCGTTGACACTGCTCGCGGCCCTCGTGCACGGGAAGGCGCCGGTCGAGATCGAGGGGCCGGCCGCCGCGCTCGGCTGGTCCGCCGAGCGCGTCGCCGCCGCCCTGCGGCGCGCCGGGCCCGAACGGCTCGCCCCGGCCCGGCGGAGCCCGTTCGGACGCTGAGCGTTTGCGGGTGTCCGATTTGTGAGTTCCACTGGCTGGGTACACCGAACCAGCTTCCTTCTGAGGGGATGATGGCATGTCCACTGCGACCAACGCCCGAGACGTTACTAAGGACTTGGATGTCGACATCGACTCCGTCCTGAGCCCGAGCGAGGCCGAAGGCACATACCGCGACAGCCGGGAGTGCGCCGCACTGGCGCTGGCCGCCGGAGGTGGCGCGGTTCTGCTCTCGCCGCCGACCCCCCGCCCGAAGAAGGGCTGACGGGAAACGTCATATGGAGCAGTCAGGTACCTCTTCCCGCCTTGCGGGTGTGGTGCATGACCTGGCTTCAGAGGTGGTCTCCGTCCTTCGGGACGGAGGCCATTCCTCTGTGGTGGGCGGCACCGTCGGCACCCTCGCGGACGACAAGCTGGGTCTGGCGGCGGTGCGCGTGCTGGGCGCCGACGTCCTGCTGCCGAGCGTGCTGACCCACCGTCGGCCGCTCCCGGACGATCTGGCGGTCTTCCAGCGTGCGGCCCTCACCTTCGCGCCCGGCGCCACGTCGACCGAGACGACGGTCTGGAGCCACTGGGCGATGACACAGACCCTGCACAGACTGGACGCACCCACGACCGGACCGCATGCCGGGCCCGACGCGTCGTGGCTGGACGGCCTGGCGTGGCCGCAGCTGACCCATCAGCTCTCCCTCCTGGGGGCGCTCGCCGTGCCCGGCGCCGATTCGGGGGTGGCACGGGCCGCCGCCCGCCGCCCCGTGGACGTGGCGCGGGGCTTCGTACGCGCCGTACGCCGTCGTGACTGGCTCCAGGCGGCCGGTGCCGGGCGCTGGCTGACCGTCGTCGACGGTGTCCCCGACACGCTCGGGCTGGACACCGGACTCGAATTCGTCGGGCAGATGGCGGGGACGGACGCGCGGGTCGGCCTGCATGTGCACGCCGCGCGGCACATCCGCGCCGTGGGCCGCCGATGAGTACGTCGCAGACGGCCGGCGCGTCACAGCTGTCTCGCGGATCGCGGGAATCGCGGAAGGCACGGGAGTCGCGGGAGGCACGGGAGTCTCATGCGTCCCGCGTGTCCCGGACCGCCCTGGAGTGGGTGCACGACCACCGCGACTCCTTCCGGCTGCCGGACGACGTGCTGGCCCCGGACGCGGACGTCAACCGGACGCTGAAGCCGCTCGGCGAGCTGGCGCAGCTCAGCTTCTCGATCCGCGCGCACAGCGACCCCGGCTCCCTCCGCCACCGACTCGCCTCGGAGCTGCTGGACTTCGCGTGGGACCAGACCCGGCGGGGCCGGCTCTTTCTCGACCTGCTGCGCGGCGAGCCCTTCGCGACGTATCCGCTGGAGATCTACGCGGCCTTCGCCGCCGCGGATCTGCGGCACACGGGCTTCGAGGAACTGGCGGCGGCCGTGCGTCGTACACGCGGCTGGCAGCGCGTCGAGCAGGAGCCGAACAGACGCCTGGGTGTGCTCAACTCCGAGCGGCGCGTGGGCTTTCCGCCGTACGAGGAGCCGTCGGACGCGCTTGCGCGGACCTGGCTGGGCGGGCTGCCGGAGCCATGGACGTTCGAGCGGACGGCGGGTTACGGGCTGACGCATGTCGTCTTCCACCTCACCGACTGGGGCAACGCGCCGTATCTGATGCCGGGCGGGCTGGCCGACTATCTGGCGACGTGGCTGCCCGCGTGGCTGGACACCTGCCTGGAGGCGGAGCAGTGGGACCTGAGCGGTGAACTGCTCGCCGTTGCCGGAAGCGTTCCTGATGCCTCGTCATATCGCGGCCTGGCCGACGCGGTTGACGCCGGATGGGCACGGATCGCCGATGTCCAGGACGCGGCCGGTGGCATCCCCGAGAACGGCGCGGGGCGCCCCGGCGAGCCGCCGCGGGACTTCGCGTACTGCTACCACTCCACGCTGATGGCCGCTTTCGCCGCCACGCTGGCCGACGTCCGCCTGGCGGCCGTACAGGAAGGCGTCGCATGACGACGGACAGCACGGACGGCACGGACAGCGCGGAGAACACCGGGGGCGCGGACGGCACGAGCCCCGACCACACGCGGCTGATCCACGGCGTCGGCGCGCAGGCCATGGAGTGGCTGCACACCAACCGGGCCGGCTTCCGGCTCGAACCCGACGCCGATCCCGAAGTGGGCTTCCTGGAGCGCTTCAAGCCGATCGGCGAAGCCGCCATGATCTGCAAGATCCTCTTCCGCGAAGGGGTGGCGGGCTCCCGGCAGGCCTCCCTCGCCCGCGGGCTGATGGACCACCTGTGGCGTGAAGCCCTCGACGGCGGACGGATGCTGGCGCGCGGCCAGCGGCAGGAGCCGATCTCGCCCATCCCCTTCGAGGTCTATCTGCCCTTCAAGGAGATGGGCTACCAGGAACCGGAGACCGAGCGGGCCGCCCGCCTCAACCACCGGCTCGGCAGCTGGGCCGCCCTGGAGGTGCTGCCGGTCCGGCGGCTGGGCATCTCCACTTACGAGCAGCGCTTCGGACTGGCCCCCAGCACTCCCCTCGACGACGCGACCGCGCGCACCTGGCTCGCCCGCACACCCGAACCGTGGACCGTGGAGGGCCATATCGGGTACGACATCACCCACACGGTCTTCCATCTCACCGACTGGGGCCAGGAGCCCGCCGGGCTGCCGGCCGCCATCGCCGACTACCTGGCCCTGTGGCTGCCGGTCTGGCTCGACGACTGGCTGGACCTGAAGCGCTGGGATCTCCTCGGCGAACTGCTCGTCGTGGACGCCTGCCTGCCCGAACCGACCCTGGACGAACGGGCATGGCGCGGCTTCGCCGCCGCGCAGCAGCCCGACGGCGCGATGCCCGCCGTGCACGAGATGCCGGAGGGGAGCGCGGACGACGTGTTCGACATCGTCTACCACCCGACGCTGGTCGCCGCCTTCGCCTCCGTGCTGGCCACCTCACGCGCCTTGGCGCGCCTGACGACCCCCGTGGCGTCATGAGCGAGCGCGAGATCATGGCCGTACGGGCGGACAGCGCGCGTGCCGCCCTCGCCGGTACCCCGCACGAACGGCTCGACGCCGCCGTGCGCGCGGTCGACGCCCCCGATGTCGTCTTCGCCGTCTCCGTGCAGGGAGCCCGCACCGTCCGCGCCTCGCCGGGTGCGGAGGGGCTGCGTTACGAGATCGGCTCCGCCTCCAAGCCGTACGCCGGACTGCTGCTGGCCCAGCTCGCGCGGACCGGTCACGTCGCGTACGAGGACTCGGCGGCGGCCTGCTTCGGCCCCCAGCCGCCCCCGCACGTCGCGCCGATCACCCTGCGCCATCTGATCACCCACACGTCCGGACTGCCCGCCCTGCCGCGCGACTTCTACCGGCAGGCGCTGCCACGCTGGACGACCAACCCGTTCGCCGGGTACCCCGCGCACCGCGTGGTCGACGCGTTCCTGCGCGCGCGTCCGCGCCACCGGCCCGGCACGCGCTGGCACTACTCCAACTTCGCCGTCTCCGTGCTCGGGCACGCGCTGTCCTCCACCACCCGCACCGGCTGGGACGCGCTGATGGAGGAGCAGGTCCTGGCGCCGCTCGGGCTGTCCGGGACATCGACACGCGCCGCCGGCGCGGGCAGCGCCGGGGCGGCCGACGCCGTCGGTCACGCCGGGGACGGCGTGAGCGAGGTGCCCCCGCTGAGCATCGGCGGCTTCGCGGCGGCCGGGGCCGTCCGGGCCACTCCGCACGATCTGCTGACCTTCTTGGAGGCGCATCTGCGGCCGGAGCGCACGCCGTCGCTGGCGCACGCCCTGCACGCGGTGCGCCGCCCCGTGCTGCGGCGCGGAATCGGCAAGGCGCACACGCACACACTGACCTGGTTCCAGCACCCGACCGACGACGGTCCGGCGTACTTCCACTGCGGGGCGACGAGCGGGCAGCAGGCGTTCCTCGGGTTCTGCCCGGGGACGGGAACGGCGGTGGCCGCCGTCGCCTCGCGGCGCTTCAGGCGGGCCGACGCGTTCGTGCCGACGGCGTACGGGGTGCTGTTCGGCGCCTGAGATCCGGCACGGTGGTGAACCACCGGGCAGCGCGGTCGCGGCGGGCGAGGGCCGGCGGTGGTCGGAGCCGTAAATGATCCGAATGCGGCTGACATGGCGGGTGAACCTGTACATGGGCCCGATGGTGGTGAGGGTGTCGGTGTGGGGGGTGAGTTCGTGCGATACGGGATGTGTTCACGTGCTGCGGCCAGCCCGTATGACCGACAACCCCCTCCGTACACATGTGCGGATGGTGCCCGGCCTGTGCCGCCGAGTGACAGATGTTGGCCAACTCCCGCCCGAATCAAGCACATTGCTCGTAGGATCTGGGTGCTCGCGATCACCCCCCATCGGGAGCCCTAGGTGTCCCGACGAATCCTGGAAGGGGCCCCGTCTCCGTGTCGAGCCGTCCGGTGAACAGTCAGAGCAGACGGGCGGTCCAGTGGCTGGGAGTCCTCGTGGCAGCCGGCGTCGCCGCCGTGCTGATCGGCCGGGCGTCCACGGCTGAGTGGCGGCAGGCACTCGCGGGCGGCTGCGCGGCCCTGGCCGTGCTGCTCATCGCCTGGGTGCTGGTGCTGCACCGGCGGTTGGGCGCCGAGCGCGCCGAACGGGACCGGGAGCGGCGGACCGCCGCCGCGCGAGGCGCCGAGGTCGCCCATCTGGCTGCGGTACGCGTCCCCGCCATCGCCGAACGGGTACGCGCGGGACGGCGGTTGGACGGTGTACCGGGACCTGTCGCGCCCGAGGCCGACACCGGCGAGGACTTCGCACACGCGCTGGCCGCTGTGGTCGCCGCCCTCGGCTCGGACGAGGCGGTACGGCGCGAGCGCGGGCTGCGCGACTCGGTGCAGACGGCCTTCGAGTCGGTCGCCCGCAACATGCACGCGATGGCCACGGTGCAGCAGCAGGTCCTCGACCACGTGGAGCGCGCCATCGACGACCCGCGGCTGATGGCGGACGTGATGAAGGCCGACCACGCGGCCTCGCAGATGACCCGCAAGGCCCAGACGCTCCTCGTGATGTGCGGGATCTGGCCGGCCAGGCGCGAGTCGCAGCCCGTCTCGCTGTACGACTGCGTGCGCGGCGCGCAGTCGCGGATCGTGGAGTTCGGACGGGTGGAGGTGCACGGCGGGCAGACGCTGTTCGTGGTGCCGCCCGCCGTCGAGGGTCTGATGCACGCCATCGCCGAACTCCTGGAGAACGCGACCGTGTTCTCCCCCTCCCGCACCCAGGTGATCGTGACGATCCGTGAGGTGGGCGCGGGGGCCGTCGTGGAGATCGACGACGCGGGTCTCGGCATGCCTCCGGACGTGCTGCACCAGGCGATGTCCCAGCTCAGGGACGATCTGGACCTGACGCGGCTCGGGGCCGTACCGCGGCTGGGGCTGGCGTGCGTGGGGCGCTGGAGCCGGGAGATGGGCTTCAACGTGGAGCTGACGGGGGCGTCGGCGTACGGCGGGACGCGGGCCGTCACCTTCGTACCGCACCGGCTGCTGACCGAACCGCTGTCGCACTTTCCGGCGGAGCCGGTGCACGTGCCCGTACGCGAGCCGGTGTCGGCGTCGGTGTCAGTGCCGGACGAGGAGCACGAGCGGTCTGCGGCAGGCACCGTACGTGCGGAGGACGGACCCGAGCCCGGCGGGCTGCCCCGCCGCCGCAGCCGTCGGCGGGCCCCCGCCACGGCGGCCGACCAGGACCGCGCGGCGGAACAAGCACCACAGGTGTCGCAGCCGCAACCCCCGCAGCAGGCGCGGCCCGACCGGGCCTGGACCCCCGAAGCGGCCCGCGCGTCGATCACCAGCGTGCTGTCCGGCTCGCGTCGTGGCCGCGCCGCGGCCGACCAGGACACCGATGTGCCCGACCAACACGACGGAGGCCGGCAGTGACCGGAAGAGTGACCGGAACGATCTCCCGACTCCCCGACCTGGGGTGGATGCTCCGCCCCCTGACCGAGATACCGGGGGTCAGACACGCGGTGGTCGTCTCGGAGGACGGCCTGCGGCTCGGCCACGCGTCCGCGGACAATCTGAAGGGTCCCGTGGCCGAACTGACCGTCGCCGAGGCCGAATCGCTCGCCGCCGCGTCCGCCGCGCTGACCATGACGGGCCGCTCCACGGCCGGGCTGGTGTTCGGGGGCGGCGCCGACGTACGGCAGTTGATGCTGGAGTCCGACCAGGGCTTCGTCCTCTTCACGTCGGCCGGTGTGGGTGCCCAGCTGGGTGCCGCCACCGAGACCGACGCCGATGTGGGCCTGGTGGCCCAGCAGATGCAGCTGCTGGTCGTGAAGATCGGCAGCCACCTGAGCAGCCAGCCTCGGGATCCGGTGAGCCCGTCCTCATGACGGAACGTCCCGACGACCGGACCACGTCGGCGGTGCGCCCGTACGTGATCACCGGTGGAAGGACGGCCGCCGGAGCCGAACCACTGTCCTGGGAATCGCTCGTGATGGCGGCCGAAACGGACCCGCCGGTGACACTTCAGCCGGAGCACCGCACCATCCTGACGCACTGTCAGGGACTGCTGTCGGTGGCCGAGGTGTCGGCCCATCTCGGCCAACCGCCCTCCGTGGTGCAGGTGTTGCTCGCCGACCTCATCGAATGGGGACTGATCGTGACCCGCCCGCCCATACCGCCGGCCGAACGAGCCGATGTGACCATGCTGAGAAAGGTCCTCCATGGCCTCGAAAGCCGCCTCTGAGGCCCTCGCCGCCGGCAAGTACGTCAGCTCCAGCGTCGCCGGCGCCGCGAAGATCATGGTCGTCGGGCCGCTGGGCGTCGGCAAGACGACGTTCATCGGTACGGTCTCCGAGATCAAGCCGCTCAGCACCGAGGCCGTGATGACCCGGGCCGGCGCCTCGGTCGACGTCACGGTGGACCAGGCCAAGGCCACCACCACCGTCGCCCTGGACTTCGGCCGGATGACGATCGACGGCGAGCTGGTCCTCTATCTGTTCGGTACGCCGGGGCAGCAGCGCTTCCTCCCGGCCTGGCGCGATCTGGCACGGGGCGCGCTCGGCTCGCTCGCCCTGGTGGACACCCGCGATCTGACCGCGTCCTTCGACGCGCTGGGCCATCTGGAGGACCTGGGGCTGCCGTTCGCCGTCGCCGTCAACGTCTTTCCGGGCAGCCCGCTGCACACCGACGCCGAGCTGCGCGCCGCGCTCGACCTGCTGCCGGACACGCCACTGGTGTCCTGCGACGCGCGGGACGAGCGGTCCTCCGTCATGGCGCTCATCGCCCTCGTACGCCACCTCGTCCTCGCCGCCGAGTCCTCATGACGCCGGAGTCCACACCATGACCACACCCGCTGCGACACCCGCATCCGCGCCGACACCCGCGCCGACATCCCCGACCGCGACCGGGACCGCGACCGCGATCTACGGGGAGCATCTCGACGGCGACCGCATGCCGAGTCTGTACGAGCAACTGCGCGCCGATCACGGCCCGGTGGCCCCGGTCACCGTCGCACCCGGCATCACGGCCTGGCTGGTGCTCGGCCACCGCGAGCTGCTGCGGCTGACCCGCGAGGAGCAGGACTTCTCGCACGACCCGCGCCGCTGGGGCCAGTTGCGCGAAGGCCGGGTGCCGGCGGACTCGCCGATCCTGCCGATGGTGGGCTGGCGCCCGGCGCTGCTGTTCGCCGACGGGCAGCAGCACCGCCGGATGCGGGCGGCGGTGTCGGACGCGCTCGGCCGGATCAACGGGCATGAACTGCGGCGCGGCGTACGGGAGACGGCCGAGCGGCTGATCGCCGAGTTCGCCGACCGCAAGCAGGCGGACCTGGTGTCGGACTACGCGCGCAAGCTGCCGCTGATGGTGATCACCGGTCTGCTCGGGCTCGACGGGCCGACGGGGCAGGAGCTGGTGAAGGCCATCGCGGGGCTGGTCGTGGCGAACGCCGACTCCGCCGACGCGAGCAAGCGGATGGGCGCGATCCTGCTCGCCCTGATCGAGGAGAAGCGGCACCGTCCCGGCAACGACGTCACGTCCGCGCTGCTGCACCATCCGGCGCGGCTGACGGACGAGGAGGTGCTGCACAACCTGGTGGTGATGTTCGTCGCGGGCAACCAGACCACGGTGAACTGGATCGCCACCACCCTGCGCATCCTGCTCTGCGACCCGGCGTTCCGGTCCTCGCTCAGCGGCGGTCATCTGAGCGTCGACGACGCGCTGGACCTGGTGCTGTGGCGCTTCCCGCCGACGCAGAACTTCCCCGCCCGGTACGCCACCCGCGATCTGCGGTTCGGCGGCCAGGAGATCCGTGCCGGGGACATGCTGATCCTCGGTCTGGCCGCGGCGAACGCCGACCCGGACATCCTGCCGGAGGACGGTACGCCCGTGGTGGGCAACCGTTCCCATCTGGCGTTCGGGGCCGGGCCGCACACCTGCCCGGCCCAGGACCCTGCCAGGCTGATCACCCGTACCGCGGTCGACACCATCAGGCATCGGCTGCCGGATCTCGAACTGGCCGTGCCGGAGACCGAGTTGGCCTGGATCAAATCGCCCTGGAGCAAGGGCCTGGCGGCCCTTCCCGTCCGCTTCACCGAGCCGCAGTTGCCGCGTGGACCGCGCGCGACGCGGAGTTGAGGAGAGCCCGCCTTGAGCCCCGAGCCGAACACACCCGCCGCTGAAACGTTGTCCGACACGTCAACCGACAGGCCGTCCGACACGTCGTCCGACACGTCAACCGACAGGCCCGCCGTCCCGCACCGGATGGATCCGGCCGGCGGCTGCCCGCACGCCGCCAACGCGCGCCTGCTCGCGCGGGGCGCGGTGGCCCCCGTCGTACTCCCCGGTGAGGTCGAGGCGATGGCGGTCATCGGGCACGACGCGCTGAAGGAGTTCCTGTCGCATCCCGATGTCGCGAAGGGCGCCACGCACTTCACGGCGCTGCGGGAGGGGCGGATCCCCGACGGGTGGCCGCTGAAGACGTTCGCGACCGTGCAGGGCATGACGACGGCGGACGGCGCAGACCACCGGCGGCTGCGCTCGCTGGTGAGCAAGGCGTTCACGACGCGGCGGGTGGAGGCGCTGCGCGGGCGGGTGGAGGAGGTGACGGCGGAGCTGCTGGACAACCTGGCGGCGGCCGGCGGCGAGGACGGGGCGGCCGTCGTCGACGGGCCGGTCGTCGTCGACGGGCCGGTCGTCGTCGACGGGCCGGTCGTCGTCGATCTCCGCGAGCACTTCGCCCTGCCGCTGCCGATGAGCGTGATCTGCGAACTGCTGGGCGTGGACGCGGAGTTCCACGACCAGCTGCACCATCTGTCGAACCAGATTGTCGCGACGGACATCTCCCCCGAGGACGCGATGGCCGCCAACCGGGACATCGTGGCCGTACTGGGCGCCGTGGCCGCCTCCCGTACCGCGAACCCCGGCGAGGACCTGACCAGCGCGCTGATCGCGGCGCGCGAGGAGGACGGCGACCGGCTGAGCGGGCACGAACTCATCGGCACCCTGCTGCTGATGATCATCGCCGGGCACGAGACGACGCTGAACCTGATCACCAACGCGGTACGCGCGCTCTGCCGCCACCGCGATCAGCTGGAACTGGTCCAGATGGGCAAGGCGAGCTGGTCGGACGTGGTCGAGGAGACCCTGCGCTGGGACAGCCCGGTGAGCTTCTTCCCGTTCCGCTATCCGACGCGGGACCTGACTGTGGACGGCACGGTCATCCCGCAGGGCACGCCGGTCCTGGCGGGCTACTCGGCGGCGGGCCGCGACAAGGCCGCGCACGGCGAGAACGCGGACGTGTTCGACCTCACCCGGTACGCCACGGGCCCGGCCACCCGTAACCTCTCGCTCGGGCACGGCGCGCACTTCTGTCTGGGGTCGTCGCTCGCCCGGATGGAGGCGACGATCGCGCTGGAGCGGCTGTTCACCCGCTTCCCGGACCTGGACGTCGCGGTCACGGAGGCGGAACTGCCGCGGCACGCAAGCTTCGTGGGCAACAGCGTGCAGCGACTGCCGGTTTCGCTGGGGTAGTTGGGCCCGGAACCAGGGGAGGCCGGTCAAGTTTGGTCCATACCAACTCCTTGACGGCCCCCCTGGACCTCCCTTAAATCAAGTATTGAATTAACTGCACGAATGTCATGCACATGCCCCCATGAGAAGTGAAGTGATGACCTGTGCGAATCCCCATGCGGCGTCGTGTGACGCTGTACGCCCTGGCTCTTCTCACCTGTACGAGCGTGGCCACGGCCGTGCCCGCCGGAGCGGCGGCGCCCTCCCCCGAGCCCCGTATCAGCGCGAACGCGGCGAACGCGCCCATGGCCGTGACGTTCGACGAGAACTTCGACGGACCCGCCGGATCGGCCGTCAACGGCAGCAGATGGCAGATCGAGACCGGCGACAACGTCAACAACCATGAGCGGCAGTACTACACGGCGGGCAACAACAACGCCGCCCTCGACGGCCAGGGCAATCTCGTCATCACCGCCCGCAAGGACAACCCCGGCAACTACCAGTGCTGGTACGGCCGGTGCGAGTACACCTCCGCCCGGCTGAACACGGCCGGCAAGTTCACCGCGCAGTACGGCCGCGTCGAGGCCCGCATGAAGATCCCGCGCGGGCAGGGCATGTGGCCCGCGTTCTGGATGCTCGGCAACAACATGGGCGACGTCGGCTGGCCCAACAGCGGCGAGATCGACATCATGGAGAACGTCGGCTTCGAGCCGAGCACCGTGCACGGCACACTGCACGGCCCCGGCTACTCGGGCTCGGGCGGCATAGGCGCCGGCTACACCCTCCCCGGCGGCCAGGCGTTCGCCGACGCCTTCCACACCTTCGCGATCGACTGGTCGCCCAACTCCATCCGCTGGTCGGTCGACGGCAATGTCTTCCAGACCCGTACGCCCGCCGATCTGGGCGGCCGGGAATGGGTGTTCAACAATCCGTTCTTCCTGATCCTCAACCTCGCGGTCGGCGGCTACTGGCCCGGCGACCCCAACGGCAGCACGCCCTTCCCGAGCACGCTGACCGTCGACTACGTGCG
>NZ_JBITIB010000005.1:0-243096 GCF_044458565.1 Streptomyces sp. NPDC050433 | reverse complement strand
GCCGTTCTTCCTGATCCTCAACCTCGCGGTCGGCGGCTACTGGCCCGGCGACCCCAACGGCAGCACGCCCTTCCCGAGCACGCTGACCGTCGACTACGTGCGCGTGACGACCGACGGCGGCGGAGGCACCGGCGGCTCGATCACCGGGCTCGGCGGCAAGTGCCTGGACGTGGCCGGGGCGAATCCCGCCAACGGGACGCCTGTTCAGCTCTACGACTGCAACAGCTCTCCCGCGCAGCAGTGGAGCAGGGGCGCCAACGACTCGCTGCGGGCGCTCGGCAAGTGCCTGGACGTGAAGGACAACAGCACGGCGGACGGCGCGCAGCTCCAGCTCTGGGACTGTTCCGGCGCGGGTAATCAGCGCTGGGCGGTGTCGGGCGCGAACGATGTCGTGAACATCCAGGCGGACAAGTGCATGGACGCGACCGGCAACAGTTCGGCCAACGGGACACGGGCCCAGATCTGGACGTGTACGGGCGCGCCCAACCAGAAGTGGTCGGTGAACGCGTAACCGCGTCCACCGATTCACCCACGGACCCCGGTGGCGGCAAATCCCCCGCCCGCCACCGGGGTTCGTCGTGCTCCGGGTCCTCAGTGCAGGCGTGTCCCGGCGCGCCAGACCGCCCACGTGAGCGGAACGCCCGGCCGGTAGGCGAGATGGACGTGGCTGGGGGCGTCGAGCAGGACGAGGTCGGCGCGGGCGCCGGGCGCGAGGCGTCCGACGTCCGTACGTCGCAGAGCGGCGGCGCCGCCCGCCGTGGCCGACCAGATCGCCTCGTCGGGCGTCATCCCCATGTCGCGTACGGCGAGGGCGATACAGAACGCCATCGACGAGGTGAAGGACGAACCGGGGTTGCAGTCGGTGGACAGCGCGACGGTGGCGCCCGCGTCCAACAGGCGCCGTGCGTCGGGCCACTTGGCGCGGGTGGAGAACTCGGCGCCGGGCAGCAGCGTCGCGACCGTGCGCGAGTGGGCGAGCGCGTCGACGTCCGCGTCCGTGAGGTGGGTGCAGTGGTCGGCGGACGCGGCGTCCAGTTCGACGGCGAGCTGGACTCCGGGGCCGTACGACAACTGGTTGGCGTGGACGCGCGGTTGGAGGCCCTTCGCCCGGCCGGCGGTGAGGATCGCGCGCGCCTGGTCGCCGTCGAAGGCGCCCTTCTCGCAGAAGACGTCGACCCAACCGGCGTACGGGGCACAGGCGTCGAGCATCTCGCCGGTGACGAGGGCGACGTAGGCGGCGGGGTCGTCGGCGAGTTCGGGCGCGACGATATGGGCGCCGAGGTAGGTGACCTCGTCGGTGTGCCGGCCCGCGACGCGCAGGGCGCGTGCCTCGTCGGCGACGGTGAGGCCGTAGCCGGACTTGGTCTCCTGGGTGGTGGTGCCCTGGCGGAGGCCTTCCGCGAGGTACTTCGCGACGTTGGCGCTCAGTTCGTCGTCGGTGGCGGCGCGGGTCGCCGCGACGGTGGTGCGGATGCCGCCGGCCGAGTAGGGGCGGCCCGACATGCGGGCGTTGAACTCCTGGGTGCGGTCTCCCGCGAAGACGAGGTGCGAGTGGGAGTCGACGAAGCCGGGGACGGCGGCCCGGCCGCCGGCGTCGACGGCGTTGTCAGTGGTGGGTGCTTTGCTTGATTCACCGACCCAGATGACGCGGTCGCCGCCGATGACGACGGCCGCGTCCTGGATCAGACCGATGGGGGATCCGTCACCGAGGGAGGGGTCGTTGGTGACCAGAGCGGCGATGTTGGTGATGGCGGTGGTGGCAGCGGTGGTGCGGGCGGTGGTCCCGGTGTTCATGGGGGCGCTCTCCTTCAGCCGCGTACGGCCGCGATCGACCGGGCAAGGGCTTCGGGCACATCGGGGATCAGAGTGTGGACGCCGTCGCGTACGAGATGGCGACCGCCCACGATCGTGTGCCGCACATCGGCGGCTGTCGCGGCGAATACGGCCGTCTCGGCGCCCAGCCTCGGCACTTGCCCCGCTGTTCTGACGGAGTCCAGGGCGAGTGTGACGAGGTCGGCGAGCGCGCCCCGCTCGATCCGGCCGGCTTCGGGCCTGCCGAGAGCCGCGTGGCCGTCGGCCGTGGCGGCGGTGATGAGCGCGGCGGCCGTCCAGTGCCCCCGGCTGCGGGAGCGCAGGCGCTCGTTCAGCTCCATGGCGCGGGCCTCTTCGAGCATGTCGATCACGGCGTGGCTGTCGCTGCCCAGCGACAGGGGCGAGCCCGCGTGCTGGAGCCGGGCGGCGGGGCCGATGCCGTCCGCGAGGTCGCGTTCGGTGGTGGGGCACATGCAGGTGCCGGTGCGGGTGGAGCCCAGCAGGGCGATGTCCTCGTCGGTGAGGTGGGTGCTGTGGACGGCGGTGGTGCGGGGGCCGAGGACGCCGTTGTCGGCGAGGAGACGGGCGGGGGTGCGGTCGTGGGTGGCGAGGCAGGCGTCGTTCTCGGCGGTCTGTTCGGAGAGATGGACATGGAGCGGGGCCCGCCGGGCCTCGGCCCATTCGGCGACGGTCGACAACTGCTCGGCGGGCACGGCGCGTACGGAGTGGATGGCGGCCCCGATCCGTACGTGCCCGTCGTCCTTGGAGTACCGGTCGGCGAGGCCGGACACGCGCTCCGCCCAGGCGTGCGCGGTGCCGTCGGAGAAGCGGACCTGGTGGCGGTCCGGGGGCTTGCCGCCACGGCGCTTGGAGATGCCGGAGGAGAGATAGGCGGTGTCCAGGAGGGTGATCCGGAGCCCGGCGTCGTCGGCGGCGGCGATCAGCGCCTCGCCCATCGCGTTGGGATCGTCGTAGGGCGTTCCGCCGGGAGCGTGGTGCAGATAGTGGAATTCGCCGACGGAGGTGATGCCGGCCAGCGCCATCTCGGCGTACACGGCGCGGGCGAGCGCGTGGTACGTGTCGGGGGTGAGCCGGGAGGCGACCTGATACATCATCTCGCGCCAGGTCCAGAAGGTGCCGGAGCCGACCTGGACCTTGCCGCGCAGTGCGCGGTGGAAGGCGTGCGAGTGGGTGTTGGCCAGGCCGGGCAGGGTGAGCCCGCGCAGGGCCGTGGCGCCGGGCGGCGGGGTGTCGTCCCCGGTGCGGACGTCGGTGATCCGGCCGTCGGCGACCGTCACGGTCACGCCCGGTTCGACGTGGGTGTCGAGCCAGGCGTGCTCCAGCCAGTACGTGGTCACGTGCACGCCAGCCCTTCCAGTACGTCGGCGAGTGCGAGGACCCCGGCCACGCAGTCGTCCTCGGCCGCGAACTCGGCCGGGGAGTGCGAGATGCCGGTGGGGTTCCGTACGAACAGCATGGCGGTCGGAATGGATCCGGACAAAATACCCGCGTCATGTCCGGCGCCCGTGCCGAGCACCGGGAGCCGGCCGCCGAGGATCCGGCCGACCTCGTCGCGCAGGGTGTGGGCGAATTCCACGACGGGGGTGAAGGACTCCCGTACGACCCTCAGGTCGATGCCCGCGCGCTCGGCGTGCTCGTGGGCCGCCGCCTCGATCGCGGCGACGACGGTGTCCAGGGTGGCCTGGTCGGCGGCGCGGGAGTCGAGCCAGCCGCGGACGAGGGAGGGGATGGCGTTGACGCCGTTGGGTTCGACGGCGATCTTGCCGAAGGTGGCGAGCGCACCGGCGAGTGCCGCCTCGCGGCGGGCGGCGATGACGGTCTCGGCGTAGGTGAGCATCGGGTCGCGGCGGTCGGCGATACGGGTGGTGCCCGCGTGGTTGGCCTCGCCGTGGAAGTCGAAGCGCCAGCGGCCGTGCGGCCAGATGGAGGAGGCGATACCGACGGGGTCACCGGTCAGGTCGAGCGCGCGCCCCTGCTCGACGTGCAGCTCGACGAACGCGCCGATCCGGGCGAGGCGTTCGGCGTCGGGACCGATGGCGTCCGGGTCGTACCCGGCCGCCTCCATGGCGCGCGGCAGCGTGACGCCGTCCCCGTCGCGCAGGGCGTGCGCCTGCTCGGCGGTGAGCTGCCCGGCGGTGAGCCGGGAGCCGACGCAGGCGAGCCCGAACCGGGCGCCCTCCTCGTCACCGAAGTTGGTGACGGCGACCGGCCGGGTGAACTCCGCTCCCCTGCGGCGGAGTTCGTCGAGCGCGGCGAAGGAAGACACCACGCCGAGCGGCCCGTCGAAGGCACCGCCGTCGGGCACGGAGTCCAGATGCGACCCGACGACGACGGCGTCCCCCGCGTACGGGTCCCCGGCCCAGCCCCACTGGTTGCCGTTCCGGTCGGTCTCGTACGCCAGCCCGCGTGTCTCTGCCTGCGCCCGGAACCAGTCCCGGCACTCCCCGTCGGCCCCACTCCACGCGTACCGCCGATATCCACCACTCCCGGCGTCCCGCCCGATGACCGCCAGGTCCCGCCACATCTCCTGAAAGGAGCCGCCGACCGCGCCACCCGCCGCGCTGACGGGCGGCGTCACTCGCCCTCCCGCATCGGGATGCGGACGCCGCGCTCGCCGGCGACCGTGTTCGCGGTGTCGTAGCCCGCGTCGACGTGCCGGATGACGCCCATGCCCGGATCGTTCGTCAGGACGCGGCGGATCTTCTCGCCCGCCAGCTCCGTGCCGTCGGCGACCGTCACCTGGCCCGCGTGGATCGAGCGGCCCATGCCGACGCCGCCGCCGTGGTGGATGGAGACCCAGGTCGCGCCGGAGGCGACGTTCACCATGGCGTTCAGCAGCGGCCAGTCCGCGATCGCGTCCGAGCCGTCGAGCATCGCCTCGGTCTCGCGGTACGGGGACGCGACCGAGCCGGCGTCCAGGTGGTCGCGGCCGATGGCGACCGGCGCGGCGAGTTCGCCGCTCGCGACCATGTCGTTGAAGCGCTCACCGGCCTTGTCGCGCTCGCCGTAGCCGAGCCAGCAGATACGCGCGGGCAGGCCCTGGAAGTGGACACGTTCGCCGGCCATCTTGATCCAGCGGTGCAGCGACGCGTTCTGCAGGGAGTCGCCCTCGGGGAACAGCTCCAGGATCGCCTTGTCCGTCTTGTGGATGTCGGAGGCCTCGCCGGACAGGGCCGCCCAGCGGAACGGTCCCCTGCCCTCGCAGAACAGCGGCCTGATGTACGCGGGTACGAATCCGGGGAAGGCGAACGCTCTGTCATAACCGGCCAGTTTGGCCTCACCCCGGATGGAGTTGCCGTAGTCGAAGACCTCGGCCCCCGCGTCCATGAAGCCGACCATCGCCTCCACGTGCCGCGCCATCGACTCGCGGGCGCGCAGCGTGAAGTCGGCCGGCTTCTCGGCGGCGTACGACGCCATGTCGTCGAAGTCGACGCCGAGCGGCAGATACGCCAGCGGGTCGTGCGCCGACGTCTGGTCGGTGACGATGTCGATCGGCGCGCCCTCGGCGAGCATCCGGGGCAGCAGCTCCGCCGCGTTGCCGAGCAGCCCGATCGACTGCGGCCGGCGCGCGTCACGGGCCTCGGTGGCGAGTTGGAGCGCGTGCTCCAGGGAGTCGGCCCGCACGTCCAGGAAGCGGTGCTCGATCCGGCGGTCGATGGCTCGCGGGTCGCAGTCGACGCAGATCGCGACCCCGTCGTTCATGGTCACGGCCAGCGGCTGCGCGCCGCCCATCCCGCCGAGCCCGGCGGTGAGCGTGATCGTCCCGGCGAGCGTGCCGCCGAACCTCTTCGCGGCGACGGCGGCGAACGTCTCGTACGTGCCCTGGAGGATGCCCTGCGTGCCGATGTAGATCCAGGAGCCGGCGGTCATCTGGCCGTACATGGTCAGGCCGAGCTGTTCCAGTCGGCGGAACTCCTCCCAGTTGGCCCAGTCGCCGACCAGGTTGGAGTTGGCGATCAGTACGCGCGGCGCCCACTCGTGGGTCTGCATCACGCCCACTGGGCGGCCGGACTGGACGAGCATCGTCTCGTCCTGCTTCAGCGTCCGCAGCGTGCGCGTCATCGCGTCGAACGAGCGCCAGTCCCGCGCGGCCTTGCCCGTACCGCCGTAGACGACGAGTTGGTCGGGGTGTTCGGCGACCTCGGGGTCGAGGTTGTTCTGGAGCATGCGGAGGGCGGCTTCCTGCTGCCATCCCAGGGCACTCAGTTCCGTACCGCGCGGTGCCCGTACGGGTCGGGGTCCTGACATGGCGGGTGCCTCCTCCGTCGCTGCTCCACTGTTGGCCAAACTATTCACATACTCATGGGCTGAATAGATGTAGTCAACAGTGGAGCGACGGGCGGCCGGATGATTGGCTGACACACATGGTCGACAACACCGGCACGGTCACGGAAACAGACAAGGCCGCGGGCGCGGGCAAGGACACGGGCAACAACGGCGAGGACAACAGGACCGCCAGGCGTGATCTCGCCGTACGGGCCGCCGTCGCGCAGGGGCTGCTCACCGAGGCGGACCCCGTCGTCGCCCTCCTGGACGTGGCGGGCATCCGCGCCTCCGCCGCCGCGCTGCACGAGGCGTTCGCCGCCGTCACCGCCCCGGACACCCCCGTGCTGCACGCCTTCGCCGTGAAGGCCGCGCCCCTCGTGCCCGTCCTGCGCCTGCTGCGCGACGAGGGCCTCGGCGCCGAGGTCGCGAGCCCCGGCGAGCTGGGCCTGGCGCGCGCCGCCGGGATCCCGCCCCACCGCACCGTCCTCGACTCCCCCGCCAAGACGCCCGGCGAGCTGCGCGAGGCCCTGTCCCTGGGCATCGCGGTCAACGCCGACAACCCGCAGGAACTGACCCGGCTCGACGCACTCCTGCACGAGGCCCCCAGCCACTCCCCGATCGGGCTACGGGTCAACCCGCAGACCGGCAGCGGCTCCATCGGCGCCCTCTCCACGGCCACGTCGACGTCGAAGTTCGGTGTTGCCCTGCGCGACGAGGGCGCCCGCACCCAGGTCGTACGGGCCTTCCTGGACCGGCCCTGGCTGACCCGGCTGCACACCCACTCCGGCTCCCAGGGCGTACCGCTCGCCCTCATGGCGGAAGGCGTACGGACGGTCCACGAGCTGGCCGAGGAGATCAACGCGGCGGCCGGCCGGCAGCAGATCGACACCATCGACATCGGCGGCGGCCTCCCCGTCAACTTCTCCTCCGACGAGGAGACCCCCACCTACGCCGACTACGCACGGCTGCTGAAGTCCACCGTCCCCGGCCTGTTCGACGGCCGCTACGGGCTCGTCACCGAGTTCGGCCGCTCCCTGCTCGCCAAGCACGGCACGGTCCTGGCCAGGGTCGAGTACGCGAAGTCCGCCGGCGGCCGGGCCATTGCCGTGACCCACGCGGGCGTGCAGATCGCCACCCGTACCGTCTACAACCCCGAGTCGTGGCCCCTGCGCATCGCCGCGTACGACGCCACAGGCCGGCCCAAGGACGGTCCCGACGTCGCCCAGGACATCGCGGGCCCGGCATGCTTCGCGGGCGACGTCCTGGCCACCGCCCTGCCCCTGCCGCTGCTGGAACAGGGCGATCTCGTCGGGGCGCTGGACACCGGCGCGTACTACTTCGCCCACCACTACGCGTACAACAGCCTGGCCCGGCCGGGAATCCACGGTTTCACTGTGACGGCCGACGCGGTGCGCTTCGCCTCCGTACGGACGCCGCAGACCGTGGCGGAGATCGTCGCCGAGTCGGGCGGCGGAGACCCGGAAGCGCTCGTACGGGAGTGACGACCGGGCCGGGCACCGGTGGTGAGGTGACGAAGCAGCGGTGTGAGCGACCGGAGCCGGTCACCGCTCGGCCGTGGCGGAACCCGCTTTCGCGGAGCGGGCCTTGGCGGACTTGGCGCTCTTCTCCGCCTTGGCCGCCTTGACTACCTTCTCCGCCTTGGGCTTCTTGTCGCGGGGTCGCCGCGCCCCACCGGGTGCGGCGTCCCCGGCTTCGAGCCCGGTCGTACGGAAGCCCTTGACCTTCTTGCCGACGGGGCTGCCGCGCCCGGCCCAGTCGGTACGGACCCACAGCAACTCCTCGCCCGCGCGCTCGCCCCGGCCCAGCAGCACGGACTTGAGCCACAGCCCGGTCCCGGCGCCCGCGAGGGCTGCGCCGCCCGCGACGGGTACGGCGAACGAGACACCCACCGCCGCGACGAACGCGCCCACCAGCCACCACACATGGGCCCGCCGCCAGACCCGCAGCGTCACCGCGCGGTCCTGGAGGTAGTCGAACTTCCCGGCCCGCGACGTGGCTTCGGCCCAGCCGCCGTACCGCCGTCGCCGTACGAGCGCGACGGCCGCCGCGCTCAGGACGAACAGCGCCGCCCCGGCGTACAGCCCGACCCAGCGGCCGGTCAGTCCGGGGATCAGCACGCCGGTCGCCGCGGCCAGGACCCCGAGCCACCACATCGGGGCCGCACCGGCCCTCACGATCACCGTCACCCGTGCCAGCGACTGCTGCCCTGCGCGTCCCACGGCCGCCTCCTCTTCACAGATTCACAGAAGTTTTGGCGGGCAGATTAATGCGGTTTCCTGAGCTTTTCCTGAGAACGGCCAGAACGGCCAGAACGGCCGGAACGGCGCAGCCGGACCGCTCCGTCACCGCGTCTATTCGACGAACAGGCCCCGGGCGGCGGCCCGCCCGTCGAAGTCCTCCAGGCGGGCCTGCGCGTCCGGCAGGTCGTCGCACATCGCCTCAAGCAGCACCCGGCCCAGGAGCATCGGCGCGCACGCCGTGTCGAAGGCGAGGCCCGTGCCGACAGCCGCCGGGATCAGCAGGTCGCTGTGGGCGGCGACGGGCGCGAAGGCCGAGTCGGCGACGGTGACCACGAACAGCCCGGCCTCCCGCGCGTAGTCCAGCGCCTCCACGACCTCCTTGGGATGGCGCGGCAGCGCGAAGCAGAGCAGCGCACTCGCGCCCGCGCGCCGCGCCGCGTCGACCCGGTCGGCGAGCATCGTGCCGCCCTCGTCCAGGAGCCGGATGTCGGGGTGGACCTTGGCGGCGAAGTAGGCGAAGCCCTTGGCCTGGGCGGAGGCGGCGCGCAGGCCGAGGACGGGCAGCGGGGTGGACTCGGCGAGCACACGGCCCGCCCGCTCGACAGGGCGGGGGTCGGCGAGCAGGTCGGCCAGCTGACGCAGATTCTCCAACTCGGCGTGGACGGCCTGCTGGTACTCGTTGTACTCGGACGCGCCCGCGACCTGGTCGGCGGGCGCGACGTCCCGCAGGTGCTTGCGCAGCGCCGGATAGCCGTCGAAGCCGAGCGCGACGGCGAACCGCGTCACCGAGGGCTGGCTGACCCCGGCCAGCTCCGCCAGTTCGACGCTGGACAGGAACGGCGCGTCGACGGCCCGGCGCACCATGCTGTGCGCGATACGCCGCTGGGTGGGCGTGAGCCGGTGGCCCTCGAAAAGCTGCTGGAGCCGGGCGGCCGGACTGTCGCTCACGCGATCCCTCTCGTCGTGCCTGTCATACCGATCATGCTCGCCCTGCCGGTCGCGTCCGTCATACCCGCCCTGCTCATGTCGTCCGCCGTGGAGGCGAGTTGGTCGAGCAGCCGGGCCGCCGCCGTCACATCGTCGGTCAGCGGCCGGTCGGCGTTCTCCGCGTCCAGTACGGACTCGGCCAGGGCGAAGGCTCTGCCGACGGGCAGTTCGGCCTCGGGCCTCAGGTCCCGCTGGCGCAACGCCCTTACGGCGGCGACGAGTTCGCAGCCGACGACCAGACGGTACGCCTCGCACGCCCGCAGTGTCTGGCGTGCGGCCAGCGAGGCGAAGCTGGCCTGCTCCTCCACGCCGCGGGACAGCACCGCGTGGCCGAGCGAGGCCGGCGCCGAGAACGCGCGCAGGTCGCCGAGGGCGGCCCCGGCCGCGTACTCCAGGATCATCACGCCCGAGCTGGCGGGCTCGGCGTCGGCGAGGAAGGGTCGCAGGCGGGTGAAGCCGGGCTCGTTCAGCGCGGAGAGCCGGGATGTGGACAGCCGGGCGGTCTGGACGATGGCGAGGCGGAAGTGGTCGAGCGCCAGGGCGAGTTGGGCGAGGTAGAAGCCGCCGTGGTGGTAGGCGGCGGGGGCCAGGTCGGCGTCCGTGCCCGGACAGATCAGCGGGTTCTCGGCGGCGGAGTTGATCTCGACGGCGAGCGCGCTCTCCAGCGCGTCCGCGGCGTCCCGTGCCGGTCCGTGGACCTGTGGCACGCAGCGGAAGCCGTACGGGTCCTGGATACGGCCGAGCGGTGGGGTGGGGCGTTCGGGGGCACCGAGTATGTGCCGCATCCGGGTGGAGACGGCGTACGAGCCGGGGTGCGGGCGGGAGGCGTGGACCGGTTCGGCGTACGCCTCGTAACTGCCGTCCACGGCGAGCAGCGAGAGCCCGGCGACGAGTTCGGTGGCGGCGATGAGACGGCCCAACTCGTCCAGTGCCAGGGCTGCCTGACCGAGCGTCAGTGCGTTGCTGCTGATGAGGGCGAGGGCGTCGTTGTTGTCGAGGGCCTGTGCCTCGGGCGGCTGGCCGCCCTGCCAGGGGTGTTCGCCGACGAGGGCGAGGCCCATCTGGGAGAGGGCGGCGATGTCGCCGGTGCCGACGGAGCCGAACTCGTTGACGACCGGGTGGGCGCCGGCGGTCAGGGCGTCGCAGAGCGCGGTGACGACGGTGGGGCGCAGTCCGGCGCCGCCGGCGAGGAGTTGGTTGGCCCGGACGGCGAGCATGGCGCGGACCTCGCGGGCGGGCAGGGGGCGGCCGATGGCGCCGGCGTGGCTGCGCAGCAGGCGCAGTCCGTGGTCGGCGGCGGCATCGGTGGGGACGGCCTCGGTGCGGTTCGCGCCGACGCCGGTGGAGCGGCCGTAGACCCGGCCGGAGGCGGCGAGTTCACGCGCGGTGTGCCAGGACTGCTCGACGCGCTTCATGGCGTCGGTGCCGGGGACCGGGCGGGCGGTCCCGTCGGCCAGCCGGACGATGTCGGCGACGGGCAGACTCTGGCCGTCGAGGACGACGAGGGCGGGGGCGGGGACAGGGGCGGGGGCGGGGCGTACGGCGGTGGCACGACGGTCCGGCACAGGGACACCACCCTTCGGGGCATGGGCGATCTATTCAGTCACTGAGAACTCTGCATGACTATATGCAGCCCCGGCAAGGAGTGCGGGGGCATCGCATTCGGCGGGCCCTGGACGCACCTCTGGAGCGTCCCGAGGTGCCCTGAGGTACCCCGCAGGCAAAGAGGGGGGATAGCCCCACTGTTCCGGAGGCTTCCGCCTTCGTACCGTTGTGCCCATGGAAGCCCGCGACCCTGAGCTCAACAAGGAGCTCGACGCCACTCTTCAGGCCCGCCGAGAGCTGGGGCCGGAGTACGAGTCCGCGCTCATCGAGTCCTTCCTTGAGAAGCTCGATCAGCGCCTCGACAGCACGACCGACCGTCGTGTGCGGCGTCAGCTCGCCGAACAGCAGATGGTGGTCGCCCGCGGCGCCCGCCCGCCGAGTACCCCTGGGGAGGGGTTCGCCGAGCGGTACGGCTTCGGAGTCATATCGCTGGTGCTGGCCATCCCGCTCTCAGCGATAGCCGTGGTGCAGGCGGACTTCAAAGGGCTCTGTGTGGCCTGGCTCGGCATCGTCGGAGTGAATGTGGCGCACGCGGCCGGTGGCGTGCCCTGGGCCCGCCGGCGTACGCGCGAGTCGAAGCAGTCGTCCGACTGGGAGGCCTGACCTCTCGGCCTCTCACGGGGGGGCGGCCGGTCGGCCGGAGACGTGAATTGCGCGGGGACCGCCGCACCCCCGTTTCCGGAGGGCGGGACGACGGCGGTCCCCGCGAGGGACTCGGGACCGGGTCAGAACCGGCACCGTGTCCAGGTGGCGTCCATGGGTCCGGGAGCCGCTCCGGAGGTCATTGACGCCGACAACGACAACTCTGGCCGAGCCGTGTTAAGCGCGTGCTGCGCGTAGATGTCGCGCTGGTACCACTTTCACGAAGCCCAGCACAGGGCCGACTTGGTCTACTTCGCGTCCTTCGCGTCCTTCGCGAGGAATGCGAGCAGGTCCTGCCGGCTCACCACGCCCGTCGGCTTCCCCTCCACCAGCACGATCGCCGCGGCGGCGGCGTTGGTGCCGCTGAGTGCGGCCATCAGGTCGGCCACCGGCTCGCCGGAGCCGACCTGCGGCAGCGGGCCCGACATGTGCTTCTCCAGCGGGTCGTCGAGCGAGGCGCGCCGGCCGAAGAGCGCGTCGAGCAGATCGCGTTCCACGACGGAGCCGATGACCTCGGCCGCCATGACGTCAGGGTGGCCCGCGCCGGGCTTCACGATCGGCATCTGCGAGACGCCGTACTCACGCAGGACCTCGATCGCCTCACCGACCGTCTCCTCGGGGTGCATATGAACGAGCGAGGGAAGGGCGCCGCCCTCCTTGTAGCGCAGGACGTCACCGACCCGCGGGGTGTCCCCGCCCTGCTCCAGGAAGCCGTAGTCGTTCATCCACTCGTCGTTGAAGATCTTGCTGAGGTAGCCCCGGCCGCTGTCGGGCAGCAGCACGACCACCACGTCGTCCGGGCCGAGCCGCTCGGCGACCCGCAGCGCCGCCACGACCGCCATGCCGCAGGAGCCGCCGACCAGCAGGCCCTCCTCCTTGGCGAGGCGGCGCGTCATCTGGAAGGAGTCCTTGTCGGACACGGCGACGATCTCGTCGGTGACGGTCCGGTCGTACGCGCTCGGCCAGAAGTCCTCGCCGACGCCCTCGACCAGATACGGGCGGCCCGAGCCGCCGGAGTAGACGGAGCCCTCGGGGTCGGCGCCGACGACCGTGACGCGCCCGTCGCTGATCTCCTTCAGATACCGGCCGGTGCCGCTGATCGTGCCGCCGGTGCCGATGCCGGTGACGAAGTGGGTGATCCGCCCGTCCGTCTGCTTCCACAGCTCGGGGCCGGTGGTCTCGTAGTGCGAGCGCGGGTTGTTCGGGTTGCTGTACTGGTCCGGCTTCCAGGCGCCCGGCGTCTCACGCACAAGCCGGTCGGAGACGTTGTAGTACGAGTCCGGGTGGTCGGGGTCGACCGCCGTGGGGCAGACGACGACCTCCGCGCCGTACGCCCGCAGCACGTTGATCTTGTCGGTGGAGACTTTGTCGGGGCAGACGAAAATGCAGTGGTAGCCCTTCTGCTGGGCCACGATGGCCAGTCCGACGCCGGTGTTGCCGCTCGTCGGTTCGACGATCGTGCCGCCGGGGCGGAGTTCGCCGCTCTCCTCCGCCGCCTCGATCATGCGCAGGGCGATCCGGTCCTTCACCGAACCGCCGGGATTGAAGTATTCGACCTTGGCCAGGACTGTCGCCTGAATGCCCGAGGTCACATTGCCCAGCTTCAGCAGCGGGGTATTGCCAACCAGACTGATCATCGAGTCGTGGAATTGCACCGTTGTCTCCGGGGTCTCCGTGATGGTCCGGCCAGCGTATGCGTACGTGTAAGAGATTGGGCCACGCCCGTTGCGGGGCAATTACCTCTTGCTGGTCTTATGGGCAGTGCGTGAACCGCCACAGCGTGTGGACGGCTACAGGGAGGTGACCCGGACTGTGTCGAGAGCGAGGGTGGCACGGCGGATCGCGGCGGGCGCCGCCTACGGCGGTGGCAGCGTCGGTCTGATCGGAGCGGCGGGGGTGGGGCTCGTCCTGGCCGAGGTGCAGTTGGCGAAACGGTCCGTCGGCGGCGGTACGGCGCCGATCCCGCCGCGGGGCAACGGCTGGTACGGACTGGCGTACGGGCACACCGAGCCCCTGCGGATGGGGATGCTCGGCGACTCCACGGCGGCCGGCCAGGGGGTCCGGCGGGCGGGCCAGACACCGGGGGCGCTGCTCGCCTCGGGCCTCGCGGCGGTGGCGGAGCGCCCGGTGGACCTGCGGAACGTGGCGCAGCCGGGGGCGCAGTCGGACGATCTGGAACGCCAGGTGACGCTGCTGCTGTCGGACACGTTCCGGGCGCCGGACGTATGCGTGATCATGATCGGCGCGAACGATGTCACGCACCGGATGTCGGCGACCGCCTCGGTCCGGTATCTCGCGTCGGCGGTACGGCGGTTGCGGACGGCGGGCGCGGAGGTCGTCGTCGGCACCTGTCCCGACCTGGGGACGATCGAGCCGGTGTACCAGCCGCTGCGCTGGCTGGCCCGCCGGGTGAGCCGGCAGCTGGCGGCGGCACAGACGATCGTGGCGGTCGAGCAGGGCAGCCGTACGGTCTCGCTGGGCGACTTGCTGGGGCCGGAGTTCGCGGCGAATCCCCGCGAGATGTTCGGCGCCGACAACTACCACCCGTCGGCGGAGGGGTACGCGACCGCCGCGATGGCCGTCCTGCCGACGCTCTGCGCGGTGCTGGGCCTGTGGCCGGAGACGGATCACCTGGACGCCGCGCGCGACGAGGACATGCTGACGGTGGCGAAGGCCGCATCGGCGGCGGCGGCCGAGGCGGGCACGGAGGTCACGGGCGCGCGTGCGCCATGGGCCCTGCTCAAACACCGCCGCCGCCGGCGCCTCCCGGAACCGGAACCCACCCAGACGGAACCGGCCCCCCCACCACCCCCACCCAAGGAACGCGCCAACCGCACCTGACACCGCACCACCCGGGCACCCGGCCCGCACGGGCTGCCCGGCCCGGCGCGGGGCCGGGTCGGTGCGTCTGCGACCCGGCAGGAGGCCGTACTGCGGTCCTCGTCACACGTCCGGCCCGGTGACCCGAGCCGTACGTGCGGGTAACTTCACCAGACGGCACTCCCGCCGTACCGCACCCGCCCCACTGGAGCCGTGATGCCCGAAGCCGTGATCGTCTCTGCCGCCCGCTCCCCCATCGGCCGGGCCTTCAAGGGCTCCCTCAAGGAGCTGCGGCCCGACGACCTGACTGCCACCATCATTCAGGCCGCGCTCGCCAAGATCCCCGAGCTGGACCCGCACGACATCGACGACCTGATGCTCGGCTGCGGCCTCCCCGGCGGCGAGCAGGGCCACAACCTGGGCCGGATCGTCGCCGTGCAGATGGGGATGGACCATCTCCCCGGCTGCACGATCACCCGCTACTGCTCCTCCTCGCTCCAGACCTCCCGCATGGCGATGCACGCCATCAAGGCGGGCGAGGGCGACGTCTTCATCTCGGCCGGTGTCGAGATGGTGTCCCGCTCCGTCAAGGGTTCCAGCGACGGCATGCCGGACACCCACAACCCGCTCTTCGCCTCCGCCGAGGCCCGGACCGCCACCGTCGCCGCCTCCGAGGGCGCCGGCTGGCACGACCCCCGCGAGGACGGCCTGCTCCCCGACCCGTACATCGCGATGGGTCAGACCGCCGAGAATCTGGCCCGGCTCAAGGGCATCACCCGGCGCGACATGGACGAGTTCGGCGTGCGGTCGCAGAATCTCGCCGAGGAAGCCATCAAGAACGGCTTCTGGGAGCGCGAGATCACCCCCGTCACCACGCCCGACGGCACGGTGGTCGCCAAGGACGACGGCCCCCGCGCCGGCGTCACCCTGGAGGGCACCCAGGGCCTCAAGCCCGTCTTCCGCCCCGACGGACTGGTCACGGCCGGCAACTGCTGCCCGCTCAACGACGGCGCCGCCGCACTCGTGATCATGTCGGACACCAAGGCGCGCGAGCTGGGCCTGACCCCGCTGGCCCGGATCGTCTCCACCGGCGTCTCCGCCCTCTCGCCGGAGATCATGGGGTACGGCCCGGTCGAGGCCAGCAAGCAGGCGCTGCGCCGCGCGGGCCTGGGCATCGACGACATCGACCTGGTGGAGATCAACGAGGCGTTCGCCGCGCAGGTGATCCCCTCCTACCGGGACCTCGGCGTCGACCTCGACAAGCTGAACGTGAACGGCGGCGCGATCGCCGTCGGCCACCCCTTCGGCATGACGGGCGCCCGGATCACCGGCACGCTCATCAACGGTCTCCAGTTCCACGACAAGCAGCTCGGCCTGGAGACGATGTGCGTGGGCGGGGGCCAGGGCATGGCCATGGTCATCGAGCGGCTGAGCTGAGCCGGAGCGGAGGGTAGGGGCGGCCCGAGGTACGAGGGACGCACCTGCCCGCAGCGGTGGCGAAGCGAACGCGACCACACAGGCCGAGCGGCTGAGCCGAACCGCTTCGAGCCCCAGTCGTGACTCAATCTCCCCCAGGATGTGACCTGCCCCCTGGGGGAGACCCATTTACCCTGGTCACGGCGGTAATGGGGCTGACCGTAAGGCCGAAAGACCTGTCCAATTCATGACGTAATGCACTGCCGACGTGTGCGCCCCCTCCGACAAGCTGATGTAGGAAGTCGGGGGACCATTGAAGACCGGGAGTAAGTCAGTGAGCGCCATGTCTATTGCCCTGCTGCTCACCACGGCCACCGCCACGGCCGTGGGCGTCGCCGCCCTGCACGCCGTTCATGGCCTGCGGCGTGAGGTCACGGCCCTGCGCGGCGAACTGTCCCTGGCCAATCAGGGCCGCCCCGGCGCCGCCGTACCCCACGCACGCTCCGCCGAACCCGCGCCGGCCGCCGCCGCGTCCACCGAGGACATACGGCTCGCGGTGGCCGAGGCCCTGGCCGAGGAGCGCGAGCGCGAGCTGGCCGAGGCGCGCGCCTTCTGGGCCGCCCAGGAGGCCCGTGACGCCACCGACACACCCTCACTGCTGGGTGGTCTCGGCGGCCCCGGCACCGACGACGGCCCGTTCTACGTGCCGCGCCAGGCCGACTTCGTGGGCCTGGAGGCGCTGGATCTCGACGCACTCGACCGCGCCGACCGCGCCCGCCGCGCCACGGACGCGGACGCGGAGTACGACGACCTCGCCGAGCTGGCGGAACTCGCCGAGCTTCGGGCGCGCGGCGAGCTGGGCGACGGCGACCCCGTCGATCTCGGGGAGTACGAGGACCTGGAGAGCCTCGGGGACTTCGCGGACTACGACGGGGTGCCCGAACTGAGCGAGGTGAGTGAGGTCAGCGAGATCGGTGAGTTCGCCGAGGACTCCCCGGAGCTGGCCGCGGCCCGCCGCCGCCACCCCTCGCACCCGGACTTCGTCCCCGTCCGCACGCCGGTCGTCACCGACCACGAGCGCACGGTCGCGCGGCTGGAGGAGCTGGCCGACGCCCGTACCGCGCTCGCCGACGTCCGCCCCGGCCCGCTGGGCACGCTCGACGTGTACGTCTTCACGGACGGTACGACGCTCTGCATGACGCCGGGCCACCGCGAGACCGCGGAACGCCTCGCGGGCGCGCTGCGCGACGGCGGTACGCCGTTCCTGCTGGGCGGCTCGGGTGTCTCGGGGGCGTACGCCCTCACGTTCTCGTGCGGCGCGTCCGCCGGCGCGGACGACGACACCAGCGCGGGGAACGCGGGTACGACGGGTGAACCCGCCGCTGCCGACGACCACATCTACATTCTCGCCGACCGCGTCATAGCTTCGCTCTAGCCACGGCCCGCTCCACCGCCCGCACGGCCTCGTCCAGTTCCGCGACGGACGGGGCCGTTCGCAATGCCTCGGCCAAGTCACCCGCCGCGACAGTGAGTTGATCGGCGACCACGAACACACCGGCGTCCGGCATGATCCTCGGCGGCCCCGGCGGGACACCGTCCGGGGCTTCGAGCCGCTGGGCCCTCGCGGACAGTTCCCTGGCCAGAGCCAGCCCTTCGGCCGCGGCCCCGCGCTGCAGCCGGCTCTGCGGGGCTGCCCGGAGCCGGTCGGCGAATCGGTCCACGGCGGCGGTCAGGCGCGTCGTTTCAAGCACTCCGCGACCCTACGCGCCCTCGCCGGACTGTTGCCAACGGGCGAACGCTCAGGCACGGTGACGTGAAGGCCAGTACGCGCGAAAGCGTCCGGAGGCGCCGATGTCCCTTGTTTTCTCCGAAGAGACCCACCGCAACCTGCTGTCCCGTATTCCAGACCGCACCGGTCGAGAGATCACCGACTGGCTCCGCACCGTCGACGACGGTCCCGCCCTGGTGCGCTTCGACGAGAAGGTCGCCTGGCTCCGCGGCGAGTACGACCTCGCGTACGGGCACGCCAAGGCGATCATCCATGAGCACGACCTGAGGCGGGCCGCCCGCCGCCTCGGCTGACCCCGAGGCCCTGTCCGGCCATCGCAGACGACCGAAGGGGTCCACGGGCTGCTGCCCGTGGACCCCTTCGTCGTGAACCGACCGCTGCTACCGCTAGTCGTTGCCGCTCAGGATCGAGAAGAGCCGCAGCATCTCCAGGTAGATCCAGACGAGCGTCATGGTGAGGCCGAAGGCCGCCATCCAGGACTCCTCGCGCGGCGCGCCGTACGTGACGCCGTCCTCGACCTGCTTGAAGTCGAGCGCCAGGAAGCACGCGCCGAGGATGATGCCGATCACACCGAAGAGGATGCCGAGGCCGCCGCTGCGGAAGCCGAGGCCGTCACCGCCGCCGAAGACGCTGAACAGCAGGTTGGCGACCATGAGGAGCACGAAGCCCATCGCAGCGGCCATCACGAAGCCGTAGAAGCGGCGCGTGACGCGGATCCAGCGCATCTTGTAGGCGAACAGCACACCGGCGAAGACCGCCATCGTGCCCATCACGGCCTGGATGACCACGCCCGGCGCGACGTACGTGCTCACCGCGCTGCTGATCACGCCGAGGAAGACACCCTCGAACGCGGCGTAGGCCAGGATCAGCGCCGGGACCGGCTTGCGCTTGAACGACTGGACCAGGGCCAGGACCAGGCCGATGAGGGCCGCGCCGATGGCGATGCCGTACGACTTGCCGATGTTGGCCTGGTCGACCGGGAGCAGGACCCAGGCGAGGACGGCGGCGAGGACGACCGTGCCGAGCGTCGACGCGGTGCGCGTCACGACGTCGTCGATCGTCATGACCCCGGCGCGGGCGGGCGACTGCGGGCCTGCGCCGCCGTACTGACCGTCCGTCTGCGGGGCGTAGGGGTTGGTGGCGTACGGATTCGTCGCGTACGGGTTCTGCGTTCCTACGGCGGGGCCCCCGGCCTGCGGCGCCGCGTTGAAGCCCGCTTGGCCGTTGTCGCGACTGAAGCCCCGTCGCGAGAAGACCGGGTTGCTGCTCCTCATCTCACTCCTCCATGGCGGCCACCCTGCGCGGCCTTGGCACAAGAGTAATGCGGGAGCAAAGGGAACACCCTAGTGCCCAGGGAGGATCTTTCCTCGATCGTGATCCGCCGTGATCCGTCGGGTTCCGGCCCCGGAGCAGGGAACCGGCCCCGAGCGCCATCCGACGGTGGTTCCGCACCCCTGCGGAACGGGCCTTCGCCGGCGCCGCGCCGGAGACCGGAAAATCAGTGAATTGACGCGCACTCGACAAATGATCAAGGGTCTGAGCTGCGCTTTTGCCGTCCCTCCCGACTGACTCACCGTCAAGAGCTTTACATTTCAATCGAGTTGACCGATCGTAACGGTCCGCAGACACGTTTCAGCAGCGGTGTGCCTCAGAGGCAAGAAATCGGGGATGAATCGATCTTCGCAGGTCAGCGCACGTACAGAGAGTGTGCCCGGAACCGGACTTGAACCGGTACGCCCCATTTGGGGCAGCGAGGTTTAAGCTCGCCGTGTCTGCATTCCACCATCCGGGCGTACGCGGCTCCGCGTTGGCTCACGAGCCTAGCCGGGAGGACCCATCGGACAGCCGAGTACTTGGGCGATCCTGTCTGATTTTATTGGCACCTGAGGGTGTGTCAGCCCTGGTAACACGCCATCGGCACATGCCGGAAGCAGGACGAAGGTCTTGATACGGACCTCGGGATATGACGGAAACTCGCCGCTCTCTGTCTACTATTCGCCACTCCCCGCACACGGATTGCACACAGGCGTCGTCGGTATGACCGCGCGGTGACGGTATGAGGGGAGTCGGGGTCGGCGTCATACCCGAGGAGGACGGAGCGGCCTCCGAGTCCGACCCGAGAGGGCCACGGGAACGGGCACGAGGGGTGACGACCTGCCGCCGGACAGCGGAGAGGATGAAATCAATCCGCCGTACGCCCCTGAAGGAGCCCCACCCGTGACGACCATGCCTCTCCTCCACCGCGCCAGCGCCGTGGCCGCCCATGCCTCCGGCTTGTCCAAGGTCTACGGGCAGGGCGAGACGCAGGTGGTCGCCCTCGACCAGGTCACCGTCGACTTCCGGCAGGGTGAGTTCACCGCGATCATGGGCCCCTCCGGGTCCGGCAAGTCGACCCTGATGCACTGCGTCGCCGGTCTCGACAGCTTCTCCAGCGGGTCGGTACGCATCGGCGACACCGAGCTGGGCACGCTCAAGGACAAGCAGCTCACCCAGCTCCGCCGGGACAAGATCGGCTTCATCTTCCAGGCGTTCAACCTGCTGCCGACGCTGACGGCCCTGGAGAACATCACGCTCCCCATGGACATCGCGGGCCGTAAGCCCGACAAGCAGTGGCTGGACAACGTGATCACGATGATCGGCCTCAAGGACCGGCTGCACCATCGTCCCACCGCGCTCTCCGGCGGCCAGCAGCAGCGGGTGGCCGTCGCCCGCGCGCTGGCCTCTCGGCCCGAGATCATCTTCGGGGACGAGCCGACCGGAAACCTCGACTCACGGGCCGGCGCCGAGGTGCTGGGCTTCATGCGCAACTCCGTGCGGGAGCTGGGCCAGACCGTCGTCATGGTCACCCACGACCCCGTGGCCGCCTCCTACGCCGACCGGGTGATCTTCCTCGCGGACGGCCGGATCGTCGACGAGATGACGCACCCCTCCGCCGACGGTGTGCTCGACCGGATGAAGGCCTTCGACGCCAAGGGCCGTACGAGCTGACGCCCGCCGCCCGGCGCCGTCCGCGCCCCTGACGCCCACGCGCCGGCGCGCGCCGGCCCCTCCGCCCTCCACCGCGGCACGTCCGCCCCGCCGTCCTCCGGCCGCGCGGGCCGTCCGCCCTGCCCTCCCCGCGGGCCTGTCCGTCCGCCCTGCCCACCTCACCTGGACTTCCACCATGTTCCGTACCGCCCTGCGCACTGTGCTCGCGCACAAGGCCCGGCTGTTGATGACCGTGCTCGCCGTGATGCTCGGCGTGGCCTTCGTCTCCGGCACGCTGGTCTTCACCGACACCCTCGGCAACGCCTTCAACAAGCAGTCGGCCAAGAGCTACAAGGACGTCGCCGTCTCCGTCTCCACCTACTGGTCCGGCGCCAAGGAGACCGACGGGAAGGAGTCGAACCCCGGACTCAGCTCGAAGGACCTCGACAAGATCGGCGCCGTCGACGGTGTCACCTCCGTCACCCCGCGGGTCGACGGCTTCGCCGGAGTGGCGGACCCGGACGGCAAGCTCATCGGCAACGGCTGGAGCAACACCGGCACCAACTTCGCCCCCGGCAAGGACGGCAAGGACGCCGCCTACGACTTCACCGAGGGCACGGGGCCCACGGAGGCCGGCCAGGTCGCGCTCGACAAGGACACCGCGTCCCGAGGTGAGTACAAGGTCGGCGACCCGGTGCGGGTCTCGACCAACGGCCCCGTGGAGGAGTACACCCTCTCCGGCGTCTTCACCACCGAGGACGGCTCCGTCAACGCGGGCGGCAGCCTGGTGCTGTTCGAGACATCGGTCGCCCAGAAGCTCTATCTCAAGCCGGGCTTCTTCTCGGACGCGACCGTCACGGCGGCGCCGGGCGCCTCCGACACACAGATACTCGGCGAGATCCAGTCGCTGCTGCCCGACGAGGCCGAGATCCAGACCGGCAAGCAGCTCGCCGACCAGCAGGCCGCGGACATCGAGAGGGAGTTGAGCGGCATCAACCAGATGCTGCTCGCCTTCGCCGCCATCGCGCTCTTCGTCGGAATCTTCCTGATCTCCAACACCTTCACCATGCTGGTCGCCCAGCGCACCAAGGAGCTGGCGCTGCTGCGCGCCGTCGGCGCCTCGCGCCGCCAGGTCAAGCGCTCGGTGATGATCGAGGCGCTGATCGTGGGCCTCGTCGCGTCCGCCATCGGCTTCGTCCTCGGTGTGGGTCTCGCCGTCGGACTGCGCTCGGCCATGAGTTCGTTCGGCGCGAAGGTGCCCGCCGGACCGCTGATGATCACGCCGGTCGCCGTCGCCGCCGCCTTCGGTGTCGGCGTGGTGATCACCCTGATCGCCGCCTGGCTGCCCGCCCGCCGGGCCGCGAAGATCCCGCCGGTCGCCGCCATGAGCAGCGTGCACGCCGTCGCCACGGTGAAGTCGCTCGTCCTGCGCAACTCCATCGGCGCCGTGCTCACGCTCATCGGCGCCGCGGGGATCATCGGGGGCGCCTCGGTCGGGAAGGACGGCAAGCTGATCATCGGCGCCGGTGCCTTCTTCGCGCTCGTCGGGATCATCGTGCTCATCCCGCTGCTGTCGCGCCCGATCATCGCGCTCGTCCAGCCGCTGCTGAACCGGCTGTACGGCGTCGCCGGCAAGCTGGCCGGGCAGAACGCGGTGCGCAACCCGCGCCGTACGGGCGCCACGGCATCCGCGCTGGCCATCGGTCTCACCCTGGTCACCGGCCTCACGACCATCGGCGTCACACTGGGCCAGGCGATCGACAAGACGACCACGGACAACATCAGGGCCGACTACATGGTCACGATGGCCAGCGGCGGCGGTCTCGACCAGTCGGCGGTCAAGGCGCTGGAGAAGGCGCCGGGTGTGAAAGCCATCTCGCCGCAGCAGTCGGCGTATCTGTCGATCAACGGCAAGGACAGCTCCGCGTCGGGTGTGAACCCCGGCGACATCCAGCAGGTCCTCGCACTGAAGACGGTGACCGGTTCGCTGGACACGCTGAGCGGTGACGCGATCGCGGTGGCGTCGGACACCGCGAAGTCGCGGGGCTGGAAGACCGGCGACACCGTCACGGTGAATTACGAGGACGACAAGACGGCACGGCTGAAAATCGGCGCCACGTACGAGGCCAACGAGTTCACCTCGCCGACCCTGATCTCCACGGACCTGCTGACACCGCACGTGACGAAGCCGCACACGCCCGAGGTGTACGTGTCGATGGACGGAGGCGCGACCGAGGCCAACGAACTGGCCCTGGTGGAAGCGCTGGGCGACAACCCCGCGATCAGCGTCGCCGACCAGCAGGACATCAGGAACATGTTCGGCGGCATGATCAACACCGCGCTGAACATCATGTACGGGCTGCTGGGCATGGCCCTGATCATCGCGGTGCTCGGTGTCGTCAACACCCTCGCGATGTCGGTCTTCGAGCGTCAGCAGGAGATCGGGATGCTGCGGGCGATCGGTCTGGACCGCCGCAGGGTCAAGCGCATGATCCGGCTGGAAGCCGTGGTGATCTCGGTCTTCGGAGCGCTGGTCGGTGTCGGGCTCGGTACGTTCCTGGCCTGGGCGATCGGTGAGACGATCCGCTCCTCGATCCCGCAGTACGCGCTGGTCCTGCCGTGGGAGCGGATCGGGATCTTCCTGCTGCTCGCGGGGCTGGTGGGTGTGCTGGCGGCGCTCTGGCCGGCGCGCAGCGCGGCAAAGCTCAACATGCTGACGGCGATCAAGACGGAGTAGGCCGGGCGCCGTTGTCGGTCCCTGCGGCCAAGGGCCGCCCCGCATCCCCCCAGGATGCGAGGCGGCCCTCAGCCGTACCGGACGCGTCTAAGTGATGCGTGCGATACGCCGCGTGCCTGAATCGTGTCAGCGCCAGGTACGCGCCCGCAGCGGGAGACCCGAGACGCCTGATTCGCCGGGCTTCACCGCCAGGATCTGGTTGACGCCGATCCTGTTGTGCTCGAAGGACAGCGCCGACGCGGCCATGTAGAGGCGCCAGACGCGGGCGCGGCCGGGTGAGGTGGCCCGTACCGCCTCGGGCCAGCGCTTCTCCAGGTTCCGCACCCAATGACGGAGCGTCAGCGCGTAGTGCTCACGCAGGGATTCGACGTCCCTGGCCTCGAAGCCCGCTTCCTCCAGCGTGGCGACGGTGCGGCCGAGCGGGGCCAGTTCGCCGTCGGGGAAGACGTACGCGTCGATGAAGTCGTCGATCCGGTACTGGGATTCGTCCCGTTCGGGGCGGCGCGCGATCTGGTGGTTGAGCAGCCGGCCGCCCGGCTTGAGGAGGGCGAAGAGGGCGTCGGCGTACTCGCGGTAGCGGACCGAACCGACGTGTTCGGCCATGCCGATGGACGAGATGGCGTCGTACGGACCGTCCCTGACGTCCCGGTAGTCCTGGACCCGGATCTCGATCCGGTCGGTGAGGCCCGCCTCGGCGATGCGCTTGCGCGCGAACGCCGCCTGCTCGCGGGAGAGCGTGACTCCGGTGACCTGGACGCCGTACTCACGCGCCGCGTGCATGGCCATGGAGCCCCAGCCGCAGCCGACGTCGAGCAGCCGCTGCCCCTCCGTCAGCCCGAGCTTGCGGCAGACGAGGTCGAGCTTGTCGCGCTGCGCGTCCTGAAGCGTGGAGCCGGGCTCGTCGAAGTAGGCGCACGAGTAGACCATGGAGGGCCCGAGGACCATCTCGTAGAAGTCGTTGCCCACGTCGTAGTGGTGGCTGATCGCGGCTCTGTCCCGGTGCTTGGTGTGCAGCGCGCCGGTTCTGCGCCGTACCTCCTCGGGGGGCGGCGGGGGCGGCGGCCAGGGTCCCGCGATCTCCACGATGCGCTTCGCCGCCGCCCGCATCCGCGGGTCGCGCAGCGGGTGCACCGCGTCCCCGGCGTCGGCGTCGCTCTCCCACAGCAGTCCGGCGATGTGGCCGAGGGCGGAGTACAGATCACCTTCGATGTCGATCTCACCGGCCACCCAGGCGCGGGCCAGGCCCAGTTCGCCCGGCTTCCACAGCAGTCGGCGCAGCGCCCGGCGGTGCCGGACGACGAATGTCGGCGCGCCGGGCGGACCCGACTCGCTGCCGTCCCAGGCGCGGATACGTACGGGGAGCGGGGCTCCCAGCAGCTCCTCGGCAAGAGTGCTCAGCCGCAGTGCGGCGTCGGCCATGGCGCACACCTCCGTGATGGTGGATCCCAGAAATGCTCAACACACATATGAACACCGCCGGGAGGTGTCGCAGTCCCGGCAGCACGCAATGTGCGGGCAAAAATAGCTGCACCGGCCACGCATTTTATGACCAAATCTACCGATGCACACCCTTGCCAGGCATGTCGTACCCACCTTCGGCGCCGGGCGCACACGAAAGGGCCGCCCGCACCACGGATGGCGGGCGGCCCTTTCGGGTCGGTACGAGCGCTACGCGCGCCGCGCGCGGTTCAGGAGGCCTTGACCCTCGTGCCGGCCTCGGCCTTCACCTGCTCCGAGCCGGACTCCGGCGCCGGGGCGGCGGCCTGACGCGCCGGGGCGGGCTTGGCCGCCTCGTAGAACTCCTCGCGCGGTGTCTCCATCGCGCCGAGCGAGACGACCTCGCGCTTGAGGAACGCCGAGAGCGTCCAGTCGGCGAAGACACGGATCTTGCGGTTCCAGGTCGGCATCGCCATGCCGTGGTAGCCGCGGTGCATGTACCAGGCGAGCCGGCCACGGAACTTGATCTTCAGCTTGCCGACGACGATCATCGCGACGCCCTTGTGCATGCCCAGGCCGGCGACCGCGCCCTTGTTGGCGTGGCTGTACTCCTTCTGCGGGAAGCCCCGCAGGCCGGAGATCACGTTGTCGCCGAGGACCTTCGACTGCCGCAGCGCGTGCTGGGCGTTCGGCGGGCACCAGGCGTTCTCGACACCGGCCTTGCGGGCGGCCATGTCCGGGACCTGGGCGTTGTCGCCGGCGGCCCAGATGTGGTCGGTGCCCGTCACCTGGAGCTTGGCGTCGGTGTCGACGTGACCGCGCGGGCCGAGCGGCAGACCGTAGCGGGCGAGCGCCGGGTTGGGCTTGACGCCCGCGGTCCACACGATCGTGTTGGAGTCGACCTCAAGTCCGTTGCCCAGCACGACGCGGCCGTCGACGCAGGAGTCCATGCCGGTCTTGAGGTAGACCTCGACGCCGCGGCTCTCCAGGTGCTCCTTGCCCCACTTGCCCAGCTTCGGGCCGACCTCGGGAAGGATCTTGTCGGCGACATCGACCAGCAGGAAGCGCATGTCCTCGCGCTTGACGCTCGTGTAGTACTTCGCGGCGTCACGCGCCAGGTCCTCGACCTCACCGACGGTCTCGGCGCCGGCGAAGCCACCGCCGACGAAGACGAACGTCAACGCCTTGCGGCGGACGTCCTCGTCGGTCGTCGAGTCGGCCTTGTCGAGCTGTTCGAGCACGTGGTTACGGAGACCGATCGCCTCCTCGATGCCCTTCATACCGATGCCCTGCTCGGCGAGGCCGGGGATCGGGAAGGTACGGGAGACGGCGCCGAGCGCGACGATCAAGTAGTCGAAGGGCAGCTCGTAGGCCTCACCGACGAGCGGGGAGACCGTGGCGACCTTGCGGTCCTGGTCGATGGTGGTGACCCGGCCCGTGAGCACCTCGGCCTTGGGCAGCACGCGCCGCAGCGGTACGACGACGTGCCGAGGCGAGATGTTGCCGGCGGCTGCTTCGGGGAGGAAGGGCTGGTACGTCATGTACGAGCGGGGGTCGACGACGGTGACCGTGGCCTCCCCGTAGCGCATCTTCTTCAGAATGCGACGAGCCGCGTACAGGCCTACGTACCCTCCGCCTACAACAAGGATCCTGGGACGCTCCGTGGTGCTCATGCCATCGAGTATCCACCCGCCCCGGAGGGGGTGCTCGTGAGCCCCTTCACAAGCACCCCTCATACCTCTGCTACACTGCGCGGCCCGCTTGATCGACATCGTGTTCCGGCAGCGGAACCACACGGTCTCGCAGGGCCATCCGCACCCCCTGTGAGCTGGCCCTTGAGACCCGCCCCAGGGGTGGACCACCGGGCCGACCACCGAGTGGTTCACACGCCCGCAACGCCGCCGGAACGGCCCGTTGACCGGTCGTACAGGGGCGTCGGGGCGGCGCCGGGGGTCCCCCGAGAGTGATGTGCGTCCAACCCGGCGGTTTTCCTTGTGAAGAACTTCACGAACTTCGTTCCGGGGCGGTACGCAGAGGCCGCGTAAAACCCCCGTAAAGACGCTCGGCGGGGGCTCGGCGGACGCCCGGGAGGCCCTGGAACGCCGCCAGGTTCACCCGCTCGGGCCAGCCGGGCTCAGGGGGGTCAGGCAGGTCAGGCGATCGACCAACCGATGCCGTCGAGGATGTCGTGCTCGCTCACCACGACCTCCCGCGCACCCGTCCGCTCCATGATCGTGAGCAGGATCAGCGCGCCCGACACGATCACGTCCACCCTGCCCGGATGCATCACCGGGATCGTCGCGCGTTCGGCGTGGGTGGAGGACAGCAGCGTCGTGGTGATCTCCCGGACGACGTCGAAGGGGATGCGCGCGTGGTGGATCGCTTCCGAGTCGTACGCCGTCAGACCCAGCGCGATCGCCGCGACCGTGGTGACGGAGCCGGCAAGGCCGACGAGGGTGCGGGCCTCGCCGAGCGGGACGTCCCGCGCCACCGTGTCGAGGGCGGCGGAGATGTCCGCGCGCAGGGCGGTGATGTCGGCGGGGGTGGCCGGGTCGGCCAGGCGGTGCCGCTCGGTGAGCCGTACGCAGCCGATGTCGACCGACCGCCCGGCCGTGACCCGGTCGGCGCCGACGACGAACTCGGTGGAGCCGCCGCCGATGTCCACGACCAGGTAGGGCTTCTCCAGGTCGGCGCGGCCGGCCAGCTCCCTGGTCGCGCCGGTGAAGGAGAACTCCGCCTCCTGGTCGCCGGTGATCACCTCGGGTTCGACACCGAGGATGTCGAGGACGCCGCGTACGAACTCGTCGCGGTTCTCCGCGTCGCGGGACGCGGAGGTGGCCACGAAGCGGGTCCGGTCCACACCGTGTTCCTTGATGATCGCGGCGTACTCGCGGCAGGCCGCGAAGGTGCGCTCCAGCGCCTCGGGGGCGAGCCGGCCCGTCCGGTCGACGTCCTGGCCGAGCCGCACGATCGTCATGCGCCGGTCGAGGTCGACGAGTTCGCCGGTGGCGGGGTCGGCGTCGGCGACGAGGAGGCGGATGGAGTTGGTCCCGCAGTCGACGGCGGCGATCCGGGTCATTCGGTACCTCCGGCAGCTTCGTCAGGCTTTGTGAACGGGATCACACACGGGCCCTTGCGCCACCACTCGGGCAGCATCGCCAGCGCCTCGTCGCCCAGCGGGTTCACTCCCGGACCCGCCGCGAGCGCGTGCCCGACCAGTACGTGCAGGCACTTCACCCGGTCCGGCATCCCGCCGGCGCTCGGGAAGCCCGCCAGCACTTCGACGGCGTCGCGGCGCGCGATGTAGTCCTCGTGCGCCTTGCGGTACGCGGCGGCCAACTCCGGGTCGGTGGCGAGGCGTTCGGTCATCTCCTTCATGACGCCGTTCGCCTCCAGCGTGCCGATGGCCGAGGCCGCGCGCGGGCAGGTCAGATAGTAGAACGTCGGGAACGGCGTGCCGTCCGGGAGGCGCGGGGCGGTCTCCACCACATCGGGCTGCCCGCAGGGGCAGCGGTGCGCGATGGCGCGCAGACCGCGCGGGGGGCGGCCGAGCTGTTGTCTGAACGCGTCGACGTCCGCCTCGGTCGGTTCGGTGCGTTCGGTCTGCGGAGGGGGCGTTTGCATACCTGCGTCGGTTTCCTCGGTGTCTATCTGTCCGCCCGGTCGGCGCTGTCGACGCCGTCCAGGAGATTGGAGTACCAGGGCCGGTCGGCCGCGCCCTCATCGGTGCGGCGTTCGTCGGCGGCCCTGGGGTCGGCCATGATGTAGCCGGTCTCCCCCGGCATCACGTAGTGCAGATGCTCGCGCGCGAGGCGCTGGATGTACGCGTCGTCCTGGAGGCGGGCCTTCTCGTCACGCAGTTCCTCGACCCGCTGCGCCGCCTCGCGCGTCAACTGCTCCTGCTTCGCGATGTCGCCGCGCTGCGACACGTACTGCCGCATCGGGTAGGCGAGCGCGACGATCAGCGAGCAGACGACGAGCACGAGGAAGGCCGCGCGTCCGGTGAGCCGGGAGCGGCGGGCCTGCCTGCGGGTCTGCGAGCGGTAGACGCGGGCGGCGGTCTGCTCGCCCAGAATCCTGATCTTGGTCGCGGTGGAGAACCGGTCCCTGTTCGCGGCCATGGTCCCGCCTCCCTGGGGGGTGTCGCGAACCCCTCGTACCTCTGTACCGCCGTACTGCCTCTGTACGCGCGTACGTCCCCGGACACGGTACGGGACCGTGGCCGGGGACGGCCGTACGACGGGCGGACGGATGGCCGGTGGTGGCCCGCCTGGTCAGTCCTTGAAGCGGGGGAACGCGCTGCGGCCCGCGTACACCGCCGCGTCGTCCAGGATCTCCTCGATGCGCAGCAGCTGGTTGTACTTGGCGACGCGCTCGGAGCGGGCCGGGGCGCCGGTCTTGATCTGGCCGCAGTTGGTGGCGACGGCCAGGTCGGCGATCGTGACGTCCTCGGTCTCGCCGGAGCGGTGCGACATCATGCACTTGAAGCCGCTGCGCTGCGCCAGCTCCACGGCGTCCAGGGTCTCGGTCAGCGAACCGATCTGGTTGACCTTGACCAGAAGGGCGTTGGCCGAGCCCTCCTCGATGCCACGGGCCAGGCGCTCGGGGTTGGTGACGAAGAGGTCGTCGCCGACGATCTGGACCTTGGAGCCCAGCTTGTCGTGGAGGACCTTCCAGCCGGCCCAGTCGTCCTCGAAGAGCGGGTCCTCGATGGAGACCAGCGGGTACGAGGCGACAAGCTCCTCGTAGTACTCGGTCATCTCGGCGGCCGAGCGGGACTTGCCCTCGAACTCGTAGGAGCCGTCCTTGTAGAACTCGGAGGCCGCCACGTCGAGCGCGAGCGCGATGTCCTTGCCCGGCGCGTAACCGGCTTCCTTGATGGCCACCAGGATCAGGTCGAGCGCGGCGCGGTTGGACTCCAGGTTCGGCGCGAAGCCGCCCTCGTCGCCGAGGCCGGTGGAGAGCCCCTTCTCCTTCAGGACCTTCTTCAGCGTGTGGTAGACCTCGGCACCCCAGCGCAGGGCCTCGGAGAACGACTCGGCGCCGATCGGCGCGATCATGAACTCCTGGATGTCCACGTTGGAGTCGGCGTGCGAACCGCCGTTGAGGATGTTCATCATCGGGACGGGCAGCAGGTGCGCGTTCGGGCCGCCGAGGTAGCGGAACAGCGGCAGATCCGAAGCCTCGGAGGCGGCGTGCGCCACGGCCAGGGAGACACCGAGGATGGCGTTGGCGCCGAGCGAGGACTTGTCGGGCGTGGCGTCCAGGTCGAACATCGCCTGGTCGATCAGGCGCTGCTCGGTGGCGTCGTAACCGACCAGCTCCGGGCCGATCTGCTCGATGACGGCGAGGACCGCCTTCTCGACTCCCTTGCCCTGGTAGCGGTTCTGGTCACCGTCGCGGAGCTCAAGGGCCTCGAACGCACCGGTGGACGCACCGGAGGGGACAGCAGCACGGCCGGTGCTGCCGTCGTCGAGGCCGACCTCGACCTCGACCGTTGGGTTGCCTCGGGAGTCAAGGATTTCCCTGGCTACGACGACGTCGATGGACGGCACGAGCATCTCCTTCTGGGATGTGACGCGTGGAGTGCAGGGTCTCATTGGCCTTGCGGCATGAGCCTAACCGGCTCCCGGTCGGCGGTCGGCAGATGCCCGCCCGCTGGGACGAAAAGAGTCCTGAATGCCCGTTCAGCCATGAATGTCCGAGCATTCGGTCCGGTGGGCCGGGCGGACCTAGGTGGGGAAGGGTCAGCTCAGGTGCAGCTGCTGGCCCGGGAAGATCTCGTCGGCGTCCTCGACGATGTCCTTGTTCAGCTCGAAGAGCTTCTTCCAGCCGCCTTCGACCTTCTTGGTCTCGGCGATCCCGGAGAGGGTGTCGCCGGCCTTGACCTTGTACTCGCCGTCGCCCTTCTTGACCGGGCCGCGGGTCTCGGTGCGGGAGGCGGGCTGCTCCTGCTCGGCGCGCGGGGCGGCCTGCTTCTTCGGGGCGGCCTTCGGCGCGGACTGCTCCGGGGCGGCCTTCGGGGCGTCGTCGGCCGAACCGGCGTCGTTCGCGGCGTTGGACAGGCCCACGCCACAGCTCGGCCAGGCACCCTTGCCCTGGCCGGCCAGGACCTTCTCGGCGATCTGTATCTGCTGGGACTTCGAGGCCTGGTCGGCGCTGGAGGCGAAGGCGTTGCCGCCGTACGCGGCCCAGGTGGAGGCGGAGAACTGGAGACCGCCGAAGTAGCCGTTGCCGGTGTTGATCGACCAGTTGCCGCCGGACTCGCACTGGGCGACGGCGTCCCACTCGGCGGTGGTGGCCGCGGAGGCGGAGGTGGCGCCGATCAGCGGGGCCGCGACGGCGGCACCGGTGATGCCGGCGAGCGTGGCGTAACGGGCGGCCTTGGACGGACGGCGGTGCTTGCCCTTGCCGGACGCGCTGGAAAACAGCATGCGAGATCTCCTCACCGACGCCTGCGAGGTGAGCTGTCGGGTTCGGGCCAAGTGAGTTGCCCGGCCGTGCGACCCGAGAACGCCTTCACGTCCCCCTGCACACGGCTGCACCCCGAGCCGGCCGTCGTGACCGGCACTTACCTTTGGGTCCCCCGCTCCTGCCTTCGGCGCTTGACGCGACGACTACTCCCCCCGACCGACGGCAGGATTCGGCGTGACGGTCGACGGTGCCCGCGGTGCGAGCGGTTAAGACCGTAAACACAGACATCCCGGATGTTCAAAGGAGGAACATCCGGGATGATTCGCCCATCTCGCCCCGAGGAAACCTCTGTTTACGCAGGTCGGGCGAGAGCGGGGCGAGTTGGCCGTCCGGCGGCGCCAGTTGGGTCGAAGAGACCCTTGTCTCACTTACGCAGGTCCGGACATAGGCGGCTTAACTACCCCTGCTTCACGGTCAGATCGAGGCTCTGGCCCGGCAGGATGAGGTCGGCGTCGGAGCCTACGACCTCGCGGTTCGCCTCGTAGAGCGCGGGCCAGCCGCCCTCCACCTTCTGCTCGTCCGCGATGGCCCAGAGATTGTCACCGGTGCGGACGGTGTACGAGCCGTCGTCGGCGTCGCCGTCGCGCGTCGAACCGTCACCTCGTGAGGCATGGCGGCCACTTTCGCGGGCTTCGTCAGACTCACCCGACTTGCCTGCTTCGGCCGATCCGTCCGAGGCCTCGGCGCCGGTGCCGGTGTCGGCCGACCCGCTCGACTCGGGGGCCGGTTCGCCACGGTGCTTGCCCTGTCCCGTGCTGGGCTCGGTACTGGGCTTCGCGCTCGGCTTGTCGGCGCCGGAGGCGGAGTCGCGGCCGAACTGCCCGGACGACGGAGTCGACTCGGGAGCCGGAGGCAGCACGGCCTCTTCGCTGGGCTCGGACTCGTCGGGCGTCTCGGTGGCCTCGCTGTCCGGAGCCGTATCCGCGTCCGTATCCGCGTCCCCGCCCTTCTCCGCCGTGAGCCCGGTCACCAGCGCACAGGTCGGCCACGCGCTCGGCCCCTGCTCGGCGAGGATCTTCTCGGCCACGGCGATCTGCTGGCTGCGGCTGGCCTGGTCGGCGGTGGGGGCGTACGCCGTACCGCCGAAGTCGTCCCAGGTCTCCTGCGAGATCTGGAGCCCGCCGTAGTACCCGTTGCCGAGGTCGGCGCTCCACATGCCGCCGCTCTCGCACTCGGCGACGCGGTCCCAGGTGGAGGCGTCGGCCGCACTCGCGCCGGTCGCGCCGAGCAACGGGATGGCGATCGCCGAGCCTGTCACCCCTGCCGCGACGACGAGGGCAGGAGCCTGACGGGGCCGACGGTGCCGGCCATTCCCGGAGCGCATGCGGTTGCCTTCCGTGAGACTGGTGAGACGGTCGTGAACGTAGCCGTACTCGAACGCCTGTCACAAGTCGATGCAGCGTAGATCACGTGAAAGTCACAGTGCTGACGTTTCGTCAGTCACTCACCGCTGTGAACCGCACCGGGAGCGTGCGCAGTCCACGCATGATCAACCCACCACGCCACCGCAATTCGGATGGATCGACCGCAAGTCGCAAGTCGGGCAGACGAGTCAGCAGCGTCCCGAGGGCGGTCTGCCCCTCCAGCCGGGCGAGCGGTGCGCCGAGACAGTAGTGGATGCCGTGGCCGTAGCCGAGGTGTTTGTTGTCACTACGCGACAGGTCGAGCCGGTCGGGATCGGCGAACCGGTCCGGATCGCGGTCGGCGGCGGCGAGTACGACGAGGACGGGGTCGCCCACCGCGACGCTCTGCCCGCCGAGTTGGACGGGCTCGGTGGCGTAGCGCCAGGTGGCCAGCTCCACCGGCCCGTCGTAACGCAGCAGTTCCTCGACGCCGGTCGCGAGCAGATCCGTCTCGCCGGCGCGGAGGGAGCGCTGAAGGCGCTCACGCTGGTCGGGGTGACGAAGTAGGGCATACACCCCGTTACCCACCAAATTCACGGTCGTTTCGAACCCCGCGAAGAGGAGGATGAACGCCATCGCGGCGGCCTCGTTCTCGGTGAGGTGCTCGCCGTGGTCGCTCGCGCGGATCAGACCGGAGATCAGATCGTCGCCGGGGTCGTCCCTTTTGCGGTGGATCAGTTCGGCGAGATACCCCCGCATCTTCTTCACGGACCGCGCGACACCACCGCGCGGCCCGCCACCGTGCCGGATCATCATCCCGGCCCAGTCGCGGAAGTCGTCCTGGTCCTCGCGCGGCACGCCGAGCAGATCGCAGATCGCGTAGATGGGCAGCGGAAAGGCGAAGTCATGGATCAGGTCGGCCTCCCACTTCGCCGCGAACGCGTCGATCAGACCGTCCGTCAACTCCTTTACGCGGGGCGCGAATTCGGCCACCCGCCGGGGTGTGAACGCCTGCGACACCAGCCGCCGCAGCCGGGTGTGGTCGGGCGGATCGATGTTCAGCAGATGCGTCATCAACTCCGCACCGCGCTCCCCCGGAATCCCCGTCTTCCCCTTGGCGTGCGCCTGCTCGGCGTGATGCACGGGATTCTTGGAGAGCCGCGGATCGGCGAGCGCCCGCTTGGCGTCCACGTACCGGGTCACGAGCCACGCGTCGACCCCGCTCGGCAGCGTCGTCCGCCGCACGGGCGCGTGCTCGCGCAGCCAGGCGTACGCGGGGTAGGGGTCGGTGGCGAACTCCCAGGTGAAGAGTTCGGGCGCGTCGGTCCCGGAGGGCAGGTCGTGCATGGCCCGACAGTAACCGGCCCGGTCTGAGAGCCGGCCGTCGCGGGCTGCCGGTCCGTCGGGGGGTCGGGCCGTCGGGCCGTCGGCTCAGACCACCGTGCCCGTGGCATCCTCCTCGGCCTTGCGCATGGCGGTGCGCAGCACGGAAGCGCCCGTGGGTGTGAGGGTATGCAGCACGCTGGGGCCGTTGCGGACCGTGGTGACCAGTCCCGCGTCGCGTAACACGGTGGCGTGTCTGCTGGCGGAGGAGGCGGAGACCCCGGCGGCACGGGCGATCTCGCCGGTCGTGGCACCGGCGGACGCCGCGTGCAGGGCAACTGCCCTGGCGCGCCCGAGCAGGTTGGTCAGGGACTGCTCGGGGTCGTCGCCCAGGGAGCGGGCTTCGGGCTCGTGGAGCAGCGAGTACCAGACCACGGGCGGCAGCTTCGGGTCGGCGAAGGCGACCGGCTCGCCCCAGTTGAAGTACGAGGGGACGAGGGTGAGTCCCCGGCCGTTCAGATACAGGTCCCGGTCTTCCGCCTGCCTGGGGTAGGAGACCTCCAGGACGGGCGGGTGCCAGCGCAGCATGGGCCCGAGTCCCGCGAGCATGCCCTCAACCCCGCCGTCGAGAAGCCCTCGGCAGCGTGCCGCGCGCTCGGCCTCGATACGCGCCTGCACCTGCTCCTTGTGCGGGACGACGACAGCCTCGTAGTACGCGCGCAGCATCCCCACGAACTCCTTGCGCGTCTCCGGTCCGGCCAGTTGCCCGGCCCACGCGGGTGCTCCGACGGTCCGGTCGAGGATGGCCATCTCCGTCATGACGCGTTGCGGAGGCGTGGCCAGAATCGACTCCAGTCCCGCGTCCGGGCCGTCCACGGCTTCGACAGGAGTGAGAAAGTCCGGGTAGTACGCGGCCCTTGGGTACAACGGCAGCAGGACACTCCGCAGGACCCGCCCCAGCCCCGCCTCCCGCAGTTGCTGCCGTGCTGTGCGGTGCCAGTCGGCGTAGGCCCACCGTCCCTTCCGGGACTGGAACCGGTGCAGACTCGCGGCGATCTCGAAGAGAGGATCAGGAGCGGAGGCAAGACGGGTCCTGGCCAGATCCACTTCCGTGAAGTGAATGCGGAGCATCTTGTCCCCCGTTGCTCGGATCTTGCGCCGCAGCGCACCGGTGCCGGGTCGGCGCGGGTCGGTCGACCGATCCTAGGAAGCTGCGATCAAGATGCGATAAACAGGGATTCAACGCGTATGTGGTTCAGGTCGGATGGAGGGTCCTTCCGTACGGGAGTACGGCGGTGTCCGGACCAGGTGCCTACGGCGCGGGCGTTCAGAAGCGCGCTCGATGGCGGTAGCAGATTCGCAGTCCGCGCTCAGTGGCGGCAACGCACTTGAGCCTCACCGCAAAAGCCGGGTTCAGGAGCCGTATCCGGATACCTGGTGGGGATACGGCGTCATGAGGTGGGATGGGCTGTCGTGAGAGCTGTTGAGCGGATCAAGAACGGAATGCGGGCCTCGGCCCGTTGGGTTCGTCGGCATCGGACCGGGACAGGGCTGGCCGCGGGGATACCGGGGGTGCCGACCTCACCGACGCGCGTGAGATGACCGCCGACCAGCTGTCGGGCACGCTGCTGACCGAGGAGACCTGCCTGCCACCACCGACGGCGTGGCTGGATTGAACCGTTACGGCGCAGAGGTGTCCGCACCCGTGTCGGCGAAGTGGTCGAACTCCCCTGCCTTGACGCCGAGGATGAAGGCGCGGAGCTTTTCGGGAGTCGTGGTGACGATGGTGTCGGGCTCGTCGCTCTCTTGGATCTTGATGGAGCCGTCGTCAGCCGCCGCGAGGTAGACACAGCCGTTCGCCTCGGCGCTGAACGAGGACTTCTGCCAGTGGAGGGCAGGCATGCATGTTCCCCTTCTCACAAGTCTGCGGCGACCCGGCGGATCAGATCCCGGGACTTCGATGGTTCGAGGCTACAACTCTCCATACGGTCCAGAACCGTCCGGTACTTCACCAGATGCGGCTGGGTATCGAGGAACCCGGCCCCGTGATCGGTGTCGAGTTGAACCGTGTCCAAAGCGGGGACAGCCCCAGCCATGTAGTAGATGCCCGTTCCGGCGCTGGGGAACGTGCCAGCGCCGAACGGAATCGCCAGAATGGTGACGTGCTCGAAGTCGCTCACGTCGAGCAGATGTTTCAACTGCGCGCGAGCTACCTCCGGGCCACCGAAGCCCATGCGCAAGGCGGCCTCATGAAGGATTGCTGTTAGCGGCGTCGGATTCTCCCCGTACAGCACCACCTGCCGTTTGATCCGGTAGGAGACGCGGTGCTCCACCTCGTGCGGGGCAAACGCCGGTACGGCGTCGCTAATGACAGCGTGCGCGTGCGCCCTGGTCTGGAGCAGCCCCGGCAGATGGACCACCGACGACGTGCGCATCGACGTCGTGTGGTGCTCCAGCTCCGCCAGATCGATCGTGTCCGGCGGCAGCATGTCGCGGTACTCGTCCCACCACCCGCGCGTCCGCCCGCCGGTCATCGCCGTGAGCGCTTCGATGTATGCCTCGTCCGTGCAGCTGTAGCTACGGGCGAGCGCCCGGACACGATCGGCGCCGACCGCGTACCGCCCCGACTCGATGCTGCTGATGCGGGGTTGGGATGAACCGTCGAGCACCCCGGCCTGAGCGGTGGTGAGGTCTGCCTGTTGGCGGAGCCTGCGCAGCTCATTACCCAGGCGCCGCTGCCGCACTGTGGCTGGTAGCACTTTCGGTGACATTCTTCTACCTCACCCATATGGATGTTCCGCTCAAGATTAGTAGATGAATCATAGCGTCCACAGCTACGGTGTGAAGCACGCCACTTCAACTGGCCGCGCCTCGCGGCGCCTTACTCGCCATGCCCAACCACATCGGCCGGGCAGGCGTCACCCTCCCTACAGACAGGGGAAATCCATGACGACCGTAGCGCCGCAGAGCCCTGCCCCGGAGCCGTTCGACTTCGCGCGGGAGGTGTACGAACTCGTACGTGACACCGCTCCCCGCCTCTTCGCGGTCGTGGAGGAGTACCGCCCAGGCACGGAGGACGCCGACGCCTTCGTCGTCGCGTGGGGACTCGCGTACGCGGACGACAGCGCCGAGGTCATCGCGGTCGAGGGACACCGGCGTTGGCAACTCGCCGCCGCTGAACACATCGTGCGGTACTTCGGCCGGGCCGAAGACCTGTCCGCCCGCCTCGTCTGGCTCGCTGGCACCGAGGCGTACGCCGCCTGACCAACTCCCCTGCCCGGCAGGACGCGTGAACGCGCCTGGTGCACCGCAGGATTGTGCGCACAGTCCTCGCCGAACCAGCCCTACAGGCTCGCCAGTACCGTGGCGACGAGTTGGCGCGCGGCATGGCCGTAGACGGCCTCGCGTTGCAGTTGGTCGAACATCGCCACGTACAGCCCGATCTCCTGCGGTCTGGTGACTTTGATCGCGGCCGTGGGTGTCTCCAGGGCGACGGCATTGTTGTCGAAGATCCAGAATCCGATGGTGCCGATGGCCCGCCGCTGGACGTCGGTCGGGATGATTCCGACGGACACGAAGGGCAGACGCATGAGCGACAGCAGATGGGTCAGTTGTTCGGCGTGGTCGGAGGGGGTGCCTCGGCGGGTGCGGAGTGCTTGTTCGCCGAGGACCACCATGATGCGGTTGGCCGGGCGCAGGGCGACGGCGGTGCGTTCGGCCTTCATGGCCACGGTGGCGTCGGCGTCGTCGGGCGCGTTGAGGAACGCGTACCAGACAGCGAGCATCTGCCGGATGTATGTCTCCGTCTGGAAGATGCCGGGTATCACGATCGGCTCGTGGATGCGGAAGACCGACGTCTGCCGGTAGGTGGCGATGGAGTGCAGGTCGCCGAGGCGTCTCATGCCCGCCCGGGACTGCCTCGACCATTCCAGATACGCCGACTCGACCGACTGGGCGGTCGCGATCAGGTCGGGTGCCTGGTCGTCGGCACCGCACGCGGTGCACCAGTCACGGATATTGCGTTCAGTCGGCGCCTGGATCCCGTTCTCGATGCGGCTGACGCGGGTCACATGCTGGGAGGTGGCGTCGGCCACCGCCTTGCCCGTCAGTCCTGCGGCTTTGCGGAGCTGACGAAGCCGGGCGCCGAGTTCCTTGCGCGACTGGGTGACGGAACTACTTGGGTCGGTATTCATGGAACGGCGTTGCCTGGTCCCAGACGGTCTCGAATGCCTGTCGGCATGTTGCGACTGTCCGTACGTCCTCGGTGATTTCGAACGAGGCGTTGGTCCCGTCGCCGGCGTAGTGGAGAAACAGTACGAGTTCGTCATCGAAGACGTAGAAGTCGCCGCTCCCCGGGAGTGGCACCGTCGCGAGCCCTGGGCGGCCCAGATAGCGGATGTCCTCGCCCGCGCCGAGGAGCACCTCGGCATGACTCATCGTCCATCGCTGGTAGTCGCTGACGGGTTCGGACACAACCCGGGCCCGGCGGCACGTCCGGCCTGCGGCACGGTGGCCACGCAGCATCTCCAACCACCAGTCGAGCCAGCCGAAATCGTCGGGCTCACCGCGGCGCCACTTCGCCATGTGGGGAAGCTCGACCTCGGTGCCGTACGCGTCTCGGGTCTCCAGGTGCACGAACGACTTCTTGATGCCCCTGCACAAAGCGTTGAGTTCGTCGTAACCGACCGGACGCATCACTGCTTCTCACGGAAGAACGGGATCATCCGATCCGGGATCTCCACGCACGTCTCACCGTCCGGGATGGTCATCGCGGCGAGCGCGTCGGGGTCGGTGACCACCCAGCCCTGCACGACCCAGGACCCCCGGTCGGTGCGGTAGAGCGTCGGCGAACCGCTGGGCTCGGAGTCGGGATCTTTGGCGACGAGAGTGAGTTCCACGCCGGCCTCCCCTGCGGGACATTGCGGAAACTTGCAGTGAGAGCAGCCTTACGGAGAGTGGCCCTTCAGTCAATCCGCATGTTTCTGCAACTCCCTGGTAGGGGGCCTTCCTTGCCACCTACGTTGCGTCGGGAGGGTCCATCCGCCCGCGCAGAGAGATCACCTGTCCGAGCCGCGAACCACGATGACGGGGAGAAGTCACGCCATGCTCAATGAGACCCAGGAAAGTGCCGTACCTGATCTGCCGTGGGGGCTGACCCGGATGCGGCCGTTCCCTCCCGGAGAGCCGTTCCCCTGCACCACGATCGTGCTGAACCCCGAAACACAGATGGGGCAGTGGCTTGACGAGGACGGCGTACCCGTACCGATGGGTGGAAAGCACCAGAAGCCTTCGACGGCGAGGGAAACGAAACCGAAAACCAGCCTGGACGGCAATGCGGATGAAGGCACCGACCAGGAGACCGACTGATGCCGGAGGCCGACTGCGAGCCAACTGTCCTGGTTGTCACGAAGGTTGACGATTTCACCGCTGATCTGGTCATCGAGAAACTGAACGAACGCCACGTGGCTGTGGCCCGGTTGGATCCCGGCGAATTCCCGGCCGGAGTGACGTTGAACGCGGTTCTGGGCGAGACCGGACTCAGTGGCAGCGCGCGTACCGCGACCCGTCGTATCCGTCTCGACAGAGTTCGTTCGGTGTACTGGCGGCGACCCGGCACGTACTCAGGCGCGAAGGAGATGTCGGCGCACCACGCGGGCTGGTGCGCGGATCAGGCCCGGTACGGGCTCGGTGGAGTTCTGGGGGCACTTCCCGGTGCCCACTACGTCAATCACCCGTGGCGCAACCGCGACGCCGAACACAAACCCGCCCAACTAGCCACCGCGGCAAGGTGCGGGCTGTCCGTACCTCCGACGCTGCTCACCAACGACCGTGGGCGAGCCCGGCAATTCGCGACGGAGTACGGACCGGTCTTCTACAAGCCTGTCTGGAACTCCGACCACCTCACCGACGACGGCAGGGCGCGCACCGTTTGGGTCGAGGAGGTGAGCCCGTCGGAGATCGACGCAGGCGTAGCCTCCACAGTCCATCTGTTCCAGCAGCGTGTGGACAAGGTCGCCGACGTTCGACTGACGGTGGTGGGCAATCAGCTGTTCGCGGTACGCATCGACGGGGCGCCGGGCCTGGACTGGCGCCGGGACTATGAGTCGCTGTCCTACACCCTGATCGATACGCCGACGGAGGTCGCCGGCGGAGTCCGGGCCTATCTGGCGGCCTTCGGTCTGGTCTTCGGGGCCTTCGACTTCGGCCTTGATCGCGTGGGGCGCTGGTGGATGTACGAGTGCAACCCCAACGGACAATGGGCGTGGTTTCCCGACGGTGGCTCGGCCACGGGAGCCCGGCGCTGTACGACTACGGCATGACCGTGGAGCCCCACCGGCAGTACGTGTGGTGCGCGGACCCGGTCACGGGCCCGAGGTGGCCGGTCGGTTGGCCGAGAGGCCGGCGGGGCGGGGGCGTGCCCGGCATTGGTCGCCCCTCGGTCGTGCTTCCCGCCAACCTTGCCGCCCCACAACCTGCTCCAACTCTTTGAGGAACCAGGCCAGTTCGCCCGCCTTGACCATGAACGCCGGTTGTCAGAGGCGGGAATTACCCTCTGGCGCATGACAGACGCACTGCTGCTGACCCGCGCGATCCCCTCCGCCCACCCGATCAGGAACCTCGCGGTCACCGAGGTGGCGGGTGGCCCACTCATCGTCTGTGCCGACTGGGTCGGGCATGTGTGGACCTGGAATCCGGCGCAGGATACCTGGCTGAAGCGGCCGCTGGCCTTCGCCTGTGGCGACGATCCGGCCGCCGCCCGGTACCCGGACGCCACGAACGAGATCGACTCGCTGGCCGTCGGCGTGCACGGCGGACGCGTGGTGCTCGTGGCGGGTGGCGACGAACAGGGCGTGGCTGCCTGGGACTTGGAGAGCGGTCGGCTCATCCGGGGTACGACGTTCGAGGCGGCCTACACGGCGGACGTGGCGGCGATGAAGGGGGCGGGCACCTCGTTCTTCGTCACGGCCGAGCAGTACTCCGAGGAGGTCGCGCTGTGGAAGCCGGTCGCAGGGGAGCCCGTACTGGGCCCCCCGGTGCTGGTGGACACCGTCTCCGGGGTACGGAGTGTGGCCGCCGCGTGGATCGACGGACGCGGGCTGATCGCCGCGGGCGGCGACGGCGGCGTCGAGCTGTGGGACCTGCCGTACACGACGCGTGCGGCCTTGTTCTCCACGTACGACGACGAGAGCGTCCTCGCGGTCGCCCCCGCCGCCCGGCCCGGCGGGGGAGCGCTCGCGGTGGCGGGGGTCGACACCGGCGAGGTGTACGTGTGGGAGGTGCCGGCCGACGAGGCGGACGCGTACGAGGACGAGGCTCTGCACGACCCGCTCGGCGGTCACGAGGGGCCCGTCAACGCCGTCGACACCTGTACGGTCGGCGGCCGGGCGCTCGCCGTGACCGGTGGCGAGGACGAGACCGTACGGGTGTGGGACCTCGTGGCCGGCACCCCGATCGCAGACCCGCTCCTCGGTCACCGCGCCCAGGTCGAGACCGTGCTGACCATCGAGCTCCACGGCCGACAGGTCGCCGTCAGCGCGGGCCGCGACGGTGTGCTGCACGTCTGGGACCTCGCCGCCCTGCTCAAATGACGAGCCTGGGTGTCTACCCCCTGGCCTCCGACTCCGCCGCACGGATCGCATCGCGGTACGTGCGCGCCGCCGCCCGCAGTGCGGACTCCGGGTCGGTGCCTGACGCTTCCGCGCGGGCCGCCAGGGCGAGGAGTTCGTAGCCGATGCCCTCGCCCTGCGGGAGCGGGACGTCCAGCGGGGCGGCGGCGACGCGCGAGGCGAGTTTGGCCGCCAGGGCGAGGGCCGGCTGGGCCAGGGGGACGCCGTCCGTGACCGAGTCGCGCTGCTTCTCCGCCGCCTTGGTGCGCAGCCAGTGCGCGTGGACGTCGGCCGGGGTCTCGGCCGTCTCGTCGCCGAAGACATGGGGGTGGCGGTGGATGAGCTTCTCGACGATCGTCGCCGCGACGTCGTCGATCGAGAAGGGCTCTTCCTCTTCCTCCGCGATACGGGCGTGGAAGACGACCTGGAGCAGTACGTCGCCCAGCTCCTCCCGCAGTTCGTCGCGGTCGCCGCTCTCGATCGCCTCGACCAGTTCGTAGGCCTCCTCGATCGCGTACTTGGCGAGGCCCTGGTGCGTCTGGGTGGACGACCACGGGCATTCGGCGCGGATACGGTCCATGACCTGGACGAGGTCCAGGAGCCGGGCGCCCGGCAGGTCGTACGAGCCGGGGAGCAGTTCCAGGTCGGGCATCTGGACGCGGCCCGAGCCCGCCAGGCGGGAGAGGCCGTCGGTGAGGGCCTGGTCGCCCTCACCGGAGGGCAGGACCACGACCGTACGGCCGCCGGCGCAGGCCGCGACCAGTTCCTGCGCGGTGGGCGCGGCCTGTTCGACAGTGACGCCCGCCTCGCGGAGATACGGCAGCTGCGGATGCGCGGCGTCCGCGCACAGGACCTGGTCGGCCGTGTGCAGCGTCTGCCAGGCGGGCCAGGACAGCACGCCGGGCGCGACCCGGTGGCTGACGGTCAGCAGGACGATACGGCCGGGGTCGGCGGCGGGTTCTACGGCGGGTTCTTCAGTCACCGAAGCAACCTACCCCCCGGCCGCCGGCCCGCCGCCGGGGCGGTCACGCCCCGGTCGGGATCTGCTCCTGCTCCGGCGGGGCTTCCTTGGTGACCTGGGTGAGCCAGGGCGTCTTCGCCTCGCCGAGCCTGACCTGCTTGATGTCCCACGCGCCGTAGCGCGGGTTGACGTCGATGCCCAGCTCCTCGGACGTCTTGACCAGCACGGCGAGGACCTTCTGCTGGCCCTCCGGCGTGCTGGTGTTCGCACCGAGCGACTGCGCCAGCTTCCCCATCAGCACCTCGCGGCGGATCGCGGTGTCGATCTGGTCCGGGGTGAGCGCGCCCTGCTGGAGCAGCAGCTCCGCCAGCTTGGCCTCGCCGCCGGACTGCTGGGCCGCCGCCTGCCGGGTGGTCTGGATCTCCTTGCGGGACGCCGTCACGCCCGCGTCGTCCGCGGCCTTCTGCAGGATCTCGTCGAAGATCATGCTGTTGAGCTTGGCCTGGCTGAGCTGGGCGGTGTTCTTGATGAGTTCGGCCGCCTGCGGGGACGCCTCCTGCGCGTCGCGTACCTCCCGGACCTGGCCCTGCAGCGTGGACACCTCGATGCGCTCACCGCCGACGACGGCCGCGGCCCCGGGATGGGCGTCGTTGCCGCAGGCGGTGAGGAGCGGGGCCGCTGCGAGGAGCGCGGCTGAGAGTGTGAGCGCTGTGCGACGGCGGCGGTGCAAGGGGTGCCTCCTGGATCGTGAAAACGACCGTGCGTTGATCGATGTTAGGCAGTGGCAGCGGATCCGATCCAGTCGGCCGGGCTTTTTGCGAAAACTTCGCCGGGGACGCCTGCTATCCCGTCCGATGTCCCGTCCGCTGTCCGACCGGCGCCGACTCCGGTGCCGGGCGGTCCGCGGCGTCGGGGCGCAGCATGATCGTGCGGGAGACGACGAACGTGATCGGGATCGCCGCCGCGGCGGCGATCAGCGGCGCGTATCGGCTGCTGAAGTGCAGCACGTCGACCAGCAGATAGACGCCGGAGGTGGTGATGGTGAAGTTCGCCGCGTTGGTGAGCGGGAACAGCAGGAACTTCCGCCAGGTCGGCCGGGTGCGGTAGGTGAAGCGGGAGTTGAGGAAGAAAGAGCCGATCATGCTGAGTACGAAGGCGGCGACATGTGCCGCGACGTACGGGAGCCAGGTCAGCAGCACCAGATAGCAGCCGTAGTACGTACCGGTGTTGACGACCCCGACGAGCGCGAATCGGATCAGCTGGCCCCGGACCGTCATCTGCCTACGAGCTCCTGCTTCTGCTCCTGGTCCAGCGGCTGGTCCTGCTCCTGCGCCGCTGTCGCGAGCGGGCGGCGCGGGCGGTCCACGTCGGTCGCCGCCACCAGATAGTGGGGGCGCCGCTTCACCTCGTAATAGATGCGGCCGACGTACTCGCCGACGACTCCCACCATCACCATCTGCACCCCCGACAGGGCCGTGACGGCCACCAGAAGTGTGACATAGCCGGGGGTGTCGACCCCGTTCACCACCGCGACGCCGACAATCCACGCCGCGTACAGGGAGGCGAGAGACAGCAGCACAAGTCCGAGGTAGAGCGCGGCCCGCAGCGGTTTGTTGTTGAACGAGAGCATGCCGTCGAGGCCGTAGTTGAGCAGCTTTCCGAAGCTCCACTTGGAACGGCCCTGCTCGCGCACGGCGTTCTCGTACTCGAAGGTGGTCGAGCGGAAACCGACCCAGGCGAAGATTCCCTTGGAGAAGCGGTTGTACTCGGCGAGGCCGAGCACCGCGTCGACCGCGCGGCGCGAGAGCAGCCGGAAGTCCCCTACGCCGTCGACCAGTTCCACGTCGATCAGCCGGTTGATCAGCCGGTAGTAGGCGCGGGCCGCCAGGGTGCGGGTGACGCGGTCGCCCGTGCGGGTACGGCGGGCGATGACCTGCTCGTACCCCTCCTCGTAGAGGGAGAGCATGCGGCGGACCAGCTCCGGTGGGTGCTGGAGGTCCGCGTCCATGATGACGACGGCCTCGCCCTTCGCGTACTGGAGGCCGGCGAGCATCGCGGCCTCCTTACCGAAGTTGCGGCTGAAGGAGACGTAACGGGTGCGGGAGTCGGCCGCGGCGATTCTCTCCAACCGCTCCAGAGTGGCGTCCCGGCTTCCGTCATCCACGTAGACCAACTCGAATTCATGCCCGAGTTCCCCTTCGAGCAGGGCGAGTTGATCGGTCACATGGTCGTGGAAGCGGTCGACGATCTCCTCTTCGTTGAAGCACGGGACCACTATCGAGATCAGCACCGTAGAACGACATCCCATGGCAATGTCACCGATGCGGTCCACACATGAATTACAAGAGGCGATCACATGAACTGGAGGGCTAACAGCTCTTTTGTCAGGATCCGGGCTGACATATTCGATCACTATGCCGAGCACTCCGCCGACCCTGGAATCCGTACGTGGCCGGGCAGCCGCGTTCGCCGCCCTCGTCACCGTGACCGCCGTCTGCGCGGGTGACGTGGTGGCCCGGAGCTTCCCGTTCGGCTCCGGCACCCGCAGCGTCAATGACCTGGGCAATCAGTTCGTCCCGTTCCACGCCAAGCTGTGGGACCTGCTGCACGGGCGCGGGGACGGCGGGCTGCTGCTCAACTGGCAGTCCGGGTACGGCACCGCGTTCCTGCCCGACCTCGGCACCTATCTGACCAGTCCGTTCGCCCTGCTGGTCGGGCTCTTTCCACGGGACCGGATCGATCTCGCCGTGTACGTGATCACCGTGCTCAAGATGGCGGCTGCGGGCGCCGCGATGGCGTGGCTGCTCCTGGCGATGGCGAAGAAGCGCGGCGATACGGCGCCGGGGCGGGGCGCGGCGCCGTGGTGGGTCGCCGGGGTGCTCGGTGCCACGTACGCCCTCTGCGGCTGGTCCGTCATCGAGGCGTCGTACAACCCGATGTGGCTCGACGGGCTGATCGCCTTCCCCATGCTCTGCCTGGTCGGCGAGTGGGTACGGGCCGGCCGCAGGCCGGTCCTCGGCCCGCTCGTCGTCGCCCTCGCGTGGGTCGCCAACTTCTACACCGCGTACATGGCGACCCTCGGCGCCGTGCTCGTCCTCTGCGTCCAACTCCTGCTGGGCGAGAGGGCGATGCGGGAGCGGGTACGCGTCCTGGTGCGCGGCGCGGTCACGGTACTGCTCGGGATCGGGCTCGCGGCGCCCGTGCTGCTGCCGGTGGTGATGGGGACGGGACACGCGTATCCGGGCTGGACGACGGAGTTCAAAGCGGCGGGCTGGAGCGAGGTGTTCGCGCGGGCGCTGCCCGCGACGTACGACTTCTTCACACCCGCCGTCTTCCTGGGTGGCGGCGCTCTGCTCCTCGCCGCCGTGCTGCCGTTCAACGGCGCCGTGCCCAGGCGCGAGCGCCTGGCGTGGGCGGGGCTCGCGGGCGTGGTCGCGCTCTCCTTGCAGTGGGGGCCGACGCATCTGGTGTGGCACGCCTTCGCGACGCCCAACGGCAGCCCGTTCCGGCAGACGTTCGTGCTGTCCGGGCTGCTGGTGATCGCGGCCTGGCAGTGTCTGGCGTACGGCTGGCCGGGCCGCCGGGCGCTGCTCGGCGGCAGCGGGGTGCTGGCCGCGGTCGGGCTCGTCGCCGCCACCGACGCGCTGACCGGGCGGCGCGCCCTCGCGCTCTTCGTGTGCGGGCTCGCGGCGGCCGTGGCGGCGCTGCTGCTGGTACGGCTCCCCCGGCGCCGGTACGCGGCCCTCGCCGCCCTGCTGCTCGTGGGCGGGCTGGCGGGGCAGGCGGCGGCGACCACCGCGTACGCCGACCGGGCACGGCTCGACCGGCTCGACCACTACCCGGCCTGGGGCGAGGCGCACGACGAGCGCGCCGCCGCGCTCGCCGAGGTCGACGGGTGGCCGCGCTACCGCACCGATCCGGGGCGCACCCAGATCACCGCGAACGATCCGCTGCTGCTGGGCGGGCAGGGCTCCTCCTACTACAGCAGCCACACGCCCGAGGTGCTGACGCGCACGCTCGGCGCGCTGGGCGCCGGCTGGACGTCGAACGGGCGGGCGGTGCAGAGCCTGGACAGTCCGGTCGTGGACGCCGTGTTCGCGGTCGGCGCGCGCTTCCGTACGGAGGCGGACGACGGGTCCACGGACGGGGCGCCGGTGCTGAGCCGGGCCGAGGTGCCGCCGCTGGTGACCGTACGGCCGCCGGAGCGGACGCGACCGCACTACGGGCGCTCGCCCTTCCGCAACCAGGAGTTGCTGCTCGGCTCGGGCGTCTACTCCGCCCCCGTGGCGGGCTCCTGCCCGGCCGGCCGCGAGGTCTTCCTCTGGGCGCCCGACTACTACGGCACCGCCCGGCTCGGCGACGCCCCGCCGGTCATGCTGCGCGGCGACAAGCCCCGCTGGCGCGCGGCCGTGACATCGCTCGGGATCGCCGAACGCGCCGGTGAGCGCGTCACGTTCGACCGCGAGGCGCCGTCCACACGCACGGTGGCCTGCCTCGACCGGACGCGGCTCGCCGCCGCCGTGGACCGGCTGACCAGGACCGGCGCGGTGTCCGTGCGGGTCTCGGACCATGGCGTACGGGCCCAACTGCCGCCCGGCAGCACGGGAACGGCCGTCATCGCCGCGCCCCGTATCGCCGGCTGGAGCTGCGGAGGGCGGCCGGCCGATTCGTCCCTGGGCCTGGTCGCCGTCCCGCTGGACCCGGACGGCACGACCACCTCGGTCGACTGCTCCTTCCGGCCGCCGGGGCTGCGTTCGGGCGCCGCCGTGGGAGGAGCGTCGCTGCTCGTGCTGCTGGGCATCGCCGTGCTCTCCGTACGGAGGCGGCGTCGCGAACGGCGGGGTCCGGGGGAGCTACCTGTGCCGGGTGGTGCCGCCCCGGAGCTGCTGCCTGCGGTCGAGCCCGCGCCGTAGTTCGATGGGCAGCGGATGGTACGGGCCGTACGCCCGCTCCGCGTCGTACAGCAGATACTGCAACTGCTGCTGCGCCCCCGCGTGGTCGCCGACCGCGAGCAGCAGATGCCCGATGCGGTGTCTGATGTCGAAGGCGCGTGACTGGTCGGCGCCCGGCTGCCCGGCGCCTTCGTAATAAGGCAGCACCGTGCGGTACTCGTCCAGCGCCGCGCCCGCCTCGCCGAGCTGTTCGAGGCACTGCGCGGCGTCGTAACGGAACTGGAGCGTCTGCGGGTCGCCGGGGCCGGCCTCGGCCGCGCGGTCGTCGGCGAGGCGGCGCAGCTCGGGCAGGGCGCGGCGGTACTGGCCGTCGTCCATCAGCGTCGTCGCGTACTGCTTGCGCAGGATGCGGACGACCGGGGAGCGTTCGCCGTGTTCGGCCGCCGCGGCGGGGAGGATCCCGCCGAGGATGTCCACGGCCTGGGTGATGCTGCCCTCGCCGAGGAGGCGCTTGGCCTCGTCCACGGCGGCGGCGACGTCGGGGCGTTGGGCGGGGACGTTCCGCGGCGTCGGCAGGGGCGCGGGCGGCGGCGCGGTGGCGCGGTCGGGCCAGGGCGCGTGCGGGCGCAGGAACGGGCGGGTCGGGTCGAGCGGTGTGCCGGCCTGGCCGGAGTGCGGCGCGCCGACGACGCCGCGCGTGGGGAGCAGCGGGGCGAGTGCCTCGTACACCTCCTGCGCTCCGGCGGGCCTGTGCTGCGGGTCCTTGGCGAGCAGACGCAGGACGATCGCCTCCAGCGTCTCGGGGATCTCCGGGCGGATCCGGCGGACCGGCATGGGCGGCTCGTACAGATGCCGGTGCAGGACGCCGAGGGCGGTCGCGCCGGGGAACGGGACGTTGCCGCTGAGGAGTTCGTGGAGGACCACGCCGAGTGCGTAGAGGTCGGTGTACGGGCCGACGGCGCCGCCCATCACCTGCTCGGGGGCCATGTAGGCGGGGCTGCCGATGACCGATCCGGTGTGGGTGAGGCGGGTGGTGTCGGTGTCGATGACGGAGGCGACGCCGAGGTCGAGCACGAGGACCGTGCCGTCGGGCTGGACCATCACGTTCCGCGGCTTGAGGTCACGGTGCACGATGGGGACCGCGTGTACGGCGGCGAGGACGCCGCAGAGCTGGGCGGCGATCGAGGCCGCCCACTGCCACGGGTAGGGGGCGTGGCCGGTGAAGTGGGCGGCGAGGTCGGTGCCTTCGACGTACTGCATGACCAGGTACAGCTCGTCGCCGTCGCTGCCCGCGTCGTGCACGGTGACCAGACCGGGATGGTTGACCTGGGCGGTGACGCGGCATTCGCGGATGAACCGGCGGCGCAGGTCCTCGGCGGCGGTGTCGGCGGCCATCTTGTCGGGGCGCAGCAGTTTCACGGCCACGCGGCGGCCGAGGCGCTGGTCGTACGCCGTCCAGACCTGGCCCATGCCGCCCTGGCCGATGAGGCCGGCCATCTCGTAACGGCCCGCGACGACGCGGGCGTTCACCGCCTGTCGCCGTCGCCGCCGTCGCCGCCGTCGCGGCTGTCCCGGCTGTCCCGGCTGTCCCTGCGGAGGAGGTCGCTCAGCTCGTCCAGCTCGGCGCGCACCTGGTCGATCCGGGGCTGCGGCTGCTGGGGCTGCGGCTGCTGCGGCTGGGGCTGCCGGCCCTGCGGCTGCTGGGCCTGGGGGCCGGCCACGGGCCGGGTCGGACCGCCGTATCCGTAACCGGAGTTGGCGGGCGGCCGGTACCCCGGCGTCACCGACGGCGGGTAGTAGCCCGCGTACCGCGCCGCGTGGCCCCGGTAGTGCTTGAAGTCCGCGTACAGGTAGTAGGCGATGGCGGCGGCACCGGTCATCAACATGCCGAACATGCCGGTGTTGCCCGCGGGGCTGCTGAAGTCGTCGGTGTTGTCCTGCGCGAGGAAGCCGACCCACAGCACGTTGAGGGCCACATTCCCCACGAACAGCGACCAGTTCAGGGCGGACCGGGTCACGATCGCCACCCGCAGGGTGGCCGCCCACGCGAGGAAGCCGCAGGTCAGCACCGGCATCGCCACAAAGATCACTCGCAGGAAGGCGAGCGTCCCCGGCGTGGGTGTGCCGCTCGGCGGAGGCTGCGCTATTCCGGGGCCGTGCATGCTGCTCCTGACAGGCCAGGGGGACGTCTGCGAAAGCGTACCGAGGGTATACAGCGGCACCGCCGCCGAACCCCGTCGCGTGGATCCCCCTGCCCCCGTACCTGTCCCTCATCGCTCAGATCCGGTGGCGCACCCACACGTTGGGTTCGACGTAGACACCGTATCCGCGTGCGGCCTCGCAGTGCACGGGCACGAGCGCTTCGGGTACGACGACGGGCCCGTCGGTGTCGAACGGGAGCCCCGTCCACTCGCGCCACTGGGCGACCGATCCGGAGATCGTCATGGAGGCGGGCGCCACCGACTCGATGACGCCGCCCGCGCGGACGTGGACGCGCAGCCAGGGGTCGTACGGCAGCCCGTCCTCGTCCCGCACGCGGAACGCGTACTCGTCCATCGCGGTGTGCGGCTCCTCGTGCTTGGCGCTGGGCCGCACCGGAGCGAAGAGTTCGGCGAAACCGCGGCTTCCGGCGTTCGCGCGCATCGCCGCCAGCATCTTGCCGGACAGGCCCTGCCCCTGCCGGCCGGTGGCGACCGTGATCTCGACGGCGCCGACGGTGTCGGGCTTCCTGCCGTGGCGCAGATCGGAGAACGCCCACAGGAGTTCCTGGTCCCAGCCGGTGGCCGGCAACGTCTCGCGCCCCTCGGTGTGGAGTTGGAAGGGGACGCTGAAGGCGCGGGCCACGACGGTCCCTTCCTCGTCGGTGCCGACGAGGACGTACTCGGGCAGCTCGGCGACGATCCGGCCGATGTTCGCCCAGCCCACCGGGTCGTGGAGCATGAAGGCGGGCCAGGTGTCGAGCATCCGCCACATCGGACCGACGAGATCGGGACGTTCGGCGAGGGTGGTGACGGTCAGTTCCATACGGGCACGTTAACGGCATGCGGCCCGGCGCCCCACTGATTTGGTACGGCCTCCGGGACGGGGAGGCCGTCGGCTCGGGAAGGGTGTGGGCCAAGTCGGAGACCGGGCCCGCACCCGCCCGCTTTCACGCCGCGATACGGATATCGCAACTGCTCAGGGCGTCGGTCAGAGCGCCGGGTAGGCGTTCCTCATGAGCTCCTGGAACTGGGCCGGGAACCAGTGGCCGGAGAGCGGCGCGTCCGGCAGGGCGCCGGACATGTTGTTCCCGTTGAGGGGGTTACCGGTGTACGTCGGGTCGCACATCCGGTCGAAGCCCTTGCCCTCGTCGTTCTCGATCACCTTGCTGGCGCCGTCCGACTCACCCGGGGGCTTGACCCAGACGTACGCGTCGATACCGGGTGCCGGGGCCGCCTGGGGCCGTGCGCCGAGACCGGCGCCCTTCTGGTTGCACCAGTTGCCCAGGTGGATCCGGCGGTCGGTGCGGCCTCCGTTGACGTACGTGTCCGAGGTGGTCTTCGGGCCCGCGGCGGTCGGCCGGGCCGCTCCGCCCCAGCCGTTGCGGGAGGTGTCGATCAGCATGCCGACGTCCGAGGAGAAGCCTTCCTTCTGGACCTCGGTGCGGAACGCCTGGGCGAACGACTGCTCGTCCACGTAGCGGTTCCAGTCGATCCACTTGGACTTTTCGCGGATCGGACCGTCGTTGGCGGTATCGCCGATCTTGAAGAACGGCTCCGTGGTGGCGCCGTAGTTCGCGGTGTTGGCGATGAAGCCGTGCACGTTGGCCAGTGTGCTGCCCTCGGCCTTCGCGGCCTCGGCGATCTGCTTCGCGGAGGCGTTGAAGTTGTCGTCCCAGCCGATCCAGCCGTGGTGACCCGCGTCGACGTAGTTGTACGCGTTCGGGATCGCGCCCAGCTTGGCCAGCGCGTAGCCGACACCCTTGACGTAGTTTCCGTTCGCCTTCATCGTGTCGCAGTTCGGGACCGCGGTCGGGCGGGGCGAGACGTTGGTGACCAGGTTCGGCAGCGAGTCGATCTCGACGATGTTCACGATGCGCAGGTTGGCGTAGGCCGGCTTGGCCAGGATCGCCGCGATCGGGTCGATGTACTCGCTCTTGTACCGGGGGAGATCCGTCTGGCCGAGCTCGCCGTTCGAGGCGAGGGCGGAACAGTCACGGCCGGGCAAGTTGTAGATGACCAGCTGGATCGTCTGCGCGCCCTGGCTGACGGCCCTGTTGAGGTGGGCCTCCAGGCCCATTCCGCCGGCCACACCCTTGATCGCGGCGATGCGGTCGAGCCACACGGCGGTGGGCTGGTTGGAGATCCTGCTGCCGCCGGGTTCGGCCGCGGCCTTCGCGGACCACAGCGGGTTCACGTACACCTTGGCACCCGCGTACGGGTTGTCCACGCGGGCGGCGGCCTTTGCGGAGGCCTTTGCGGACGCGGAGGCGGGGGTGGTGGTGAGCTGGGTGACCGCGCCGCCGGTGAGCAGCATCGCGCCGACGGTGAGAGCGACCAGGCCGCGGCGGACTCGTCGTTGGGGTAAGGCGACTGAGGTGGTGAGGGGTGTCATGTGCGAACTACCTCCGGAGGATTGGGATCTTCACCCCTAGGGGGGAAGACGTGCGCTTTGCCCGGTTCAGTTGCACGTTCTTAACGATGGGAGCGCTCCCATCGTCAAGCCTTGACCAAGACCTGTCAATGCTTGGACGCGACGAGGCCATTTACTAGTCCACCCCCGCGCGCTACGTTGCCGATGGGAGCGCTCCCATCACCCCCCATCAACCCCCACCATCCACGCCAGACCCTCTGTCAGGTCGATCGCCGGGCCCGAACGGTCGGCTCCCGCAGCATGGGGCGACGCCCACGACAGGTCCCGGCCGATCGGTCAGTGCTCGAAAGAGAACCTTCACGAAGGAGACCAACTCATGGCCATCAACTCGGTCCGTGCCCGGCGCACGCTGGCCCTAGCCGGGGCCGCGGGCGTTGTCGCCGCGGTGCTGTCCGTGCCGTCCCCGGCATCGGCGCACGGCGTCAGCATCATGCCCGGCTCGCGGACCAACCTGTGCTACAAGGACCTGCTCCAGAACGGCTCGACCCAGATGCCGTCCAACCCCGCCTGCGCCGACGCGGTCCGGCAGACCGGTACCACCCCGCTGTACAACTGGTTCGCCGTTCTGGACTCCAACGCCGGTGGCAGGGGCGCGGGTTACGTCCCGGACGGGAAGCTGTGCAGCGCGGGCGACCGCAGCCCGTACAACTTCTCCGCGTACAACGCGGTCCGCACCGACTGGCCGAAGACGCACCTGACCTCGGGCGCGAACATCCAGCTCAAGTACAGCAACTGGGCCGCCCATCCGGGCAAGTTCGAGGTGTACCTCACCAAGAGCGGGTGGAGCCCGACCAAGGCCCTCGCGTGGGGCGACCTGGAGCACCTTCAGACGGTGACCAACCCGCCGCAGAACGGTGGTGTGGGCACGGAGGGAGGCCACTACTACTGGAACCTCCAGTTACCGCAACGGAGCGGTCAGCACATGCTCTTCGTCCAGTGGATCCGTTCGGACAGCCAGGAGAACTTCTTCTCCTGCTCCGATGTCGTCTTCGACGGCGGCAGCGGTGAGGTCACCGGTCTGGCGGGCGGCGAGCGGTCGGCCGCCGAGGTCGAGGCGCTCGGGGCGGACGTCGAGAACACCAAGGCCGACCCGATCCACGCCGCCGGACACACCGAACAGGCCGCGGCCGGTGAGAAGCTGGCAGCCTCCAGCAACGAATCGGCCGTCGCCGTGCCCGCGGTAGTGGCGGGCCTGGGGGCAGTCGTCTTCGCCAGTGGCGCGATGGTCTTCAACCGGGGCCGCCGGGCCAAGCAGCACGGCTGACGGCCGAGGACCCCGGCGGCACCACCGGGGTCCTCTCACCGTTCACGTCGTTCACGTCGCACCGCACTGCCGCAGCATCATCTGTTTGTCCGGGGCCGTCACCGGCATGTCGTAGCTGAGGGCCGCCTGCGCGAAGCGGACCGCGTAGGCACACCTGATCTCTCTGCTCGGCGGCAGCCAGGACGCGGGGCCGGAGTCCCCCTTGGCGCTGTTGGCGCGCCCCTCGACCGGGATCAGATTCAGCGCGTCGTTCGCGAACCGCTCGCGCTTGCTCTCCGGCCAGCGCGCCGAACCCAGCTGCCAGCTGTACGACAACGGCACCACATGGTCTATCTGGACGGCGGTCGCCTGCTTCTTCTTCCAGGCGATGGACTTGCCGGTGTACGGGTCGTGCAGCGTCATCGAGACGATCACGCAGTCGGAGCCGGACTTGAACTCGATGTCCTGGCCGTCGCGTTTCAGCAGGTCGTTGCGGGTGTCACAGCCGTTGCCCGCGAACGGGACGCCATCGGCCGTGTCCATCCACGCGTAGCCGAACTCGTCCCGGTCGTAACCGGTCTTGGGCCCGCGCCCCTTCACCTCCAGCTCGCCGACGAGCTCGCGGGCCGCCGCCTTCTCCGCGCCCGTGGTGAGGGGCGCGAGGCCGGGCGCGGTGCCGTCCGTGTTCTTGAGCGGGCTGGTCGCCCGCCCGTCCGGCGCGCTGCCGTCCGTATCGGCGGAATCGACGGCGTCGCACCCCGCGAGCAGCGAGGCTGCGCACGCCACGACAAGCAGAGGGAGGAGGGGGCGCGCGGCCAAGGGCGGGCGGGCGGTACGCGGGGACGTACATCTGAAAGCGTTCACGAACCCAGGATCGTCGCCAGGAACTCCCCCGTCCACGACAGCAGTTCGGGGATGGGGCGCTTGAGCCGCATCCCCGCCACCAGCGGAAGCTCAGCTCGGCGATTTGGCGGCGAGTTCTGGTGTCAGCAGAGTGAACCCGCACGTGCACAGGACGCCCGACGGCTCGAAGGCTCCGACAGCGAAGCAGATGACGCCGGCGGCGAGCAGGAGTGCGGCGGGCACGCGGCGCAGGTACGCGCTCCTCCGGGACTCCGGCTTCGCCGGCTCCCTCCGCCTGGTTGGCCGCTTTCCGCGGGGGCGTTTTGAGTTCGGTCGGGACATGGTGGGCATCCTCCTGCTCTCCGGGCACCGCATCGGGTTATCGAGTCGTGCGGACTGAGGCCGACGCTGTCTGTTCCGGACGCCGTCCCGCAGGAGTCTGTTGCGGGTTGGACACTTCTGTTCTGAAGCGGGCTGGTAGGCGCTACGTTCCCGGCGTGGCGGACGGTGCGTCCAACTCGGTGCCCAGGGGGTGTTGGACACCGGGGCACGGGCCTGGAAGGGGAGTCGCGGTGTCGAAACTGGCGGAAAGGGAACCGGAGTACGCCAAGCTCATCGAGGAGTTCGTCGGCGAGCTGACCAAGTGGCGCCGAGGTCCACGGGGCGGTGAACTCTCCGACCGCAAGCTGGCAGCACAGGTACGCGGGGCGGAACGGCGCGCCGGTGCCACGCCGACCGTGGGGGTAAGTCCGAGCACCATCGGGGCATGGTTACGCGCTGAACGGTTTCCCCAGAGGATCGAACAACTGCTCGATCTGGTGGAGGCGGTGGAGGATCAGGTCAAGAAGGGCAACAAGCCGCTCAGTGCGGAACAGGAAGCTGTGCTGCACAAGAAGCGGTGGAACGACGTCTACGCAGCCGTGACCGGCCGACGCGCGGACGGCACCCGTTCCGCCGTCGAAGCCGCTCAGGCCCGAAAGGTGCGGGAGCGCCTGTGGCCCGGTCCGCCACTGGCGGAGGTGACCGACGCGTTGCAACTACAGGTGCACGAGTCGATCGGGTCAGCGGCTCACGGACTGCCGTTGCTGCCGCGGTACGTGCCGCGCGACCACGACCGTCGACTGGCCGAGGTGGTGGCCGGGGCCGCCGACGGAACCAGCGCGATCGCCGTGCTGGTGGGCGGATCCTCCACAGGCAAAACTCGTGCCTGCTGGGAAGCCCTCAACCCACTGCGCGAGCGGAAGGAGCCGTGGCGGCTGTGGCATCCCCTCTACCCGGCCCATGCCGGTGCCGCTCAGGCCGAACTGACCCGTCTCGCCCCGTACACAGTGGTGTGGCTGGACGAGGCCCAGTCCTACCTGGCGGGCGGGGACGGTGAGACAGTCGCCGCAGACCTTCGAAAGCTGTTGCGCGACCAGGCACGGGGGCCGGTGCTGATCCTGGCCACCTTGTGGCCCGCTCACTTGCGCGCCCTGACGGATCCCCGCGCCCCGGACGCGCACCGCCACGCCCACAAGCTGCTGGAGCACCACAGGATTCATGTACCGGATGCCTTCACCGGGCCCGATCTGGCCGCACTGAGAGCAACGGACGACGATCCCCGGCTCCGGGAAGCCGCCGACGCGGCCCCGGACGGCCAGGTCACTCAGTACCTGGCCGGGGTGCCGCTCCTGAGGAGCCGTTACGAGATGGCACCGCCCGCCTCTCGGGCGCTCGTCCAGGCCGCCATGGACGCCCGCCGCCTCGGCGCCGGAGCGCATCTTCCCCTGGCCTGGCTCACGGCGGCTGCCCCGCACTATCCCGAAGCTGTCCGCGTCGACGTGCCCGACGAGGGCTGGCAGACCGAAGCCCTCGGCTATGTCACCGCCCCGTGCAACGGCATTCCGGGCATTCTCACCGCCGTCGGGACACCCCGCAATCAGCGCACACACGCCACCGCGGGCTCCGGCGCCCCGGCCGGCCAGGGGGAGTTGTACCGACTGGCCGACCATCTCGACCAGGACGGCCGCCGCTCCCGTGCCGAAGAGATCCCGCCCGTCGGCTTCTGGACCACGGCGGCCCGGCACGCGCCCCGCTCCGACCTGGCCGAACTCGGGCACGCCGCCTGGAATCGCGGGCTGTATCGCGACGCCGCCCAACTCCTCAAGCACGCCGCCGCCCAGGGCCACCCGCAGGCCGCGATCGACCTCGTCCGGCGCCTCCATGCCCTGCACCCCGACGACCACCGCCCCGCCGAGTGGGCTGCTGCCGCGTTCCGCTCGGACGACCCGCACGCCAAGGCCAGGCTGCTGGACACCCTGCGGGAGGCCGGAGCGGAGGAAAGCGTCATCGCCCTGCTGGAACGGCACCCCGCCGCCGAGACCTCCCAGGACGACAACCCGTTTCCCCTGGACGACCTGTACGAAGTGACCAGAGTGCTTGAAGTGCTGCGGGACGCCGGAGAGACGGAGCAGATCACCGCCCTGGCGAAGCATGCCGCCGACAACGCCTCGCTGCACGCGCCGGTCGACGCGGGCATGCTGCTGGACGCGCTGCGGGAGGCCGGAGAGACCGAGCAGGTGGCCCTCCTGGCGAGGCGCGCCGTCCGCGAGGTCCGCCTCGGAGACCCGGATGACGAAGACGGCCCCGAGGACCCGGACAACGTGGCCGAGCGGCTGGACTATCTGCTGGTGGCGCTGCGGCGGGCCGGAGAGGTACCCGAGATCGCCGCCCCCGTACGCGAGCAGATGACCGTCCTGTTGGGCCGCGCGGTCCGCGCCGTCCGCCTGAACAACCTTGAAGCCGTGGGCGAGATGCTGAAGGCGCTGACCACGTACGGGACTCCGCAGCAGGTCACCGCCCTGGCGAAGAAGGCCGCAGCCGAGGTCTCCGTGAGGAAACCGGGCAACGTGGCCGGGCTGCTGTATGTGCTGCGGGACGCGGGAGAGAAGGATCAGGTCACCGCGTTGCTGGACCGCGACCCCGCCACCAAGGTCTTCAGGAACCGCCTCGGCGACGTGGCCTGGCTGTTGCGGGCGCTACGGGAGGCCGGAGAGGACCCGCACTTCGCCGACCTGGCACGCGCACAGATCACCACGCTGCTGAAGCGCTGTCCCGCGACCAAGGGCCCCCTGGACGATGCCTACGACGTGGCCTGGCTGCTGGACGCGTTACGGGAGACCGAGGAGGATCCGCGGCTCGCCGACCTGGCACGCGCACAGATCACGGCCCTGCTCGATCGCGACCCGGCCACCCAGGTCGACGCGGGCCACGTGTATGCCGTGGCCGACCTGCTGCGCGCGTTGTGGGAGGCCGGGGAGACGGACCAGTTCGACACCCTGGTGGGACGGGCCACCGTCGCCGTCTGCGCGGACATCGTGTCCGAGGTGGCCCACCTGCTGGGTGAGTTGCGGAAGTACGGGACGCCGCAGCAGGTCACCACCCTGGCGAAGAAGGCCGCAGCCGAGGTCTCCGTGAGGAAACCGGGCAACGTGGCCGGGCTGCTGGACGTTCTGCGGGAAGTCGAGGAGCGGGACCAGGCGATCGCCCTGGCGCGGCGGGCCGACGTCGAGATCCCCTCCCTCACCGATCCGAGCACCGTCCACTGGCTGCTGCGTGCGATGAAGTCGGTCGGAGCCGAGGATGCCGCCGGCGCCCTCGCCGCCCGCACGGCCAACGCCCTCGCGCTCGGCTCCCGCCACAGTGCGGACGCCGTGGCAAGGATGTTGGAAGCACTTCGGGAGGCCGACACGGGGGGAGCGGTCGACATCCTGCTGGACCGCGCCCCCGCTGCCGAGGTCGACCTGGACAACCTGTACCACGTCGCCCTGCTACTGGATGTGCTCCGGAAGGCCGGGGCGGACGATCAACTCACCGATCTGGCGACACGCGCCGTCAACGACGCCTTCCTGAACGGTTCGCACGCCGTGGCCGAGCTGCTGACAGCTCTGCGGAAGGCTGACGCGCACGCGCAGATCGCCACCTTGGCCGAACGGCTTCCTGGCGCGGGGCACTTCGACCAGTTCATCGAGATCGGCGGTGCCCAGGGTCGGTTCAGGTTCGGGCGGGAGCCCGACGGGACTGACTCTACGTCGTGGAACTGGGATGACTTGGAGTGATCGGGCCGGTACGCGGAGACGTACCGGCCGGTACGCGGGGACGTATATCTGAAAGCGTTCACGAACCCAGGATCGTCGCCAGGAACTCCCCCGTCCACGACAGCAGTTCGCGGCCCACCACCGGCTTGCCGCCGATCTTGCCCGACGTCGGGCGCGGCACCAGGATCTGATGGGCCGTCGGCTTGATCACCGTACGGGGATGGAGCCGCTTCAGCCGCAGCTCCTGGGACTCCCGCAACTCCACCGGCGCGAAGCGGATGTTGGGGCCCTGGAGGACGATCTCGCCGACCCCGCGGGCGCGCGCCAGCATCCGCAGCCCCGCCACCAGCAGCAGATTCTCGACCGGTTCGGGGAGCTTGCCGTAACGGTCCGTCAACTCCTCGCGTACGGCGGTGATGTCGGCCTCCGAGTTGGCGGAGGCGATCGCGCGGTACGCCTGGAGGCGCAGCCGCTCGCCGGGCGCGTAGTCGTGCGGGACATGCGCGTCGACCGGCAGCTCGATCTTGACCTCCAGCGGTGCCTCCTCCTGCACCGTGCCGTCAACGGCCGCGCGGTAGTCCGCGACGGCCTCGCCGACCATGCGTACGTACAGGTCGAAGCCGACGCCCGCGATGTGCCCGGACTGCTCGCCGCCGAGCAGATTGCCCGCGCCGCGGATCTCCAGGTCCTTCATCGCGACATACATGCCGGCGCCCATCTCGGTGTGCTGGGCGATCGTCGCGAGGCGTTCGTGGGCCGTCTCGGTGAGCGGCTTCTCCGGCGGGTAGAGGAAGTACGCGTAGCCGCGCTCCCGGCCGCGGCCCACCCGGCCGCGCAGCTGGTGCAGTTGGGAGAGGCCGAAGTTGTCGCCGCGCTCCACCACGAGGGTGTTGGCGTTGGCGATGTCGATACCGGACTCCACGATCGTGGTGGAGACGAGGACGTCGAACTTCTTCTCCCAGAAGTCCACCACGACCTGTTCCAGGGCCTGTTCGGACATCTGACCGTGCGCGGTCGCGATACGCGCCTCCGGGACGATCTGGCGCAGCCGGGCCGTGGCGCGGTCGATCGACTCGACGCGGTTGTGGATGTAGAAGACCTGGCCCTCGCGCAGCAGTTCACGGCGGATGGCCGCGCCGATCTGCTTCTCCTCGTACGGGCCGACGAAGGTCAGCACCGGGTGCCGCTCCTCGGGCGGCGTGGTGATGGTCGACATCTCGCGGATGCCGGTCACCGCCATCTCCAGGGTGCGGGGGATCGGCGTCGCGGACATCGTCAGCACGTCGACGTTGGCGCGGAGCTTCTTCAGCTGCTCCTTGTGCTCGACGCCGAAGCGCTGCTCCTCGTCGACGATGACCAGGCCGAGGTCCTTGAACTTCGTCTCGGCGGAGAAGAGGCGGTGCGTGCCGATGACGATGTCGACCGATCCCTCGCGCAGCCCTTGGAGGGTCGACTTCGACTCGCTGTCGCTCTGGAAGCGGGACAGGGCCTTCACGGAGACGGGGAACTGTGCGTACCGCTCGGAGAAGGTGCCGAAGTGCTGCTGCACGAGCAGGGTCGTGGGGACGAGGACGGCGACCTGCTTGCCGTCCTGGACGGCCTTGAAGGCGGCGCGCACGGCGATCTCCGTCTTGCCGTAGCCGACGTCGCCGCAGACCAGGCGGTCCATCGGGACCGTCTTCTCCATGTCCTCCTTGACCTCGGCGATGGTGGAGAGCTGGTCGGGCGTCTCCACGTACGGGAACGCGTCCTCCAGTTCCCGCTGCCAGGGGGTGTCCTGGCCGAAGGCGTGGCCGGGCGCCGCCATCCGCGCCGAGTAGAGCTTGATGAGGTCGGCGGCGATCTCCTTGACGGCCTTCTTGGCGCGCTGCTTGGTCTTCGTCCAGTCGGCGCCGCCGAGCCGGTGCAGGGTGGGGGCCTCGCCGCCGACGTACTTGGTGACCTGTTCGAGCTGGTCGGTGGGGATGTAGAGGCGGTCGCCGGGCTGGCCGCGCTTGGCGGGGGCGTACTCGACGAGCAGGTACTCGCGCGTCGCGCCCTGGACGGTGCGCTGCACCATCTCGACGTACCGGCCGACGCCGTGCTGCTCGTGGACGATGTAGTCGCCCGGCTCCAGGGTGAGCGGGTCGATCGTCTTGCGGCGCTTGGTCGGCATCCGTACGCCGTCCTTGCCCGCCGCCTTCTGGCCGGACAGGTCGGTCTCGGTGAGGACGGCGAGCCCCAGCGCGGGGTCCACGAAGCCGTACTCGATCGAGCCGCACGCGACATGCACGAGCGCCGGGGTGATCTCGGCGAGACCCTGGCCGCCGCGCGCCTCGGGGGTGTCGAGGCGGGCCGCGATGCCCTCCCCGCCCAGCACCTCGACCGTACGGGAGGCCGTGCCGTGGCCCTCCGTGACATAGACGACGCGCCAGCCGTCGGCGAGCCAGCCCTTGGTGTCGGCGAGGGCGCGGGCGGTGTCGCCGCGGTACGTCTCCGGGGCGCGCATGCCCAGCTTGAGGGTGTCCGCCGACAGCTCCTCGTCGGCGGCGAACGGCGCCACCGACCACCACATCATGCCCAGCTCGCGCGCCCGGTCGCGGACGTCCGCGATGCCCCACAGCGAGGCCGCGCCGACGTCGATGGGCGCCTCGCCGCCGCCGGCTCCCGCCGCCCAGGACGCCTGGAGGAATTCCTGGCTGGTGGCGACCAGGTCGGCGGCGCGGGTACGGACCCGCTCGGGGTCGCAGACCAGCGCCATGGAGCCCTTGGGCAGGACGTCGAGCAGCAGCTCCATGTCGTCGACGAGGACCGGGGCCAGGGCCTCCATGCCCTCGACCGCGATGCCCTCGGAGATCTTGCCGAGCATGTCGGCCAGCTCGGGGTGCACCTCGGCGAGGGCGGCTGCCCGCTCCCGCACCTGCGGGGTGAGTAGCAGCTCACGGCAGGGCGGCGCCCACAGTCCGTGCTCGGCGACTTCGAGCGACCGCTGGTCGGCGACCTTGAAGTACCGGATCTCCTCGATGTCGTCGCCCCAGAACTCCACCCGAAGCGGGTGCTCCTCGGTGGGCGGGAAGACGTCCAGGATGCCGCCTCGTACGGCGAACTCGCCGCGCTTCTCGACCAGTTCGACGCGGGAGTACGCGGCGGCGGCCAGCGCCTGCGTGACCTCGTTCAGGTCCGCCGTGCCACCGCCCCGCAGCGACACCGGCTCCAGGTCGCCGAGGCCCTTGACCTGCGGCTGGAGTACGGAGCGGATGGGCGCGACGACGACGCTGACCGGCCCGGCGCCGGGGTCGTCGGCGCGCGGGTGCGCGAGCCGGCGCAGCACGGCGAGCCTGCGGCCGACGGTGTCGCTGCGGGGCGACAGGCGCTCGTGCGGCAGCGTCTCCCAGGACGGGAACTCCGCGACGGAGTCGGCGGGCAGCAGCGACCGCAGCGCGGCGGCCAGATCCTCCGCCTCCCGCCCGGTCGCGGTGACGGCGAGCACGGGCCGGCCCGCGTCGCGCGCAAGGGCGGCGACCGCGAAGGGCCGGGCGGCGGGCGGCCCGACGAGATCGACATACATCCGATGCCCATCGGCGGCGGCACCGACCGCTTCGCCGAGCGCCGGGTCTCGTACAACGGCGTCGAGCAGACCGTGCAGGCTCATGAAGGGTGTTTCCGTCCGGTTCCGGGGGTGGGGGTGCGCGCGGAGGGTGCACCGGGTGAGCAACGCGAAGGACCCGACACGTCTCACGGGCCGGGGGCCTCCAGCGTACGACCCCGCACGGAGGGACGCCGCGCGGGACGGGTGGGGGCGGGCGGTGGGGTGGTCGGGGGCCGTGAACGTTGGCGAGAAGCCGCCGCGGACGACATTGCTGTGCGTAATCGACCTCGATAGAATCTGTGACATCCGCCCGCTGGAACCCTCTCACCCGGAGGTAACGAGTGAAAACCGTCCCTGGGAAGCAGACCCTTCCGCGTTATTCGAGCGGCGCCTCGGCAAGACGGCGCAGGAGCTGGGAAATTCTCAAGACGAAGAGGACTGCCCGGACATCTGGCAGTTGAGCAACGGCGACATCGCGGTCATCGGCCGAGACCTCACAGCGGATTATTCGGCGAGTCTTCCTGCCGGTGTCTCCTTGGCAGCAGACGAACGCCTCGTCGTGATCCCCGGAAATATGCTCAGCGCCGCGAAGAGGGATATTCCGGATGCTTGACCTGAACGTGCCGACGATCACCCCCCGAGCTGGGTGAGCGCCTCGTCAGCAAGGACTACAAGCGCGATTTCAGAGAACGTCAAGCGGTGATCCAGGACGGCGCCTCGTGGAAGCTGGAGCGACGACAGTACTTCGAGGAGCAGAACAGCCCCAGCAGGGACGCGCTCCGTCGCGGGGACTGGCAGGAAGCACTACGTCTCTTCGCCGGGCGACGGGACGCCGCCATGGCCAACGCGCGGGAGTACAGGCGCCGTCGGTACATATTCCACCGGGTGCGCATTGTCGAGTATCCCGTCACCCCGTATGTGCAATGGGAAATGCATTCGCTGGTCCAAGATGGCGAGCTGAACAGCAGCCGGGTACGAATCGTCACCGCGGACCAGGTGGCCGAGGCCGAGAAGAAACAACAACTCCCGGAAATCGTGGTACTTGGCGGCCACACCCTCTACAACGTCATCTACAGCGACACCGGGGTCCCGATGGGCTCGATCCGCTTCACCGACCCGGAGCACGTCAATTCCTGGGAGCGGTACTTCCGATCGCTCTACGAGATCGGCGAGGACATCTCCTCGTACTTCGCCCGCGAAATCGCGCCCCTGCCCGCACCAGTCCCATAGCCGGAGCACATCATCAACGAGCACAGCGGTGCACCAGACGTTCCCGACAGCTCGCGCAACGATCTGTCGGGAACCTCCAACGGCACCGGCGAGATGTATCGGGCGCTCGGCAGATCGGAGGAGGCAGCCCACTTCCAGCGCCGGGCAGCTGCCGTCCACCGTGACCTCGGGGACCCGTGGCACGAGGCGCTGGCCCTGGAGGCGTTGGCTTCGGCGGTGGGTGAGGCCGAGGCGCACAGGTCCGAGGCTCTGCGGCTCATCGGACCGTACGACGACAGCCGGGCGGTTGCCATGCGACGGCGGCTCGCTTTGTAGAGCCAGAGCTGCGCTCGCCGGCCCTGAGGGGTCGGCGAGCACAGTGGGGTGCTGCGGTGCTTCGGGTGGTCAGGTCGTGCAGTTGTGGGCCGTCGTCTCTCCGTCTGCTCGTTGGTGACGTGTTTCGCCACTCCCAGGTCGATCGTGTGGTTCGGGTTGTCCGGGATCGTGACCGGGGTGCCCGCGACGGTCAGTGTGAGCTTGGTCGTGCCCGCCTTTGATGGGCAGCTGCTTGTCGATGTGGCGGTGAGGCCCGAGACCTCGATGACAGGCAGGCCCGGCACTCCGACCCTGGCGTTGGCGATCGATGACGTTCCAGTCGGTGGGGACGGTGAACGACCGTCCCTGATAGGTGAGTTGGGTCTCGACGCCGCCGCCCGTGCCCGGAGCCGCGCCCGGAGCTCCGCGAGATTTGCTGTACTGACAGCGCCATGTCAATCGAGGACCTGGGGGGCTATGGTCGAACCGGCCGTCGAACCGGGCGCGACAAGAGGAAGCCACCCTTGTATTACCAGGAGCAGTAGGCGCAGCATGTTCGAAATGCGGTGTGAGGGGGCAGGTGAAGCGGCGGGGCAGATGGTCCGGCGCGGTCGCCTCGCGCACGCATGAGCACACCCGTCGACACACAAGAGCACGCCCGCGTACACAAGCCTCACGACGCGTTCGCTTTCACCAGTTGTCCGAATATGACCTCCGGTAGGCGATATTCACGTCACCCGGACCCGCGACCAGTTCACCCTCCGGCCCACCCGGCGGCAAGCGGCCGGTCATGACACGTTCGGTTCCCCCATATCCAGGGCACAGTTCCTCGCAAGATCAGTTACAGAGTCATGGCATTGCCTTTACTCTCTCCAAGGTCCCCTCCGAGCCTCGCGGCCAGCCCGGCGGACCGCATCACCGACGGCGCCACCCCACCCGTCCTCGGCGTGAATTGATCCAGTAGCGGAGGCCAAGTCTTGGGCGACAACGAGATGTCCGTCTTCGGCGTCTCTCCGACCGAGGAAGAGATCTACCGGCACTTTCTCCGCAATCCCGATACATCGGCGGACGACATCCACCTCCTGGTCCACTCCGAACAGGACGACGCCAAGCAAAGCCTCGACCGGCTGCGGGAGTTGGGCCTGCTGAACCCCGACAGCAGTCACCACCGCGTCTCCCCCGCCGACCCCGGTGTGGCCCTGGCCCGGCTGACCGACGCTCGACTGAACGCGCTTCACGAGGAGTTGCGCCGGGTCATGCAGGCCCGTGATCTGGTCGACGGTCTGCGCGCCGAGCAGGGCTCGCGACTGCCCCCGGTGCAGGGCATCGAGCAGTTGGAGGGGCTGACGGAGATACGGAACCGGATCGACGACCTTGCCTTCTTCGCACGTGACGAGATCCTGTCCGTGGAGCCGTACACGAAGCTCTCGGCCGCGAACATCGAACGCTCCCGCCCGCTGGACCTGCGATGTCTGCGGCGCGGGGTGCGCATCCGCAATGTGGTGCTCGCCGCCGCGCTGGACGACCTGCCGACCCGTGAGTATCTGCGCGAACTGGTCAAGCGCGGGGCGCAGATCCGGGTCGCGGACAACATCACGGAGCGGATCCTGGTGTACGACGGCCGTACGGCCCTGGTCCCGGTGGACCCTCAGAACACCGCGCGGGGGGCGCTGTTGGCCCACAAGAGCGGGCTCGTCTCCAACATCATCGCCCTGTTCGAGAAGATCTGGACGCAGGCCGACGATCTGCTGACCGTCACGAAGGAGTCCGCCGACGCGGTGGAGGGGCTCAGCGAGATCGAGCAGCAGGTGCTGATCTCGATGTGCACGGTGGGCAAGGACGAGGCGGGCGCCCGCGACTTGGGGATCTCGGTCCGTACGTACCGGAGACATGTGGCCGACCTGCTTCAGGCGCTCGGCGCCGCGAGCCGCGCGCAGGGCGCGCTGCTGGCCCGCGAACGGGGCTGGATCTGACGGGGAGTTGACAGCGGCGGCGGCAGGGAACGGGTCAGCTCTGCTCCGCCCAGCCCCACAGCGCCGCGTCCGCCAGGACAGCCCGGACCGCGCGGCGGATGTCGGTGTCGGTCGTCGCGCCGTCGCGCGCGATCCACAGCCGCACCTGGTCCCCCGCGACCTCCGCGACCTCCGGGACACATCTCAAGTGCCTCGGCAGCAGCCCCAGCAACCGGATGACGGTCGTCTCGGCTGACGGGGCCGCGCTGTCCTCACGGACCGTCACCACCTCCACATATCCGGTGGCGTTCGCCACATGCGCGTACCCGTGCCACTGGGCCGTCATGGTCAACGAGTCTCCTTGAACAGCTGCCTGGCGGCCGTCGCCATGGCCGCGATCCCCGCCGGCAGGGCGGTCCGTACGTCGGGGGCGAACTCCGCCGAGTGGTTGGGCGGTACCGGCCGGCCGGCCGCGCGCGCCTCGCGCCACTGCCGCGGGGATGCCGTACCGACCATCCAGTATGCCGTCCGTACCCCTTCGGTGGCGAAGCTCGGGAAGTCCTCGGTGGCCATCGAGCCCGGCCACTCGGCCACCCGGTGCGGGCCGAACTCCCGCTCGTGGGCGGCCCGTACGGTCGCCGTCGTCGCCGGATCGGGCAGCAGGGCCGGGGAGCGGGAGACGACCGTGACCTCGGGATCCCTGGGGCAGCCGGAGGCCGCGCACTCGGCTCGTACGATTCGTATCGCCGCCGCCACGGCCCGTTCCCGGGCCTGGTCGGTGGCCGCACGGACGGTGATGCTCAGCTCGGCTCCGTCCGGGACGACATTGCCGCGACTGCCCGCGTGCAGGGACCCGACGGTCAGGACGACCTGGTCGGACGGCGCTGTCTCGCGGGAGACCACCGTCTGCAGGCGCATAACGGTCGCGGCGGCGGTCACGACAGGGTCGACGGTCAGCTGCGGGGTGCCGGCGTGGCCGCCGTAGCCGTGGATGACGACGTCCAGCGCGGCGCTCGCCGCCAGCATCGGGCCCCGGCCGTGCGCGAGTGACCCGGCCGGCAGCGGCGCGGTGTGCTGGGCGAGGACGACGTCGGGAGTGCCGAACCGCTCGTAGAGCCCGTCGGCGAGCATCGCGCCCGCGCCTTCCAGGGTCTCCTCGGCGGGCTGGCCGACGACCAGGACGGTGCCGCTCCAGGTCTCGGCCGACTGCGCGAGCAGGGTGAACGCGCCTGCCGCGGAGGCGAGATGGAGGTCGTGGCCGCAGGCGTGCATGGTGCCGGGGACGGTGCTCGCGTACGCGAGGCCGGTGCGTTCCTCGATGGGCAGGGCGTCCAGTTCGGCGCGCAGCATGAGGGTGGGTCCGGTGCCGTTGCGCAGGACGCCGACGACGCCGTGGCCTCCGACGCCACGGGTGACCGAGGCGCCGTCGCCCGCCAGGTGGGCGGCGAAGCACTCGGCGGTGCGCGCTTCGGCGCCGGACAGCTCCGGGTGGGCGTGTACGTCGAGATAGAGCCCGAGGGCGGCGCGCAGGGTCTCGCGCGGTACGGCGGCGGGGCCGGTGGGACTGGCGGGGCCGCCCGGATCGGCCGAGTCCGTGGACGGAGACGCTGATTCCGGCCGAGGCGCGGGTTCCGGTGGCGGCTCGGGTGTGAGTGCTCGGGGTGTGTCCTCGTTCAGCGCGTCGATCATGCGCCGTTCACCTCCTTGCTTGAGGTCCGAGCGTGCTGCAGGGCACGCGCACCGGACACACGTTCCGCTGACAGGGGGTGTCAGCGATGTGACAGTGAAAGCCGGGCCGAACTGACAGCGGGCACAGGTGGAATGAGGCCACCGCAAGGGAGCGCTGCCGGACAAGCCGGTGAAGCCCCCGGTAACTGAAGGAGAACCCCCATGACCCCGAAGACCGGTCTCGCCACCCTCGCCGACGAGATCCTGGAGCTTGAGTCGGAGACCTTCGAGATCTCGGACTACTCGGACGCGTCCGAGGTCGTTCTCGCCGGTTCCACGTCCTGCTCCTCGACGTCGACCTGCTCCAGCACCACCAGCACCACCTCCTGCTCCGCCTGATCCAGGCCGGCGGTCAAGGCACCGGCCCCTCCTCCTTGGGTGTCCCCCACGTGGTGAGGGGCCGGCTGCTGTTGTGCCGCGAAGCCCCCGCGCGGACTCACGGGAACGGATGCGGGACCGCCTTGATCGCGGACTCCGGCAGGTCGTCCGTACGCCGCCCGGCCACCCGCAGCGCCGTCCGCAGTCTCGGCATCAGCAGGGCACGCTGCCGCGTCCACCCGAAGTCCAGCGGCAGCAGACCGGGCACGAGAGTGCTGACGGTGTGCAGCCCCATCCGCCGCTGCTCCGGCGTCGTCTGGTCGACGGCGATCACGTCGTATCCCGCACCCGCCAACTCGTCGCGCAGCAGCCGCAGATCGTCCAGCAGATCACCGGTGCGCGGCCGGAGCGGGGCCCAGTCGGCGTACGTCTCCTCCAGCGTGCGTACGGCGGTCGGCTCCAGATACTCGCGCGCGTGCTCCGCCATCTCCGGCAGGCCGTACAGCTGCGCGTGGTCCTTCAGATGCAGGACCTTGCGGTAGTCGTCCGCCATCTCCCGCAGCTCGCCCTCGCGTTCGGCGACCTGGTAGGGCAAGTGGGGTATGTAGGTGAGGACTTCGGACAGGGCCGCGTCGACCGTGCCCTCCGGGTCGAAACCGGCGGCGGCGCTGAAGGAGAGCGTGCCCAGACCTCCGTCGCGGCGCACCGCGAGGGCCGTGACGACGGGCACGGCGAGGTCCATCCGGGTGTCGAAGGCGTGCACGTCGTAGCCGTGCAGCGCGGCCCGGTCGAGCATCGTGCGGATGGTGCCGCCCCGGCACGATCCGAGGTCGATCTCGGTGAGCCGGGCGCGGCCGTACCAGGCGAGCAGGAACGCGTCGCGTTCGATCAGCTCCAGGAGCCCGAAGAGGATCGCCTCCTCCAGACTCCCGCCGGTGGCACAGCCGTTGGAGCACTCGAAGACGAAGTTGTCGGCCTCGACGCCCGCGCTGTAGTGCGCCAGCCGCGCGGGGACCAGGATCGGGCGCTCGTCGCGCAGCGAGTGCCCCCACACCCAGGGGATCGGCCGGTCGGGGTCGAACGGGCTGACCAGGTGGTCCTTCTCGTACGTCGCGTCCGCGTAGAAGCCGCGGTCCGCCGGGTTCAGCGCGTCGGCGGCATCGGCGGCATCTGCGACGAGATTGTTGTACGAGTCGACGACCGGGGTCGTGCCGCGGCGGCGGTGGGTGCCCGCGTACCGCTCAAGTCCCTCCAGGTAGGCCAGAGTCCGGCTGGTGGAGTAGCTGTTGGCCTGGCCGCTCCAGGTGACGTCGTTGAGGCCGGCGTAGCCGCGTACGAAATTGGTGCCCGCGACGGGGGCGGTCGTGGTGGACGTCGGGTTGATCCAGGTGTCCGAACCGAGCGTGCCGCACACGGGGTTGGCGAGCGCGGCGGTCGGCAGCGGGTACGAGTCGAGCGGGCGCAGCCGGTAGCCGTCGGGGTCCGGTTTGGGCCGGGCCGTCAGGCGCATGCGCGCGGCGTCGGCGGTGTCGGGGCGGCCGGGGACGCAGGAGGGGCAGAGCGGTTCGGGCAGCAGCGGGAAGGTCGCGGCGGCGAGGGTGCCGAGGTCGATCCGGGTGACCTGCGGCAGCTCGCGGTCGGGCGCGCCGGTGGCGGGCGGGGTGAACTCCCCCGTACGGACGGCGAGATACGCCGCCCAGACCGCGTCCACCGCGTAGTCGGTGAGCAGCGGCCAGTCGACGGCGCCGTGCGGTTCGTGGCCGAGTTCCAGCGCCTCGCGCTCGGAGCGGCTGCGCAGCCGCTGCCAGCGCATGGCGAGGCACTGGCCGCAGGCGCTCTGTCCGGCGCCGCCCCACGGGCCGACGAGGACGGCCCGCGAGGTGAGCTGGACATTGGCCCGCGGGCGGACGGCGGCGTACGGGTCGGGGAGCCCGAAGCCGAGGACGTCGGCGGCGCCGAGCGGCACGACGAGCGGTACGGGCAGAGCCAGCGATCCCGGACCCGCCGATCCCGGACCCACCGAGCCCGCGTCCGCCGCCGCCTCGAACCGTACGGTCAGGGCCTGTTGGAGACGGGCACGGCCGCGGTCCAGGGGAGTACCGTCGGCGGAGACCTCAGCCGGCCCCGTCGCTGTCGTCATGACTGGTCGCTCCAGCGGAAGGTCTTGAGCGCGACCGCGCCGAAGACGACGGCGAAGGCGGTGACGCCGCCGCAGGCCACCAGGATGTCGCCGCCGCCACCGTCGCCGGTGATGGCGGCGGAGATGCCGTCGTTGAAGTAGCGCAGCGGCAGCACGAGCGACAGGTTCTGCATCCAGCCCGGCATGGCGTCGAGCGGGAAGAACGACCCGGACAGGAACGCCATCGGCACCATCAGGCAGTTGGCGACCGCGGCGACCGCCTCCGGCGTCTTCGCGAACGAGCCGACGATCACGCCGACCGCGAGGAACGCGGTGATGCCCAGGAACAGCACGGGCAGCGCCAGCGGCCAGCTCCCCGCCGGTTCGAGACCGAAGAACGGCAGCATCGCGACGAGCACGAACATCGCGGCCTGGATGGTGCCGATGGCGAGGGCCAGGACGTAGCGCGAGCCGAGGATCGTGGTCAGCGGCGTCGGCGTCATACGGATCAGCCGCAGGATGTCGTCGCGGCGCCACTGCATGATGACGAACCCGACACCGAACACGGCGGCGTTGGCGACACCCCACGACAGCACGCCGGGGGCGATGTAGTTGATGTACGGGCGTCCGCTCTCCTCGACGGTCATGCCGTGGAAGATCAGGCCGAAGACGATCAGGAAGAGGAGGGGGAAGGCGAAGGTGAAGAAGAGGGTGGTCTTGTCGCGGGTGTACGCCTTGTAACCGGCCTGGCTCAGCGCGGAGTACGCGCTCATGGCGCGGGTGCGCGACGGCGTCGCGGGGGTCGTGGGCTGGGTGCCCGATGCGCTCGTGGTGCTCATGGTCGTTGCTCCGTCTCTCGGTTCTCGTCGCGCGTCGGGCTCGGCTACGCCTGCGGCTGGGCCTGCGGCTGCGGGCTGCCGGTCAGTTCGAGGTACACGTCCTCCAGGCTGGCGGTGCGTGTCTGTACGCCGTGCAGTCCGGCGAGCGCGTCGACCGCCGACAGCACCGGACCCGAGTCCTCGGTCTCCAGCACGATCGAGTCGCCGTCCACGGTGGCTCGCAGCACACCGGGGATGGCCTGCGCGTCGGTGAGCGAGAGCCGGTCGGCCGGGACCAGCAGACGGGTGAGGGAGGTGCTGGCGGCGACGAGCTTGCCCGGCGTGTCCAGTGCGACGATCCGGCCGTCGACGACGATCGCGACGCGGTCGCAGAGCGCCTCGGCCTCGTCCAGGTGGTGCGTGGTGTAGACGATGGTCCGCCCGGCGCCCTTGAGCGCGCGCAGCACGTCCCACAGCGCGCGGCGGGCCTGCGGGTCGAGCGCGGCCGTCGGCTCGTCCAGGAAGATCAGTTCGGGGTCGTGGACGAGCGCGGACGCGATGGCCAGGCGCTGGCGCTGACCGCCGGAGAGATCGTCGACGCGGACGTCGCGCTGCTCGGTGAGACCGACGGAGGCCAGGCCCCGCTCGGCCGCTTGCCCGTCGGTCTTGTAGAGCGCGGCGACCGTCTCCAGGTGCTCGCGCGCCGTGAGCCGTACGAAGAAGGCGGACGCCTGGGTCTGGACGCCGAGCCGGGGCAGCAGCTCGGGGTCGCGCGGCCAGGGGTGCCGGCCGAGGACGGTGACCGTGCCCGAGTCGGGGCGGCGCAGGCCCTCCATGATCTCGACCAGAGTGGTCTTGCCGGCGCCGTTGGGCCCGAGCAGACCGAAGAACTCGCCACGCGGGACGGTCAGCGAGATGCCGTCGACCGCCCGCTTCTCCCCGTACCGCTTGTGGATCGTGTCGAGGACGACGGCGGGGCCGTCGGTTGACTCGTCGGTGGGTGTGGGGGGCATGCGGTTCTCCTTGAAAGCGGGGCGGTGTGTGCCGGGTTGCGCGGTTACGTGGCGAAGAGATGCAGGAGCAGCGCGACGACGGCCACGACGATCCCGGTGAGGACGAGCAGCGAGCCGGCGGTGTAGGCGAGGTAGGCGGTACGGGCCCGGCGCGGGTACGCCTTCGCCGCCGGGTCGCGCCGTACGGCCAGCCGCACGTACTCCCGGCTGGACGCGGCGAGCCCGGTGGCGCCGCACAGCTGCGCGGCGATCTTGTACCCGTCGAGCGGCGGCAGCGGTACGAGCATGGCCAGCGCCTGCGCGCTGCCGATGAGCAGCAGTCCGGCCAGCGCCTGGCCGGTGGCGTCGTCCACCGGGGCGAACAGCCAGACCGCGCAGAACGGCAGCAGGACGGCCAGATTCATCACCGCGCCCGCGACGGCTGTCGCGATGCGGTGCCAACGAGTATGCAGATAAAGGTAGTTGTCGACTGTGCAGTACATGATCACGACGGGCAGGCGCCAGCGCAGTCCGATCTCGGTGACCTGCCCGCCGTAGCGTCTCGCCACCACCCCGTGGGCCAGCTCGTGCAGCGCGGTGCTGAACCACAGCAGCGTGGCGGCGCCGGCGAGCAGGACCGGGTTGGTGAAGAGTGCCACCGCTCCGTCGACGAGTTCGCCGAGCCGTGCGACGGCCACGACCTCCATGGCGGTGATCAGCAGGAGCAGCGGGATCACGACGGGTGCGGCGAGCAGGGGGCCGACGGCGCGGTGCAGCCGCTCGGCCGTCGCGTCGGCATCGGCGACCAGGGGGAGCGTGCCGCGCAGAAGGGTGCGCTTCGGCGGTTCTTGTGCCGTGTCGGCCGTCTCGGCGGCGGGGGCCGTCTCGGCGGTGGGGGTCGTGTCGGCGGCGGGGCTCGCGGGGCCGCCCTCCAGCAGCCCCCGGACCCCCAGCATGCCCAGCAGTTGCCGCCAGTTGGCGTCGCCCAGGCGTTTGCCGTACTCCGCCGCGTACTCCGCGCCCAGCTCGTCCAGACCGCGTGTGCCGTCCATGCGCGCGATCAGGAAGTGCTCCTTGACCCCGACCTCGTACGACTTGCCGCTCCGCGGGTTCTTGACGAGGTGCACGGTCCTGGGACCGAGCAGGAAAGCGTCGCTGACCAGCACGTCGGGGCGCAGACACGGCAGGTACCGGTCGGTCGGGGCGTGACCGGTCGGGACGCGGTCCGCGGAGGCGGTCATGACGCGGCCACCGCCCCCGCCTCCGTCCCCGATTCCGCCGTCGCCGTTGCCGTCGCCGTCTCCGTCTCGGACTCCGCCGGCGCGACGGACTCCCGCAGCGTCCGGCCCAGTACGTGCGACAGATAGGCCTCGTCGCGGATGGTGACATGCAGCCGGTTGTTGGTCATGTGCATGTACGGGGACAGCAGCAGCGGCAGCGCGACCGCCGGGTCGGTGACCTGCTCGTCCCGCTCGCCGTCCCAGGACCGGAAGACCAGGTCGCCGTCGAGCGCCAACTTGCGGGCACGCTGGTCGAGTTCGGCGCAGTGTTCCGCCCAGCCCGCGAGGAAGCCGGGCAGCCGGCCGGGCTCACCGGCACCGACGGCGGCCCTGACGCGGGCGAAATGGCTGGTGAGACCGGGGGCCATCGCCGCGTAGTTCTTGTCGTACTCGACGGTGCCGATGAAGCCGGTGCCGGGGAACGCCGTGTGCCAGAACTCGTAGTAGCTCTCCAGGTACTTGGTCAGTTCCTGGTCGTCGGGCAGGAAGGTCCCCGACATGACCATCATCAGCTGCGCGGACGTGCCGAGCAGCACGGTCCGCAGATGCAGGTTCTTGGTGCGCAGCGCCTCGATGACGAGATCGCTGGAGTGCCTGAAGTGCCACTCGGCCAGCTCGATCCCGGCGGGGCCGCCGTACTTGCCGTACTCCGGCTCGTACGGCTCAGCGCTGCGGGAGTTGTTGGGGCGCAGATTCATCCGGCCCTGGTCGTCCATGTAGTGGCCGCGCTCGGTGCCGGGGAACTCGATCTCGAACAGCGTGTTGTAGAAGTCGTTGAGGAAACCGGAGTCGACCTCGTACAGCGCCGGGCGTTCGGCCAGGAACGTGTCGACGGCCTGCTCGGTGCGGGCGCGCACGGCGGGGGCCGCCGCCTCGCTGACGGGCTTGAGGCGCAGCCGGATGTGCGGGCCTTCGAGCCAGTAGTTGATGAAGAAGTAGTTGTCGATCAGGCCTTCCGCCTCCAGCTCGGCGACGAGCGGGCGCACGCACTGGATCAGGAAGGGCCGGGGGTTGGCGGCGTAGAAGACGTGCGTGGCCTGCCAGCTACCGGTGCCGGTCATGAGGCGTCCCCTTGTGCGGAGTCGGCGGATACGAGTTCTTCGTCGGGGGTGGCCGGTGACGCCGGCGCGCCGGCCAGGGTCTCCACGGCCAGCTCGGCGACATGGCGGCCCCGGTCGGAGACGGCGTGCAGCCCGTCCTCGTCGGGCAGCATCTCGCGGAACACCACGCGCGCCCCGGCCGTCTTGAGCAGCGCCTCGAACGCGGTGAGCGACAGCGCGCTGTCGAAGTCCAGATACTGCGGCTTGGCGCCCGTCGCGCCGCGCGCCCCGCTGTCCGAGATGGTCACGAAGACCCGGTCGGGCAGCCCGGTCGCGCGCCGGAAGCGGTGCCATCCGAGGAACCAGTCGTCGTCGGAGACTCCCGGCGCGTGCAGCGGAAGCCCGGCGGCGGGCGCGCTCCAGCTGCGCCTGCTGAGTACGACGCTGCCGTGCCGTACGCGCGGTCTGCGGGTGACACCGCCCACCGGCTCGGCCTCCGGGACCCCGCCCCACACATTGAGCGGGGCCATCGAGGTCGGGGACAGGAGCAGCAGGGTGCGGGGCAGTTCGGGCAGGGCGAGCGGCACGAGATAGCCGAGGTAGACCGGGATGACCTCGCGGCCGAGCCGGGTCGAGCGCAGCACCAGCCGGTCGGCGTCCCCGGTGACGTCATGCTCGATGTAGAGGTCGTCGAGATCGATCCGGTACTCCTCCGGCAGCGTGCCGGTCTCGCCGGGGCAGACGATCTCGTACTCGGTCAGCCGCTCGTGCAGATTGAGATTGCTGGTCACCGGGCCGCCGGTGACCTCGGCGAACACGGCGCCCGGCGGCTGCACCCGGGCGGCGCCGGCGAGCAGGGCGCTGTCGAGCCCTTCGAAGCACTGGGCGAAGCGGCTGAAGGGGAAGGACAGCCCGCCGTAGGAGCGGTTGAGGACGACCAGCGGGTCGTCCGGGCGGTCGGCGAGCTGGACGTGGTGGCTCATCGGCGCGAACGTCGGTGCGGCCGGGGCGAGTTCGGCGGCGACGTCGGCGAGGAAGCCCGCGTCGAGGTCGATCTCGTCGAGGTGTCCTTCGGAGGCCCAGAGGCCGCGCATCCGCTCGATGAACAACTGCCGTGCGGTGTCTATGGACTTGAGCTGCGGCAGTCCCAGCCAGTTCACCTCGGGCACGTACTGACCGTCCGCGTCGAACGTCGTACGGCTCGCGGTGAACGACATGTACTGGTCGAAGAAGTCCTCGTGGAAGTCGTGCACCAGCTTCAGCAGATCGTCGCAGCGCCCACCGTGTCCGTATCGGGCCAGGAAGAAGCCCCGGAACGTGACGCGCTGAGGCAGCGTCAGATCGAAGGCGGGCAGCACGGTCTCGACCCGGCCGAGCGGCCCCGCCGTCAGCTCGCGCCAGGCGCCGAGGTCCATCGCCGTCTCGCGTCCCGCCGCCGCGTCCTCGTACAGCAGCGTCTGCGGCACACGGGCCTTCTCGGCGCCGAGTTCCACCTGGACGTCCCTGAGTGTGGTCCGGAGCGCGGCCATCACCTCGCGGCGCCCGGCGGGCTCCGCCCCGGCGAACCGGTCGGTCAGCGCGATCGCCTCGTCCAGCCGCCCGGCCAGCTCCGTGGCCCAGGGCCGGTCCAGCTCGCGCAGCGACCGCTGGAAGGCGCGCAGCGGGTCCGTGTCGTGAACCGCCGTACGCAGCGCGGGTACCTGGACCATGCCCAGGTCCAGCAGCGCGGCCAGATACTGCTCCGCCTCGTCGGCCCCGGCGTGCGCGTCGTCGGCGAGCCACGCGGCCAACTCGCCGTAGCGCAGGGCCGGGTGCTCCTCGAAGAAGTCGAGCAGCCGCTCCAGGGTGCCGCTGCGGCGCAGGAAGAACAGCCGGTCCTTGACCGCGTCGAAGGTGACGGCGGTGTCGTCGTCGCCGGTGGTGACCCAGCGGCGCACGTAACGCACCCGGTCGTCGTCCCTGCCCCAGCCGGACGCGGGCGCGACGGGCAGATCCGCGCGGCGTACGGGGTCGGCGATCACGCACTCGGCGAGCCGGCCCAGCGCGACGACGTTGAGCCGCGCGTGCCCGGTCCACTCCTCGGCGACCCGTACCTCGAAGCCGTCGCGTGCCTCGGGGCCGTCGGCCCCGGCCGGCTGGTCCTCGAACTCACCGAGCGCGACGCCGGTGAACGTCGAGAAGGGGCTGGTCTTGCAGACGGTGCGGTAGAGGTACGACAGCAGCGACCGCTCGATCTTCCTGCGGCGCTTGTCGGGCCTGGCGTCGTGCTTGCCGTCCGCGCCTTGCGCCACGAACGCGTCGATCTGCGCGTCGAGCGTCGGCGAGGCCAGCAGCAGCCCCTTGCGCAGCCGCTCCTCCCCCACGATGCCACGGAGCGCGGCACGCGCCTCGGCGCTCTCGCCCGCGAACAACTGGGCCCCGGCGGCCCGCTGTTCGGCCAGCTCCCGCCGGTCGAGCAGCCAGCGCGACAGGGCCTCGCCCGTCGCGGCGTCGCGCCCCGCGACCAACGCGAGCGCGGCGCCCGGCCGCGCGGGCAGCCGGTTGTTGAACACCTCGCGGCGCAGCTTCAGCAGCGCGCGCCGGACGTCCGCCTCACCGGGTGCGGCGTCCGGGCCCTCGTCGGTGCGGCCGACGAGGTCGTGCAGCAGATCGCCGACGCGCTCCCCGGCCGCCCGCAGCCGCTCCTCCTCGGCCAGCACGGTGTCCGCCCAGCGGCGGCTGGCCGGGCAGCGCAGGGCGCGCACGGTCTCGATCGGCAGCCCGGCGACGCGCAGCATGAACGCGCGTCTCGGGTCCTGGTCGTGCGAGTGGTGCGCCTGCTGCGTCTGGTTCGACTGGTCAGGCATCTTGCTCCCCCATCCGGTAGGTCATCGGCTCAGGCTCAGGCGATCTCGAACCGGAAGCCGGCGGGGGCGGGGCGCTCGTTGCCGACCATCATGATCAGGAGCGGGGCCTCTCCGGTGGCGTCGAGTCCCAACTCCTCGATGTACGAGACGTTGTCGAAGCCGAGTGCGACGCCGCAGCCCAGTTCCAGCGCGCTGCACGCCGTGTAGACGGACTGCGCGACGGCGCCGATGGTGGCGTTGACGAGCCGGTAGCCCCGGTCGCCGACGGCGTCGAGGACGGCGGCGGTGCGGACCGTGGGCACCAGCACGGCGCCGGCCTGCTCCAGGTTGTAGTTGGAGAGGAAGTAGTTGCGCTGGAGGAATTCGCCGGGGCGGCCCGCCTTGACCAGCCGCAGCTCGTGGGTGTCGGGGTCGTACTCGTACGCGCCCGGCTCCAGGCCGTCGACGTGGTTGACGAACGCGTACAGCTTCGCGAGCCGTACGCCTCCACCCTCGACGCCCGTGCCCGTGCCTGTGCCCGTGTCGCCGCCGAGGCGCGAGCCCGCGCTCGACGCGGCGAGGCAGGCGGCCAGTTGCTCGCCCGTGACCGGCCGGCTCGCGTCGAAGCGGCCGAAGCTGCTGCGACGGCGGCGCAGCACCGTCCGTACGTCGCCGGGCATCGCCCGCGCGGCGGGCAGTGCCACGACCGGCAGGTCCGGGTTGGCCGGGGGCGCGGCGGCCGGGGCGAGCGCGCCCGGAGCGGGGCGCTGTGTGGCGAGCTCGGCCGTCGCCGCCTGCATCTTCAGCAGCGCGTCGAAGGTGAAGACCTGCCGCGAGCGCTCGATGTCACGGTGGCGTACGGAGACGTCCCCGGCGCCCGGCCGAGCGGGCTCCTCGGTGGAACCGGCAGGCTCACCGGCCCACTTGAGCGGTACGACCGCGAAGACGCCCTCCTCCGGGCCCGCCACCCCGAGGAGCTTCTGGAGCCGTGCCTCGTCGAACCACATCGCCGGCTCGACGGACAGCCCGCGCGCACGCGCCCACATGCGCCACGTCTGCACGGCGGCGCCGAGGTCCATGCTCACGGCGTGGAAGGAGAAGCTGTTGTACTTGAAGGAGTTCTGCCAGTACTTGATGCCCAGGACCAGGTACTGGTCGGTCGGGGTCCCGGCGGCATGCCCGCCCAGCGCCGCGCGCACCTCGCCGGACACATCCCCGGTGAGCAGGCGCTGCATGGCGTGGTGGCGGGTCGAGTAGTAGTGCACGCCCGGCGTGACGGGCCCGCGCCGCCCGCTGACCCAGTACACGCTGACGGGGTAGAGACCGCCGCCGGAGGCGGAGCCGCGCGACCAGTTGGCGAGCGGGTAGAAGGGCAGGGCGCTCAGGTCGGTGTTGGCCTGGACGCCGAGCCGGCGGCCGGTCAGGCCGTAGGAGTCGAGGAGCATCCCGGAGAGCGACGTCAGGTCGAACTCCCCCGCGCTCGTGGCGCCGTCGCCGCCGTCGCCGAAGGCGCGGTCCAGGCTCGCGTCCGCCGGGTAGTCGGCGACGGGCAGCGGCAGGCTGTCGACCGCCGGGTAGTACTTCGCCTTGCGCGGCCCGTCGGACCAGTTCGGTACGAAATCGACCGGTGGCATCGGGACCCGGCCACGCTGCATGATCGCGGCGGCGTAGTCATGGGCGTACCCCATGGTGGTGCTCCTCTCAGGGGAACGGGTGCGGCGCGAGGTTCAGATCGGCGTCGGTCAGGTCGTGGTCACGCAGGCCCGCCTCGCGCAGGGCGGTGCGCAGCCGGGGCATCCCGAGCGCGCGCTGCCGGGTCCAGCCGAAGTCGATGGGCAGCAGGCCGGGGACGATCACCGAGACCGTCGTCAGCCCCAGATCACGCTGTTCGGGCATGGTCTGGTCGACCACGATCACGTCGAATCCCTTGTCGGTGACGGCACTTACGCACCGGGTGAGGTCGTCGCGCAGATCGTCGGAGACGGGGGGCAGGGACCCGTCGCCGTACGCCTCGGTGAGTGAGCGCTTGCGCGGCCGGGGCACGCCCGGTTCGCCGATCAGGAAGTGGGCGTTGTTCCCCATCTCCGGGATGCCGTAGGCGAGCGGGTGGTCGTGCAGCGCGGCGACCTTGTCGTAGTCGGTGGCCATCGCGCGCAGCCGGGCCTCGTCCCGCTCGGTGCGGCCCTGGAGGTTGACGGCGTCGGTGGCGATCTCGCACAGCGCCCCGGAGAGCGCGGACTCCGGGTCGAGCCCGGCGCCCGCGCCGAAGCACATCCGGCCGCTGCCGCCGTCGGGGCGGACGGCGACGCCGGTGATGACGGGGATGGGGAAGCTGATGCGGGTGTCGAAGAAGCGGGCCTCGTACCCGTACATCTCCAGGCGGTCGACCATCTGCCGAGTCGCGGCGCGGGTGCTGGTGCGCGGGTCGAGTTCGGGGAGGGCGGCCCGGCCGTACCAGGTGAGAAGGAAGGCGTCGCGTTCCACGACTTCCATGAGGCCGAAGTACACGGCCTCCTCCATGCAGCCGCCGGAGGCGCAGCCGTTGGAACTCTCCTGTACGAAACGGTTCTCCAGGCCCGGCGCGTGATAGTACGTCAGCACTTCCGGTACGAGGACGGGCTGCTGGTCGCGGAGCGAGTAGCCCCAGACCCAGGGGAGTTCGCGGTCCGGGTGGAAGGGGGTGACGTGCGGGTTGGCGCGGTGGAACTCCTCGGAGTACAGGCCGACTTCGCGCGGATCGACGGCGCGTTGACCGGCGGCCCGCAGCCCGTGGAGCGAGCCGTGCACGCCCGCCGTCTTGGCGCGCGAGCGCATCCCGGCGTACCGCTCAAGTCCCTCCAGCACGCCGATGCGCACGCTCTGCGCGAAGGTGTCGGCGTGGCCGCCCCAGAACGTCTCGCGCAGGTACTCACCGGAGCGCATCGAGAAGCAGCCGATGGTCGCCGAGGTGGAGGTGGAGGAGATGTCGTGCACGACGGAGGGGCCGAGCGAGCCGCAGACCGGGTTGGCGTACGGCTCCACGGGCAGCTCGTACGCGCTGATGTCACGGAGCCGGAAGCTGCCCGGCCTGTGCTTGGGCGCGGGGTTCAGGGTGAGGACGGCCGCCTCGGGAGTGTCCGCCTCGCCGCGTCCGCAGCGGGGGCATTCGGGGTCCGGGACGAGCGGGTAGTGCCGGACCTGGAGGGTCTGGAGGTCCACCAGGTGGACCGCCGGGAAGGAGCCGGTCGACGGCCCCTGCCCGGCGAGTCGGGCCGCGACGATCCCGGCGAGGGCGTCGGCGGTGAACGGGGTGATGTACGGCGACCGGCCGGCGGCCCTGGTGCCGGAGCCCAGCTCCAGGGCCTCGCGCAGCGCGACGGAGCGCACGCCCTGCCAGCGGCGGGCGAGGCAGTGTGCGCAGGGGCGGTGGGTGGCCGCGTCCTGGGCATTGGCGGCGGGGAACGGTCCGACGATCGCGTGGCGGCCGTAGAACCGTACGGGCACGCCGTCGCCCCGCGGCGGCTCGTCGTCCGCGAAGGCGTCGCGGACGCCGAGAGGCGCGATGTCGAGTTCGGGTGCGCGTGCGTCCGAGGTCGCCTCGAAGCTGCGGCGCATCAGCGTGGCGAGGTCGGCGGCGGACCTCTCCCAGGGGTCAGCCTGCATCGGCGATGGCCTCCGCGCCGGTCGTGAGCAGGACACGCGCGGTGCTGATGCCGCCGGCAGGCAGGTCGGCCGGGGTGGTCGCGACGTACAGCACGTCGCGACCGGCCGCGCGCAGCCGGTCGAGGACCGCGTCGAACGTGGTGGCGGTCGCGTCGGCGGCGACCGGGTCGGCCGTCAACAGGACGGTCTCGGCGGCGAGTTCGCCCATCAGCGGGTCGCCGAGGTCGACTGCGGTGTCCGGGTCCTCGGTGGCGAGCTGCACCTGGCCGAGCAGGTCGCGCAGCGCGGCGCAGGCGGCGGCGGTCCGGGAGAGCCCGGCACCGACGGCCCAGCGTCCCAGTCCTTTCGATCCCGCCCCTTCCGTACTTCCCGTCTCACGGGCCAGCACGACATGGGCGCCGGAGTGCTCCTGCTCGCCGAGGTCGACGAGTTCGGCCCGGATGCCCACGTTCGGCACGGACTTGAGCAGGAACACCAGCTCCGGGTCGGCGTCCGGGTCGCCGGCCGCCGGGGAGGTGACGAGCGCGCCGGGCGCCTCGCCGCGTACCGCCCGCAGCAGCGCGCCGTGGGCGAGCGCCGACAGCAGACCGCGGCCGGCCGCCTCCTGCGGGCTGGGGCCCGCGCCCGCGCCGGCGGTGGTGGCCTGGTGCAGTCGATCGGCGTTGTACGGGCCGAACGGCCGTACGGCGGCGGCCGGTACGCGCACGGGCTCCTTGGTGAGCAGCGAGGTCGCGGTGAGCCAGGCGCCGACCGTCTCGACGCCCGCGCCGGTGCCGCTGCCCGTGGTCAGCCGGTCGGGGGCCAGGGCGGCGATGCCGTCGTCGGGCGCCGGGGCGCCGGGCGCGGTGGTCTCGGGGGTCACGGGCACGACGTGCTCGACGTACGTCTCGGCCGCCGCGTACAGCGCGCGCAGCCGGGCGCCCGCCAGGTGGTGCACGTCGAAGGCGGCGACGCGCCTGCGCGGTCCGTGGCCGACGGCCAGTTCGAGGCGGCTGATCTTGAGGGGGGTCTGGGTGAGGCTCTCGTCCTCGTACCGGTTGAAGACTCCGGTGAAGGGGCGCACCAGCGCCGTACTGATCGTGTTGAGCCCTTCGACGAGCGCCTCCGCCTCGCCCGCGCTCTCGACGGTCGGGGTGACGGGGAGGGTCGGCCCGCCCGGCAGGGCGGCGCGGGGGGTCCCGGCGGTGGCGGGCGCGCACAGCGCGCAGCGCGGGTGGGGCTGCACGGGCTCGGCCATGACGTCGAGCGATTCGAGGTCCTGGACGAGGACTTGACCGTCGGTCTCGGCGGGCAGCACTCCGGTGGTGAGGCGGAAGATCTCGTAGCCGAGCAGATTGCCGGACATCGCGGCGACGGGGCCGGTCAGCGGGGACCGCCCGGCGGCGCGGCAGGTGGCTCCGCCGGCGACCTCGCTCCAGATGTCGGCGGCGGTCCCGGCATCGGTGTTGCCGCCGAGGCGCAGCACCGCGCAGGACCAGCAGCCGGTCGAACCGGCCTTGCTGAGGGGCCCGGTGACCGACCTGCGGCCGAACGTCCAGGCGGGGACGAGGGTCTTGCCCTCCGGTACGCCCGCCGACAGCAGGGCGTGGGTACGGGCGGAGGAGTCGGCGCCGGTCACGACGACGATGTCGTAGGCGTCGAGCGCGGTCCAGTCGGGGTTCGCCGGGAGTCTGTCGACGGTCACCGGGCAGTCCTGGGCGGCCAGTTCGGCGACCTCGGCCAGCAGGGTCCGGTCGTCGGCCGCGTCCCCCTCGACGGCGAGACGGGCGCCGCCGTTGCGGACGAGGCTGAGCGCGCACCAGCGGGCGACGGGGCCGGTGCCGAGGATCGCGACGCGGGTGGCGCGGTAGCGGCCGAAGCGGGCGAGGGCGCCGTCGGCGTAGTGGTCGGCGTACGCGATCTGGGGGGCGAAGCGGGTGGTGACCGCGTCGGAGAGCGCGGCGGGGACGGGGGTGCCGGTGGCGTCGGTGGCGGCAGGGGTGGTGGTGGTTTCGTCTTCGGGGATGTCACGGGCGAAGCCGCGCTCGTACAGCGTCTTGACCAGCTCGGCGGCCATGGCCTGCTGAGCGGGGCCGAAACCCTGGCAGATGTCGCCGAGCCGGTGGTGGCCCGCGAGGTGCGGCACCATCAGCGAGGCGAAGCGGTAGGCGGTGCGACCGGTGAGGTGGAAGCCTCCGTCGGCGTTGTGGAAGAGGACCCCGCCGGGCGTCTCGGTGAAGAGCACGTCGCGGCGGACCCGGGGCCTGGTGTCGGCCAGGGCCTCGAAGGCGGACGCCGCCGGTCCCTGAACCGGCGTTCCCCGCACCGCTGACGCCTCGTCCGACGGAGGCGTGACGGCCTTCGGAGTCGCTGTCGCTTCTGCAGCCATGGGATTCACACCTTCTGTATCGGTCGGGATCGATACGGCGCGGTTCTGCGCGCGTACACACGGAGCAGTTCGTGCACCCGGTAGGGGCCGGGCGGCCCTTCTTCCAGCAGTCCGGCGTCGGCGAGCCGGTCCAGTACGTCGTCCGCCTCGGCGGGGGACATCCCGAGTACGCGTACGCCGTCCTCGGCCGTGAAGTGGTCGGGGATCTGCGCGGCGACCTTCAGGAAGGCGTCGGCGACAGGGGCGTCGAGCCGGTCGAGCGCCCCGCCGAGAACGCGGTGCACCGACAACTCGGGCGAGTCCGCGAGCGAGAGCCGTGCCAGCGGGTCCTCCGCCAGCCAGCTGACGGAGTCGGCCAGCCGCAGCGCCGGCCGGGTGAGCAGCCGGGCCGACATGATGCGCAGGGCGAGCGGATGGTGGCCGCAGGCCTCGGCGAGGCGGTGTGCCGCCTCCGGCTCCGCCTCGACGCGTTCGGCGCCGAGGACGGCGAGCAGCAGCGCGTACGACTCCTCCTCGGCGAAGGTGCCGAGCCGCAGGACCCAGCCGCCGTGGGTGGCGACGAGACCGGCGAGGCCGCGCCGGCTGGTGATGACCGCCGCGCCGTCGGCGGCGGCCGGCAGCAGGGGCCTGACCTGGTCGGCGTCGACCACGTCGTCCAGCAGGAGCAGGGCACGCTCGCCCCGCACCTGGTCGCGCAGGGCGGCGGCCACCTCGGCCGCCGCGTCGTCGGGGCGGCGGGGCATGCCGTCCGGGCCGACCATCCGCACCATGAACTGCCCTGCGGGGAAGGCGTCCTTGACCTGGTGCGCGAGATGCTGAGCGAGCGCGGACTTGCCGATGCCGGGTGCCCCGGACACCAGGAGGGTGACGGGGTCGTGGCCGGGCGCGGTCAGCCGCTCCAGCAGCGCGGCGGTGTCGTCGGTGCGCCCGGTGAACGAGTGCACGGCCGGGACCGGGCCCACGATCGCCGCCGCCGGAGCCGACCGCACGGCGGGCGGGGCGGAGGCGGCTGTGGCGGCGGGGTGCTGCCGATCGCCGCCGCCGGAGAGGTGGGCGGGACCGGCGGGGTGCCGGTCATCGGCGGGTCCGAGGTCCTCGCCGCGCAGGATGGCCATCTCCAGCCGGCGCAGCGCGGGCGAGGGGTCCACGCCCAACTCGTCGTGCAGATAGTCCTTGACCATCCGGTACTCGGCGAGCGCCTCGGTCTGCCGGCCGGTGCGGTACAGGGCCTCGATGAGCTGTTCGCGGAACCGCTCATGTCCGGGGTAGGCCCGGCTGGCGCTCCACAGCTCCACCAGCGCCTCGCCGCAGCGGCCGAGCCGCAGCTTGAGGTCGCAGGCGCGCTCCAGGGTCCGCAGCCGCTCCTCGACGAGCCGGGGGACTTCGTCGCGGTGCAGCACGTCGGAGCGTACGTTGGCCAGGACGGAGCCCTCCCACAGCGACAACGCCCCTTTGAGTACGTGCAGTTCGCTCTCGGGGTCGGCGGTCTCCGCGGCGCGCCGTACCTCGTCGCGGAAACCGATCAGATCGAGATGGCGGGGTCCGGCCGTGATCCGGTAGCCACCGGGCACGGCCTCGATCGGTGTCTCGGTCACGCCGTGCTTGGTGAACAGCCGCCGCAGCCGCAGTACGCACGTCTGGAGCGCGGCCCGTGAGGTGGCCGGCTGTTCCTCGCCCCACATCGTCCGCTGCAAGTAGTCCGCGGAGACGACCGAGTTGGCATGCAGAAGCAGTGAGGCGAGGAGAATGGTGGGTTTGGAGGGCTGGAGGACGACGGTGTCGGAGCCGTCCGTGATGCTGAGCGGCCCGAGGAGCTGAAACCGCACCGGCTACGCCTCAGTCCCAGCCGTTGACAAGCTTGCAGAGGGTCAGGATCTCGCCGGCCGCCGGCGAGGGGAGGACGCCGGCGGCCGACTGGCACGCGGTCCCCGGGGCCGTGATCTTCCTGGAGTTGCAGTGCGGTACACCGGGCACAATTCCCCCTGTTGAATCGTTCCGTCGGACCGGATGCTTTCGGTGGGAAGACGATGACAGCGGGTGTCTCGAAATGGGGGGCCGGGGCTTGTCAGCTTGCTGCATCTACGCGCGCAGCTTGTTGTCAGCACCTCTCTGAACTGGGGGAACGGAATTGGCTCCGGTGGGTGCTGAGGACACCCACCGGAGCCGAAAAACTACATTGGGCAACTACCGGCCAATGAGGCACCGGGCCGTGTCCGACCTGTCGGACTTACTTGTCTAGTCGGTTGCGATCGCGTTCAGGACATTCATCCGGCCGGCCCGGAAGGCCGGAACGAGCGCGGCGAACAGTCCCACGAAGGCCGACGCCACGAACACCCCGGTGATCGTCGGCCACGGGATCTCCAGGACCTCCAGGCCCTCCAGGGCGAGGAGCTTCTGTGCCGCCGTCCCCCAGCCCATGCCCAGCCCGAGGCCGAGCAGCGCTCCGAAGAGGGCGATGACGACCGACTCCAGGCGGATCATGCGGCGCAGTTGACGGCGCGAGAGGCCGATGGCCCGCAGCAGCCCGATCTCCCTGGTCCGCTCGACGACCGACAGCGCGAGGGTGTTCACCACTCCCAGCACCGCGACGATGATCGCGAGTCCGAGCAGGCCGTAGACGATGTTGAGCAACTGGCCGATCTGGTCCTTCAGATCCTGCTTGAAGTCCGTCTGGTCCTGGACCTTGTACTGCGGGTACGGGGAGAGCGCGTCCTTCAGCGCCGCGTACGCCTCCTTCTCCTTGCCGTCGTCTGCCGCCGCGAACATGAGGATGTTCTTCGGCACCTTCTGCGCCGGCAGATACCGCTCGGCGGTGGCTATGGACGTGTACTTGGCGCCCTTGTCCACCGACACGTCGTCGGACGTGATCGCCGCCACCTTGAGCTTGGCGCTCTCGCCGCCCTTGAAGGCGACGGTCAGCTCGTCCCCGAGCTTGACGCCGTGCTCCTCGGCGAAGATGTCGCCGACGGACATCGCGTCCTTGCCGTACGCGGCGCTCAGTTCACCCGCGACGGTCTCGCGGCGCAGGTCCTGCGCGTACGTCGAGTCGGCCGCCGCCAGTTCCTCGCTGACGGTCTTCCCGCCGGGCGTCGTCAGCTTGGCCTCGACCAGCTTGTACTCGGTGACATGCGCGATGTCGGGTGCTTCCTCCAGCGCCTTCTGGGCCTGCGGCACGATCGGCTGACCGGTGCCGGACTGGATGATGAAGTCCGCGCCGACAGTCTTGTCCAGCTCGTCCGTCGCGGACGCGACCATCGACGAACCGACCACCGACAGACACGCCACCAGAGCCAGGCCGATCATCAGGGCCGCGCCGGTGGCTCCCGTACGCCGCGGGTTGCGCAGCGCGTTGCGCTCGGCCATCCGGCCGACGGGGCCGAAGACCCGCAGCACGACCGCGCTCAGGACCCTGACGAAGAAACCGGCGAGCAGCGGGCCGATGACGACGAAGCCGATGAGTGTGAACACCACACCCACACCGAGGAACAGGGAGCCCTCGCTCGCCTTCTCGGCCTGTGTGGAGACGAGGAGCGCGGCGGTGCCACCGCCGGTGAGGAGCAGACCGATCGTGCCCCGGATCCACCCGGCGCGGCCGTCGGCCGGCGTACCGGCGTCACGCAGCGCCGCCATCGGCGAGATCTTCCCGGCCCTGCGGGCGGGTATGTACGCGGCGAGGACGGTGACGATCACCCCGAGGGCCAGCCCGATCGCGGGGGTCGTCCACTTCACGGTGAGGTCGTCGGTGGACAGCTCCATGCCCATGGACGACATCAGTTCCATCAGGCCGACGGCCAGTCCGACGCCCGCGGCGACACCGGCGACGGAGCCGACGATGCCCAGCAGGACGGCCTCCAGCAGCACCGAGCGGTTGACCTGCTTACGGCTGGACCCGATGGCCCGCATCAGGCCGATCTCGCGGGTCCGCTGGGCGACCAGCATGGAGAAGGTGTTGACGATCAGGAAGATGCCGACGAGGAAGGCGATCCCGGCGAAGCCGAGCATCGCGTACTTCATCACGTCGAGGAACGAGCCGACGCTGTCCCTGCCGGCGTCCGCCGTCTCCTTCTGCGTCTGGAGCTTGTACGTGCCCCCAAGCGACCCCGCGAGGTCCGTCTTGAGCCGGGCGTCGCTGACCCCATGGTCGGCCACGACATTGATCTGCGTGAACAGACCGGCCCCGCCCAGGAGTCCGCGCTGGGCGGTCCCGGTGTCGAAGTAGACGACGGCCGCGCCCGGGTTGGTCACCTTGAAGGTGGCGATACCGACGATCTTCGCCTTGATGTCGCCCGTGACCACGATGGTCCGCAGCTCGTCGCCGAGCTTCAGGTCGTGCTTGTCCGCGGTGTCGGCGTCGACCATGACCTCGGTGGGACCGCGCGGGGCGTGTCCGGAGGTGATCTCCATCGACTTGAGGTCGTTGGCGGTCCAGTTGCCCGCGATCGTCGGGGCGCCGCTGGACCCTCCCACGTTCTTGTTCTCGGCGTCGACGACCGTGACGCTCATGCTGCTGACCGCGCCCTCGGCGGACTTCACGCCCGGCGACTTCTCGACGCGCCCGACGACGGACGCCGGCAGCGACTCGGGCTTGCCGGTCTGCGACGGCATGTCGTCGGCCGCCGCGGCGGTCTTCGGGCTGACGGTGACGTCGGACGACGTCGCGGCGAAGAGCTTGTCGAACGTGGTGTTCATGGTGTCGGTGAAGACGAGCGTCCCCGAGACGAACGCCACCGACAGCAGGACCGCGACGGCGGAGAGCGCCATGCGTCCCTTGTGCGCGAGGAAGTTGCGCAGGGAGGTCTTGAGGACGGTCACGACGTCCGCCCCCGCGCGTCGAAGTTCTTCATCCGGTCCAGGACCTGCTCGGCGGTCGGGTTGCGCATCTCGTCCACGATCCGGCCGTCGGCGAGATACAGCACCCGGTCCGCGTAGGACGCGGCGACCGGGTCGTGGGTGACCATCACCATGGTCTGCCCCAGCTCGTCCACCGACCTGCGCAGGAAGCTCAGCACCTCGGCGCCGGCCCGCGAGTCCAGATTGCCGGTCGGCTCGTCACCGAAGATGATCTCGGGCCGGGCGGCGAGCGCACGGGCGACGGCGACACGCTGCTGCTGACCGCCGGAGAGCTGGGTGGGCCGGTGCCGGAGCCGGTCGGCGAGACCGACGGTCTCCACGACCCGCTGGAGCCACTGACGGTCGGGCTTGCGGCCCGCTATGTCCATGGGCAGCGTGATGTTCTCCAGAGCGTTCAGCGTCGGCAGCAGGTTGTAGGCCTGGAAGATGAAACCGACCCGGTCCCTGCGCAGCTGCGTGAGCTTCTTGTCCTTGAGCTTCGTGATCTCGGTCTCGTCGAGATAGATCTCCCCCGAGGACACGGTGTCGAGCCCGGCGAGGCAGTGCATCAACGTCGACTTGCCGGAGCCCGACGGGCCCATGATCGCGGTGAACTGCCCGCGGGCGATGTCCACATCGACATGGTCGAGCGCGACGATCCGGGTCTCCCCCGAGCCGTAGGCCTTGACGACCTGCCGCGCTCGCGCGGCGACGGCCAAACGCCCACCCGTGCCCCCGTGCTTGGGGATGGTCATAGCCGTTGTCACCGTAAGTCTCCTAAGTCCGTCGATAATTGGGCGTGATGGGGCACGGCGTGTGCCTCGCGCTGTGTGGAATCCCGGTGTACGGCGTGCGGGCCGCACCGGCACTGACTTGAGTCTGCGCGCCCGAGGCCCCTCGGCGCGCTGGGGAAAAGCGCACACTTCCCCTGGGGTTTCCCTCAGGACTTCCGGGTGCTAGCCCCCCCCTCGGGCCGGGCTCCCCCTCACCGACCGGCCCCCCGACCGGCCCCCCTTGCGGTGTAAGACCAACTTAAAGAACAAGCCCCACTCTTCTCCTCCTCCAGCGGGACGAACCGGCCCCGACCAGAAGTAGGGAGAACCACCTAAGGGCTCTCCACCCTCAGGTGGAGCGCCTCTGAGGGTTCGTCTCCGGGAACGAACGATGCACCCTGCCGCGGCGAGAGAGTCAAGTGAGAAGGTGTCCCAGGAAATACCTGCATAGGGAAGGAATCCTGTGGCCGTCATACCCGAGCCCCGCCGCGGTCCCGTCGTCGCCGCCCTGATGCTCGGTATGGCGCTGGCCGCGCTGGACGGCACGATCCTCTCCACCGCCGTCCCGCAGATCGTCGGAGACCTCGGCGGCTTCTCCGTCTTCTCCTGGCTCTTCTCCGGCTATCTGCTCGCCGCGACGGTCACGCTCCCCGTGTACGGAAAACTCTCCGACACCTTCGGCCGCAAGCCCGTGCTGATCGCCGGCATCATCCTGTTCCTCATCGGCTCGGTGCTCTGCGCGACCGCGTGGAACATGGGATCGCTCATCGCCTTCCGCGTCGTCCAGGGCCTCGGCGGCGGCGCGATCCAGGGCACGGTGCAGACCATCGCCGCCGACCTCTATCCCCTCAAGGAACGCCCCAAGATCCAGGCCAAGCTCTCCACCGTCTGGGCCACGTCCTCCATCGCCGGCCCCGCGCTCGGCGGACTGCTCGCGGGCTACGCGGACTGGCGCTGGATCTTCGTGATCAATCTGCCGGTCGGCGCCCTCGCGCTCTACCTCACCGTCCGCCACCTGCACGAGCCCGGCCGCACCCGCGACCGCGAGACCCGGACCGCCGCCCGTACGAAGCACGGTCCACGCGCCGGGACCGACACCGGGCGCCGGACCGGGGCCCGGCCCCGGCCCCGGATCGACTGGGCCGGCGCGCTCGCCGTCTTCGCCACCGGCACGCTCCTGGTCACCGCCCTCGTCCAGGGCGGGGTCGCCTGGCCCTGGCTCTCCGCCCCCTCGCTGGCGCTCCTCGGCGGCACCGCGCTCCTCACCGTCGTGACGGTCCTCGTCGAACGGCGCGCGGCCGAGCCGATCATCCCCGGCTGGGTCTGGCGCCGCCGCCCCATCGCCGCCGTCAACCTCGCGCTCGGCGCACTCGGGCTGCTGATGATCGCCCCGACGGTCTTCCTGCCGACGTACGCCCAGTCCGTCCTCGGCCTCGGCCCGATAGCCGCCGGCTTCGTCCTCTCCGCGATGACCCTGACCTGGCCGATCAGCGCGGCCCTCAGCGACCGCGTCTACAACCGCGTCGGCTTCCGCCGTACCGCGATCACCGGCATGTCCTGCGCGCTGCTGGTCCTGCTGGCCTTCCCCCTGCTGCCCTTCCCCGGCCAGGCGTGGCAGCCGGCGCTGCTGATGCTGCTGCTCGGTGCGGGGCTCGGGCTGTTCCAACTCCCGCTGATCATCGCCGTACAGGGGACGGTCGGCTGGTCGGAGCGCGGTACAGCGACCGCGTCGATCCTCTTCTGCCGCCAACTCGGCCAGAGTGTGGGCGCCGCCCTCTTCGGGGCGCTGGCCAACGGCGTCCTCACCAACAGGCTCGCCGACGCGCCCGGCACCGGGCTCCCACGCGACCTCGACTCCGTGGCGCACGCCCTGGACGACCCGGCCGCCCTCACCGACCGCGCGGCCGACTTCCTGCGCCGCGCGTTGGACTCGGCGGTCGACGCCGTCTTCCTGGGGGCGGCGGGAGCCGCCGCGCTCTGTCTGCTGGTGCTGCTCTTCCTGGCACCGCGCCGCTTCCCCCTCCACCCGGACCCGCCCGCGGACCCCCCGCCGGGCCCCTCCCCGGACACGCGCCCCCACAGAACGACCGACCCCGCGACGAACGCGGCGCCTCCCAAGAAGGAAGGGCGCTAACCCTCCGGGGCGGGCCTCTAGGCCGTGTCTGCGGGCGCCCGGCCCGTCAGTGCCGCCAGGCTGTTGCGCACGTGCGCCATCCGCGCCTGTACCTCCTCGCGGGACTCGGTGTGCTCCCGCAGGATGCGCTCCGTCTCCCGTACGGTCCGCTCCTCCGCCGCCCGCGCCTGCGCGACCAGCTCCTCCGCGCGCGCCACCGCGTCCTCCTGGATGCGCCGGGCCGTCTCCTCCGCCTCCGCGAAGGCCCGCCTCGCGTCCGCGAGTTGGGCGTCCGCGCGGGCCGTCAGCTCCGTCCGACGGGCTTCGGCCTCCGCCTCACGGGCCGCGAACTCCCGTTCCGTCGCGGCCAGCCGCTCCGCGTGCTCCTGCGACAGCTCGGTGAGCAACGCCTCCGTACGCTGCCGGATCTCGTCGAAGCGGGCCAGCGCCGCGCCCCGTACCTCCCCGGCGTCCCTGCGCGCCGCCGTCCGCTGCTCGTCGGCCGCGCCCTCCGCGCCCTCCAGGGTCCGCGTCACGTACGCGTCCGCGTCCGCCGAGACCGCGTCCGCGTGCGCGCGGGCCGCCTCGCGGGTCCGGCGGCCCGCCTCGCCCGCCGCGTCGTTCAGCGCCTGCGCGTCCTCCCGCCCGGTCGCACGCGCCGCGTCCGCCTCCTCGGCGGCAAGAGCCAGGATCTGCCGGGCGCGGCCTCCCAGTGACTCGTACGTCTGCGGCGGCAGGGCCTCCACCTGCTGCCGCAGCAGCTCCGCCTCCAACTGAAGGCGTTCGGCGAGCGCGTCGAGCCGCCGCTCCTGCGCCTGGGCGTCCTCGCGGTCCCTCGACAGTTCCGTGACCCTGCGGTCGACCTGCTCGGGGCGGTATCCACGGCCCCGTGCGGAGTCGAAGCCGTGAGCCGATGCCCGTGCAGCAGCCATTCGTGAAGCCTCTCTCCGACGTGCGGTGACAAGACGGGCGCCCTACGTAACGCCCTACCCGTCCATCCTGCTCAAGGATGCGGCATTTGACGCAGGGCACCTGACTCCGCTTCCGTACCGCCGACCCGGCCGACGCGTTCAAGCCATCCCGGGCTCGGGCCGTCTCATGCTGCCGCCCGACCGGGCGCCGGACAGTACGAGGCGCCCCCCGTGCTCCACGGGGGGCGCCTCGTGCACACGCACACGTGCCGGATCAGCGCCGTACGGTCAGAGCAGCCCGTCCCACATCTGCTCCAGCAGCACCGACCACCAGCTCTCCGGCGACGACAGCGCCGCCGGATCGATCGCCGCGAGCTGCGCCTGGAAGTCGACCGTCCAGCGGCCCGCCTGCTCCGGATTGAGGCCGAAACGCAGTCGCCACATGCGGCCGAGCAGCGCCATCGAGCGCGTGAACTCCGGCAGCCCGGTGTTCACGAACTGCGGCGGGACCGTCTGGCCGCCGGGCCCCAACTCCACCGACACGGCCATGATGTGCGCCGTGCCGTACTGGACACAGATCGCCCGGCCGAAGTCGCTGCCCATCACCAGATACGAGCCCGCGTCCGCCGCCGGCTGCACCTGCCGCTGCGCGGCCAGCTCGGCCAGCGTCGGCACCACCGGCTGCGCGGGCTGGGCCCAGAAGAACGGACCGAAATCACCCGGCAGGCCCGCCCACACGAGCGTGCGCGCCACGATCTCCGGTACGCCCTGACGGGACACCGCCCGCTGGTCGAACCGGCAGATGCCCTGCGGCCCGAACGCGCCCGCCAGCTCCTGCGCGATCGCCTCCGGCGGGACCGGCTGCGCGGGCGGCACCTGCGGCAGCGGAGCGCGTACCGGCGCCGGACGCGCCGGACCGTCCGCGACCTGGTGCAACTCGCCCTGGTGGGTGAGCAGATGCCGCATGCCCTGCTGCCGGCTGGAGTGGTCCCTGCCGTACGGCGCGACGCTGGTGATCCGCACCTGCGGCCAGGTCTCGCGGATCATCCGCGCGCAGTAACCGCCGGGCAGCTCGCAGGACTCCAGCTCCGTGTGGAGTTCCAGCACCTGCTGCGGCGGCACGTTCATGGCGCGCAGCTCGTGCAGGATCTGCCACTCGGGGTGCGGGGTGCCGGGCGCCGAGCGGCGGATGAGCTGCGCCTCGGAGCCGTCGGGCGCGCGGTAGCGCAGCACGGCCTGGTAGCCGGGGCCGACCGTCGGCATGCCGCCGGCCTGTTGCGGATAGCCGTACGAGCCTTGCGGGGCGCCGGGGGGCGCGCCCGGAGGCGCACCGGGCGGGCCGGGCGGCGCGGGGGTGCCGGGCGGCGGACCCGGTACGGCTCCGGGGCCGGCCAGCATCGTCGCCGCGTGGTGGACGCCACCGGGCGGAGGCGTACCGGGGGCACCGGGCGGACCGGGCGCGCCGGGCGGACCCGGCTGACCACCCTGACTCGAATCCGCGAACATCGTCGCCGCATGGTGCACCCCACCCGCCGGCGTACCAGGCGCACCAGGAGGACCGGGCGGACCCGGTGGCATCCCAGGAGCACCAGGAGGACGGGGCGGACCGGGCGGACCCGGCTGACCACCCTGACTCGAATCCGCGAACATCGTCGCCGCGTGATGCACCCCACCCGCCGGCGTACCAGGCGCACCAGGAGGACCGGGCGGACCCGGCGGCTGCGGGCCGCCCGGCCCGACCTGCGGGGCGAGCTGCGTCGGCTGGTAACCACCGGCCGGAGCGCCGGGCGCACCCGGAGCACCGGGTGGGCCGGGAACTCCCGGCACACCGGGGGGACTGGGCGGCGGAGCCGAACCCGCACCGCCACGCGCACCGCGCGGCTGCGACGTCGCCTTGCTCGTCGCCGCGTCCGCGATGTCACCGGCCGACCCAGGAGCGGGAGCTGCCGAGCCGAGCGCCGGCGCCAGAGTCGTACGCGGCAGATGGCTGCCGCCCGACATCAGCGCCGTAGGCGCCTCGGCCGCCAGACCCGGCGGCGGCGTGTCGTCGTCGTCCGCCCCGGACAGCGGCGGCGCGAAGACCGTCGCCGGAAGCCCCACGGATCCGTCGTCACCGGCGCCGTTCGTGTCCGTACCGGCCCATGGCGTCGCCCCGGCATCCGGGGCGCCGTGCGACCCCGAAGGCTGACGGTCCCCACTGCGATCGGCGTCGGGCCACGGCGAACTGCTGCTCTGCGACGCCGAGACCGACGGCGCCGGAGCAGGCACCGGCGCGGGACCGGGCGCCGGACCGGGTGCGGGAGCAGGGACGGAAGGCTCAGGCCGGCCCGGCGTCGACGCCCCCGGAACACCCATCCGGTCCGCCGCGTCCTGCAACCACTCCGGCGGCGTCAACAGGAACGACGTCTGATTCAGATCGATACGCTTCGGCGCCTGCGACGGCGACGGCTCCTGGACCTGCGCCTGCGCCCCGTACTCCTCCTCGTACCGCCGGATCACCTCACCCACCGGCAGCCCCGGCCACAGCGTCGCCTCACCGCTGTCTCTCGCGATCACCAGCCGCTGCAGCCCGCCGTCCGACCTCGGACCGTCCGCCCGGTCCTCCGCCCACACCACGAACCCCAGCTCGAACTCCCGCACCCGCACCTCACGGTGCTGATACGCGGGCATGTCGCCGTTGACCCACTCGTCCGCGCGTTCCTGCGCCTGCGCGAATGTCACCATCGCGCTCACCCCTCCACCGGGACGGCGCGGGCGAAGCCGCCGTCCACCATCAGGTTCGCCACCGTGTCCAACTCCGGCGGATTGCCCGCCAGCCTCATAAGGAAGGCGTCGAAGTCCGCACCGCAGGGCAGCAGCAGCCGCTCCACCCGCTCCTGCACACTCCAGCCGTCGCGGTCACGTGCGTCGTCGTACGCGCAGAACCAGACCGAACCGGCCTGCTCCCCGCGCACCTTCAACGCGAGGATGCCGCCCTGCACGAACGCCACGCCCAGATAGTCCTTGGTCAGATGGTCCCGCAGACACTTGTTGACGTACAACAGGTCGTTGACCGCCGCCTCTTCACGCACCGTGAAGAACGGCTGGTCCACCAGCAGTCCCAACTCCGCGTCCAGCGCCGCGCCCACCGGGGCGCAGCCGCCCGCCGCCTTGAGGAAGGTGCGGTACGCGCCGGGCAGCCGGTAACCGAGGTCCTCCTCCACACCGAGCAGTTGCTGCTCGGTCACCGACACCGAACCCTTCGGCAGCCCGAAGTGCACCGGCCTCGTCTCCTGAAGAGGACGCGTCCCGCGCTTGTCGTGGTCCACCGGCGTCGTCGCCAGCCCGCCGTGATGGCGAAGCAGCGCCTTGACCTCCACCGGCACCAGCAGCAGCCGGCGCGATCCCGGCGCGTGGTGCCAGGTCCAGCCGTGCGGGGTCGCCACCGCGGGGATCGTGTCCCACAGGTCGTGACCGTCGGCGTGCAGCGCGGCGTTGGCGGACACGTAGTCCGTGAGCCGCAGTTCGTCGACCCCGAAGCCCTCGGGGGGCTCGGCGATCTCGGCGGCGGCACGCGCGTACGGCGAGAAGTCCGGGAAGCCGTCGGCGTCCACCGGCACACCTCTGGGGTGGCGGGAGGCCCGGACCGGGTCCGGGAAGTGCACGACCTGCCCGGCGTAGGCCGCGTTCGGTGGCGCGGCTTGCTGCCCGAGCCGACCTGTCGTCATGGCGGATGCCCCCTGCTGGCTTCTGACTGGTTCGACACAGCCTATGCGGTGAAGCAACAGGGGACGCCGCCCCTCCGCCCCGCCTCCACCACGCTCCCGTCACGCGCCAGTCCTGCCGCAGCGCCGCCGCCACGCCTCGCCCAGGCACCCGTTCGGGTACCGGTGACAACCGGTCACCGCAGGTCACGCAGCGACGACGGCGCGCGGTGATACCGCCCCGGCTTCCCCACGACGTGTCACATTTGGCAGGCTGTCCCCCGCAACTCGGGGGATTGCGTGGGGATTGCGTAGGGAGGGACAACGCTTTGCACACAGCACAACAGGACACATCGGGAGATCCACGCCTCGGCCCGCCTGGACACCTCGGCACGGACGTCGCCGGGGACGGTACGGCGCGGACCACAGCACCCCCCGTCGGTGACACCTCGGGAGACGCCTCCGGAGACCCGCGCCTGAGTTGGAGCAGCACCGAACCGCACCGCCCGCCCGCACTCCGGCACCGCCGCGACGGAATCCTGCCAGCCGTCGCCGCCGCCCTCTCCGTGCGTGGCGAAAATCTCACGTGCACCGCCGGCAAGGCCGACCAACCGCCCGCCCTGCACCCCCTCGTACAGGACTTCCTGGACACCCTCACCAGCGGCCAGCGGGAACGATTCACCGGCCGCTGCCCCGAAGCCATCCTGCTGTCCCGGCATCTCACCGCCGTCGACGGCGCCCGCTCCAAGCGCGCCCAGCGCAAGCCACTCACCCACGGCGAGGCCCGCCGCTCCCTCAAGCACGCCAAACTCACCGCACGCCGCATCCGCGAGGACGGCGACCCCCTCCACGGCAGTTACGCGCCGCCCTGCCGCTCCTGTACGGCGATGCTCGCCCACTTCGGCGTACGCCCCGTCGACCCGACGCAGAACGGCTGACCACCCCGTGTCCGACCTCACCACCACCCGCTTCCCCGTCGCCGTCGACGCCGCCCTGCGCGAGGCCGGCTGGCAGCCGGGCCACCGGGACATGCGGCAGGCCGAGGAGTGGGCGGACACGCTGCGCGCCCACACCACCCCGGCCGGGCACGTGCACGCCGTGTTCGCGGCCGTCGTCGAGATCTGGGCGGAGTTCGGCGGGCTGACCGTGACCGGGACCGGACCGGGGCGGCAGATCGCGCCGACGACCGTACGGTTCGACCCGCTGGCCGGCATCCACCTCGCCCGTACGCTCGGAGACCTCGGGCGCTCCCTCGACACGGAGATCAGCCCGATCGGCGAGGAGGGCGACGGACAGGCCGTACTCGCCGTCGACGCCACCGGACGCGTCTACTCCATCGACCACACCGGCGACTGGTACCTGGGCCCGCACATCGACCAGGCACTCACCGCGCTGGTGACCGGAGCGCAGCCGCAACGGCTGACATCCGACTGAGACAGCCGCCGCCCGGCACCCCTACGCGGCGGCCCGGTCCGGCAGCACCGCCGACACCCGGAAACCCCCCGCGTCCGTCTCCCCCGACACGAACACCCCGCCCAACGCGTGCACCCGCTCCCGCATCCCCACCAGCCCGTTCCCGCCACTGGGCAGCCGGGCATCGCCGGCGCCGTACGACGGACCGTTCTCCACCTGCATCGCGATCTCGGCCTCCCGGTGCGCCAGGCGCACCATGACCTTCGCCCCCGCCGCGTGCTTGTGCACGTTCGTCAACGCCTCCTGCACCACCCGGTACGCGGTCTGCTCCACCTCCGGCGCGTACGCCCGCGACTCCCCCTGCACCGCCAGCTCCACCACCATCCCCGCGTCCCGAGACTGACCGACCAGTGTCTCGATGTCGCCCATACCGGGCCCCGCCTCGGCAGCGGCGGCAGCCGCCGCCGCTGCGGCGACACCCACCGAGGCCAACGGCACCGTGGCACGGCCCACTCCGCCCTCCGGCCCCGCGTCAGCCACCTTCCGCGCCGCCTGCTGCTCCCCGGCGCGCAGCACACCCAGCATCTCCCGCAACTCCGTCAACGCCTGCCGCCCCATGTCCCCCACCAGCGCGGCGTTCTTCACGGCCTTCTGCGGATCCTTCAACGCCACCGCCTGCAACGCGGCGGCATGCACCACCATCAGGCTCACCCGGTGCGCCACCACGTCGTGCATCTCACGCGCGATACGCGTGCGCTCCTCCGTACGAGCCCACTCCGCCCGCTGCTCGGCCCGGTCGGCGAGCAGCGACAACTCCTGCTCCAGACTGTCGGCCCGCTCCCGCAAGCTCTCCATGAGCCGGCGCCTGGCTCCCACATAGAGGCCGAGGAGCACGGGCGGCAGCGCCACGCTCAGCGACATGAAGACGGCGATCAGCGGGATGTACCACCGCGTCGCGTCCGCGAGATCCGTGCCCACGACATCCTGCCGCGTCCGTACGAAGGCGACAATGAGCGTCCCGACGAGCGACATCCCGGACAGCGCGCCGATGATCCGGCGGGGCGCGTCGGACGCGGCGAGCGAGTAGAGCCCGACCACGGAGAGCAGAACGCCCATCTCGGCGGGGGTCACGGCGACGGAGACGAGCACCACGGCCATCGGCCACCGCCGCCGCAACAGCAGCACGGACCCGACCACCACCCCGAAAACGACCCCGAGGGGCACCGGCAACTGGGCACTGCCCGCGAACCGGATCCCTTCGAACGCACACTCCAGGGCGGACACACCGGCCAGCCCCACATCCAGCACGACGCTGCGCCGCCGTGTCCACCACCAGAGCCCGCGGGTGGTCAAACCCTCGGGCTCCTGGTGTGCCCCCGTTGTGGTCATACCGTCCAGCCTACGGGCGCTCGCGACTCAATTTCCGGCGAGTGCAAACAGCACGGGAACGGGCCCCGCACAAGGAGAACGGACGTCGATCACACGATCCGGCGAACCGACCACACATTCGAGCCGGACGTCCGCATTCCGGACGAGGATGTCCTACATGACAGCACTGAACGGCAAATACGCGGACTTCGAGGTACTTCGAGAGCAGGCGGTGGCACTGCGACGGGAGGGCCTGAGCCGCCGCCAGATCCGCGACCGGATCCACGTCGACAACAACGACATCCTGAACCGCCTGCTGGAGGGCGAACCGGCCCCGGACTGGACGAGGCGGCCGAACGCGAAGGACGACCTGCGGGCCAAGGCGCGGGAGCTACGACTCCAGGGGCTCACGTACGACCAGATACAGCTGGAGCTGGGGTGCTCGAAGGGTTCGATCTCGCTGTGGGTACGGGATCTGCCGAAGCCGCCAAGGCAGACGCGCGAGGAGGCATCGGCGAGAGGCAGGCGCGGGTGGGAGGCGACGCTCGAACGGCGCGAACGGGAGCGCCAGGAGACGAAGCGCGCAGCCACCGAGAGCATCGGCACCATGTCGGACCGGGAGCTGTTTCTGGTCGGAGTCGGTCTGTACTGGGCCGAGGGAACGAAGGACAAGCCCTACGCTCGGCGGGAGCGCGTGACGTTCGTGAACAGTGACCCAAGCATGATCAGGATCTTCCTGGCCTGGCTGGACCTGCTCGACATTCCGAGGCAGCGGCACACGTATCACGTAATGATCCACGAGAGCGCTGATGTCGCCGAGGCGGAGAGGTTCTGGGCGGAATTGACCCGGTCGGGCGCCGAGCGCTTCGGCAAGACAACACTCAAGAAGCACAACCCGAAAACCGTCCGCAAGAACACCGGCGAGACCTACCACGGTTGCCTGGTCATCCACATCCAGCAAAGTGCCGACCTATACCGTCGCATCGAGGGCTGGTGGTGCGGCATAGTGGAGGCGGCCAAGTCGGCAGAATAAAAACTGTCCGATTTGGTCGCACTTACTATCCCCTGTGGTGTAATCGGCAACACGGGTCACTTTGGATGATTTGTTCCAGGTTCAAGTCCTGGCAGGGGAGCCAGCAAGCTCGGGTCCTGACCTCTCCGGTCAGGACCCGCCTTCGTTTCCGCCCCGAAACCCCCCGGTATCCTGCGGATGTCCGTACGCCAAGCATCCGAAGCCGAAGGGCATTCCCGTGAGCGCCAATCGCCCGGCCGCCGTCGTCGTTCTCGCAGCGGGTGAGGGCACCCGCATGAAGTCGAAGACACCCAAGGTTCTGCACGAGATCTGCGGGCGCTCGCTCGTCGGTCATGTCGTCTCCGCCGCGCGGGAGCTGGAGCCCGAGCATCTCGTGGTCGTCGTCGGGCATGCGCGGGAGATGGTGGAGGGGCATCTGGACGGGACGTACGACGGGGTGCGTACCGCGTTCCAGGCGGAGCAGAACGGCACCGGGCACGCCGTCCGGATGGCCCTTGAGGAGTTGGGGCAGGTCCCCGACGGGACCGTCGTCGTCGTGTGCGGGGACACCCCGCTGCTGTCCGGGGCGACGCTCGCCGCGCTCGCCGAGCGGCACGAGAAGGACGGCAACGCCGTGACCGTGCTGACGGCCGAGGTGCCGGACGCGACCGGGTACGGGCGGATCGTGCGGGACGAGGCGAGCGGCGCAGTCGTCGGGATCGTGGAGCACAAGGACGCGACGGACGAGCAGCGCGCGGTGCGGGAGATCAACTCCGGGGTGTTCGCGTTCGACGGGCGGTTGCTGACGGAGGCGCTCGGCAAGGTCCGTACGGACAACAGCCAGGGCGAGGAGTATCTGACCGATGTCCTTGGCATCCTGCGCGAGGCGGGGCACCGCGTCGGCGCCTCGGTCGCGCCGGACCACCGCGAGATCCTGGGCATCAACAACCGCGTGCAGCTGGCCGAGGCGCGCCGGCTGCTGAACGAGCGGCTGTTGGAGCGGGCGATGACCGCCGGGGTGACGGTGGTGGATCCGGGCTCGGTGCTGATGGATGTGATGGTGACGTACGAGCCGGACGCGATCGTGCATCCGGGTACGCAGTTGCTGGGTGCGACGCATCTGTCGGAGGGTTCCGAGGTGGGCCCCAACTCCCGGCTGACGGACACGACGGTGGGCGTGAACGCCCGTGTGGACAACACGGTGGCCATCGACTCGGAGGTTGGCGAGGGGGCTTCGGTGGGCCCGTTCGCGTATCTGCGGCCCGGTACGAAGCTTGGCGTGAAGTCGAAGGCCGGGACGTTCGTGGAGATGAAGAAGGCGACGATCGGCGACGGTTCGAAGGTGCCGCATCTGAGTTATGTGGGTGACGCGACGATCGGCGAGCACACGAACATCGGTGCGGCGAGTGTGTTCGTGAACTACGACGGTGAGTCGAAGCACCACACGACGATCGGCTCACACTGCAAGACAGGTTCGGACAACATGTTTGTGGCGCCTGTCACTGTCGGGGACGGTGCTTACACCGCCGCGGGGTCGGTCATCACGAAGGACGTGCCGTCGGGTTCGCTGGCCGTCGCGCGGGGCCAGCAAAGGAATATCGAGGGTTGGGTGGCTCGTAAGCGTCCGGGAAGTGCCGCCGCGCAGGCCGCCGCCGCTGCCGCCGAGGAGCTGGCGCTCGAAAGCTGACCGGAAACAGGCGCCGCGTACAGCGCGTACCGTGATAGATGCTCACGTTCGGCTGGCTCGCAGGGACGCGCGGGTGCAGCGGCAATCAACACGTCTGAGGAGACTGTGCTGTGACCGGGATCAAGACGACCGGCGAGAAGAAGCTGATGCTCTTCTCCGGCCGCGCCCACCCCGAGCTGGCCGAGGCGGTCGCCCATACGCTGGGTGTCGGGATAGTGCCTACGAAGGTATTCGATTTCGCCAACGGTGAGATCTACGTGCGGTATCAGGAGTCGGCCCGTGGTGCGGACTGTTTTCTGATTCAGAGCCACACCGCTCCGATCAATAAGTGGATCATGGAGCAGTTGATCATGATCGATGCTCTGAAGCGTGCCTCGGCCCGGAGCATCACTGTGATCGTCCCCTTCTACGGTTACGCCCGCCAGGACAAGAAGCACCGTGGGCGTGAACCGATTTCGGCCCGTCTGGTCGCGGACCTGATGAAGACGGCGGGCGCGGACCGCATCCTGACCGTGGATCTCCACACGGATCAGATCCAGGGCTTCTTCGACGGTCCGGTGGACCATCTGTTCGCGCTGCCGATCCTGGCGGACTACGTGGCGACGAAGGTCGACCGTACGAAGTTGACGGTGGTCTCGCCGGACGCCGGCCGGGTACGGGTCGCGGACCGCTGGTGCGACCGGCTGGACGCGCCGCTGGCGATCGTGCACAAGCGCCGTGACAAGGATGTCGCCAACGAGGTGACGGTCCATGAGGTCGTGGGCAATGTCGAGGGCCGGGTGTGTGTCCTGGTGGACGACATGATCGACACGGGTGGCACGATCTGCTCCGCCGCGGACGCGCTGTTCGCGCACGGCGCCGAGGATGTCATCGTGACGGCGACGCATGGTGTGCTGTCGGGTCCGGCCGGGGACCGGCTGAAGAATTCGAAGGTGAGCGAGTTCGTCTTCACGGACACGCTGCCCGATCCGGGCAATCTGGAGATGGACAAGATCACGGTGCTGTCGATCGCGCCGACGATCGCGCGGGCGGTGCGTGAGGTGTTCGAGGACGGTTCGGTGACCAGCCTCTTCGACGAGCAGGCGTAGTACGTTCGCCGCACACGCGGCAGTGTGAAGATCGATTTCTGGGGCGGCCTCCCCGCCGGGTAGACTCACCGAGTTGCTCGGCGAGGGAGGCCGCTTTCATTCGCGGCTGTCCGTTATCGACGCGCTCTTCGTAGCAGGCCTGTCGTGGCCGGGTGACCAGCAGTCTCAATATCGCCCGTGTGTCATCTACGAGGAGTGCAGTCATGGCTGAGGTCAAGATCGCCGCTGAAGTCCGGTCCGAGTTCGGCAAGGGCGCCGCCCGCCGTACCCGTCGTGAGAACAAGGTTCCCGCGGTCATCTACGGTCACGGAGCCGACCCCGTTCACATCTCCCTGCCGGGTCACGACCTGATGATGGCGCTCAAGACGGCCAACGCCCTGCTGAGCATCGACATCGAGGGCCGCAAGGAGCTGGTCATCCCCAAGGCCGTCCAGCGTGACGCGCTCAAGGGGTTCATCAAGCACGTCGACCTGCTCGCGGTGAAGCGTGGCGAGAAGGTCACGGTCGAGGTCGCGGTGCACACCGAGGGTGAGCTGGCCCCGGGCCCGTTCCTCCTGGAGAACGTGCTGAGCACTCTCACCGTCGAGGCCGAGGCCACGCACATCCCCGAGTCTGTCACGGTCTCCGTCGAGGGCCTGGAGGCGGGCGCCTCCATCCTCGCGAAGGACGTCCCGCTGCCCGAGGGCACGACGCTGGTGACCGACGAGGAAGCGGTCGTCATCCAGGTGCTGGCCGCGCAGGCGGAGGAGCCGGCGGCCGAGGAGACCACCGAAGAGGCCCCCGCCGAGGCCTGAGCCTGAGTCTGAGGGTGGCGGGCAGGTGCCCGCCACCCTGTTCTTCTTCGTACGTCCCGAGGAGACGCAGCGCAGATGACGACCGATGTCACCGCCCCGTGGCTGATCGTGGGCCTGGGCAATCCCGGCCCCGGTTACGCGGCCAACCGCCACAACGTCGGTTTCATGGTGGCCGATCTCCTCGCGGGCCGGATCGGCGGCTCGTTCAAGCGCGCGCAGAAGGCCCAGGCGCAGGTCCTGGAGGGCCGGGTGGGGCCGATGGGGCCGGGCAGCCGGCGGGTGGTGCTGGCGAAGCCACTGTCGTTCATGAATCTGTCCGGGGGCCCGGTCGCCGGGCTGCGGGACTTCTACAAGGTGCCGACGGCCAACATCGTGGCGGTTCATGACGAGTTGGACATCGACTACGGCATGCTGCGGCTGAAGCTGGGCGGCGGGGACAACGGCCACAACGGTCTGAAGTCGATGACGAAGTCGATGGGCCCGGACTACCACCGGGTGCGGTTCGGGATCGGCAGGCCGCCAGGGCGGATGCAGGTGGCCGACTTCGTACTGAAGGACTTCTCCTCCGTGGAGCGCAAGGAGCTGGAGTTCCTCGTGGACCGCGCGGCGGACGCCGTGGAGTGTCTGGTGACGGAAGGGCTGGAGCGCGCGCAGAGCGCGTACAACTCCTGACAACAACGACCATTTTTCTGCCACAAGTTGACCGACCGCGTCCGGATGGCCAAGTATCGCCGTCCATGAAGCCGAGCTCGTCGCAGAGGGCACTGTCGGTCGGCCGTCGGGCCGCGATGGCGTGCGTCGCCGCGCTGTTGCTCGCCGCGGGATTCTGGACATCCTGGGACACGGCGCAGCATGTGCTGCTCTCCAAGGGCCGTGAGCACGGGACGCTGTCGGTCACCGAGTGCGGCGATACGGCGTGTATGGGCACGTACGACCCCGAGGGCGCGGCCGGACCGCGCGCCGGGACGCCCATCGAGCGGTCGGTGGCGGTGAAGAAGGGCCAGGAGTACGACGTGGTGCTGAAGCCCGGATCCGACGAACTGGTCCGCGCGGGCTCGTCCGGCGCGCTGCTCGCGTGGGTTCCGCTCGGCGGTGCGCTGCTGCTGGCGGCGCCGGTGGTCGGTGGCGGGCTGCGGCTGACGCGTACGGCGTGGGGTACGGCGCTGGCGGGCGCGGCGCTGCTGGGGGCGGCGTTCTTCGCGCTCTGAGCACCCTGGGCGCTCTGAGGGCGAAGAGTCGCGTTCCGTGCGGTGGGCCGGGGCGCCCCGACCGACCGCACGCACGCTCAGCCGGTGTTGCGCAGCCCCGCCGCCACCCCGTTCACCGTCAGCAGCAGTGCCCGCGAGAGCAGCGGGTCCGGTGCCTCCTCGCGGGCCGCCGCCGCGCGCTGGCGCGCGAGCAGCGAGACCTGGAGGTAGGAGATCGGGTCGAGGTAGGCGTCGCGGATGGCGAACGTCTGCCGCAGCACGGGGTTGGAGCCCAGCAGCTCCCCACTGCCGGTGATCCGCAGGACCTCCCGCACCGTGAGCGCGTGTTCGGCCTCGATGGCGGTGAAGACGTGCTTCAGCTCGTCGGGCACGAGGGTGTCCACGTAGTGCCTGGCGATCCGCAGGTCGGTCTTGGCGAGCGTCATCTCGACGTTGGAGAGGAAGTTCTGGAAGAAGTGCCAGTGCTCGTGCATCTCGTCCAGGACCGGGTCGAGACCCGATTCGCGCAGCGCCTTGAGGCCGGAGCCGACTCCGTACCAGCCGGGGACGATCTGCCGGGACTGCGTCCAGCCGAAGACCCACGGGATGGCGCGCAGCCCGTCGAGTCCGGCGCCGGAGTCCGGGCGCCGGGAGGGGCGGGAGCCGAGGTGCAGGTCGGCCAGCTGGTCGACGGGGGTCGCGGCGAAGAAGTACGCGGGCAGGTCCGGGTCTTCGACGAGCTTGCGGTACGCGCTGTGGGCGGCGTCCGAGACGGTGTCCATCGCGGCGTCCCAGCGTGCCAGTGCCTCGTCGGACTGGCGGGGCGCGGTGTGCAGGGCGGACGCCTGGAGGGTGGCGGCCACGGTCAGTTCCAGGTTCTCCCTGGCGAGGGCGGGGATCAGGTACTTGTCGGAGATGACCTCGCCCTGTTCGGTCACCTTGATCTCGCCCTCCAGGGTGCCCCAGGGCTGCGCGAGGATCGCGTCGTGCGAGGGGCCGCCGCCGCGGCCGACGGTGCCGCCGCGGCCGTGGAAGAGCCGCAGGCGCACGCCGTAGCGGTGCGCGACGTCGCGCAGTCGGCGCTGGGCGCGGTGGATCTCCCACTGGCTGGTGGTGATGCCGCCGAACTTGGAGGAGTCGGAGTAGCCGAGCATGACCTCCTGGACGTCGCCGCGCAGTGAGACGAACCGCCGGTAGGAGGGGTCGGCCAGCATCTCGTCGAGGATGATGTCGGCGGCGCGCAGCTCGTCGGTGGTCTCCAGGAGCGGCACGATGCCGATCTTCGCCCAGCCGGCGTGCAGGTCGACGAGTCCGGCCTCGCGGGCGAGGACGGCGGCGGCGAAGACGTCGTCGGCGCCCTGGCACATCGAGATGATGTAGGACTCGATGACTTCGGGGCCGAAGCGCTGGAAGGCCTGCTTGACGGTGTGGAAGACGCCGAGGGTCTTCTCGCCCGCGGCGTCGAGCGGGGCCGGGGTGGGGGCGAGGGGGCGGCGGGAGCGCAGCTCCTTCGCGAGGAGCTTCTGCCGGTACTCGCGCGGCATGTCCGCGTACCGCCAGGACTCCTCGCCGAGACGGTCGAAGAGCTGGCCGAGCGCGTGGTGGTGGGCGTCGGCGTGTTCGCGTACGTCCATGGTGGCGAGCTGGAGGCCGAACGCGGCGAGCGTGCGGATGGTGCGGTCCATGCGGCCGTCGGCGAAGAGTCCGCCGCGGTGGGAGCGCAGGGAGTCCTGGATGAGGGTGAGGTCGGCCAGCAGTTGCGTGGTGCCGAGGTAGTCGCGGCCTTCGCTGTGCGGGGTGCCCTTGGCGAGCCGCTCGCGGGTGTTGACGAGCTTCTGCCGGATGCAGGTGGCCTTGAGGCGGTACGGCTCCTCCGCGTTGAGGCGCTTGTAGCGGGGGCTGATCTCGGGGAGGCGGTCGAGGTCGGTGGCGAGCGAGTCCAGGAGTTCCTGGGTGGCGCCGGCGTACCGGATGGAGTTGGAGAGCTGGCCGCGCAGCTGGTCGATGAGTTCGAGTGCGTCGGTGATGCCGTGTTCGTGCTGGAGGATCAGCACTTCCCAGGTGACGGCGGGGGTGACGTTCGGGTTGCCGTCGCGGTCGCCGCCGATCCAGGTGCCGAAGCTGAGCGGGCGGGTGCCGGGGGGCAGTTCGACGCCGACGCGCTCCAGTTCGGCGACGAGGTCTTCGAGGACGTCGCCGACGGCTTCGGCGTGCAGTTCGTCGAGGTAGTAGATGGCGTTGCGGGCCTCGTCGGCGGGCTCGGGCCGTACGACGCGCAGCTCGTCGGTCTGCCAGATGAGGTCGATGGACTCCGCGAGCCGCAGGTCGTGGCGGCGCCGGTCGGTGGCGATGACGGGGACTTCGAGGAGTTCGGCGATGCGGCGGAGCTTGTTCAGTACGGAGCGGCGCGCGGCTTCGGTGGGGTGCGCGGTGAAGACGGGGCGCACGCTGAGGTTCTTGACGGTGGCGCGCAGATGGTCGGGGTCGGCGTCCTTGAGGCGGTCGGCGGTGCGGGCGAGGAGCCCGCCCTCGGCCTCCCGGCGGTCGCGCATCTCGCGGCCACGGTGGACCTGCTCGGTGACGTTGGCGAGATGGAAGTAGGTGGAGAAGGCGCGGACGAGCTTGGCGGCGGTCTCCAGGTCGGTGTCGCCGAGCAGTGCGGCTGCTGCTTCGCCGTCCTCGCGGGTGAGGGCGCGGACACGCTCGACGAGGTCGAGGAGTTCGGGGCCCTCCTGGCGTACGAGGGTTTCGCCGAGGAGGTCGCCGAGCCGGCGGATGTCGGAGCGCAGCTCGACGTTGGCGGCCGTTGCGTCGTCGGGGGACGGCAGATGGGTCGACGAGGTCGACGGCAGGTCGGTGATCGGGGTCTGGTCGGCACTGCTCACAGGTGCGGCTCCTTGCAGTGTTCGAGCACGTCGGGAGGAGAAGTTCTGGAGAGACTGTTCGACCGGACCGCGCTGTCCGACGTCACAAGGATAGGTGTCCTTCGCGCGTCGTTATCCACAGGCCCCTTGTCGCGTGCACTCTCGCTGCCATACTTACGTTGCCGTAGGTTACGCACCCGTAAACGGGCAGAATGCCGCATTCCACACCCCCAGGGGACACACCCATGTCGACAAGCCCTGACGTTCTCGGCGACTCCTCACAGGCCCAGCCTGCGCCGGACGGTTCCTCCGCACTCTCCGCTTCTTCCGCTTCTTCCGCTCCCGTCGGTTCCTCTGTTCCTTCCGCCACGCTCGGCGGGGAGAGCAAGCGTTCGCTGGAGCAGATCACGCTGCTCCTGTTCATCGTCGTCCCGTTCATCGCCCTGCTCGGCGCCGTTCCGCTGGTCTGGGGCTGGGGCGTGAGCTGGCTCGATCTGGGTCTGCTCGTGGCGATGTATTTCATCGGCTGCCATGGCATCACCGTCGGCTTCCACCGCTATTTCACGCACGGCTCGTTCAAGGCGAGGCGCCCGCTGCGGATCGCGCTGGCCGTGGCGGGGTCGATGGCCGTGGAGGGTCCGGTGGTCCGCTGGGTCGCCGATCACCGTAAGCACCACAAGTTCTCTGACGCGGAGGGCGACCCGCACTCGCCGTGGCGGTTCGGCGAGACGCTTCCCGCGCTGATGAAGGGCCTGTGGTGGGCGCACATCGGCTGGCTCTTCGACGAGGAGCAGACGTCGCAGCAGAAGTACGCGCCGGATCTGATCCGGGACCCGGCGATCCGGCGGGTCTCGCGGCAGTTCCTGCTGTGGGCGTTCGTGTCGCTGGCGATCCCGCCGCTGGTCGGCGGGCTGGTGACGATGTCGTGGTGGGGCGCGTTCACGGCGTTCTTCTGGGGCTCGCTGGTACGGGTGGCGCTGCTGCACCACGTGACGTGGTCGATCAACTCGATCTGCCACGCGGTGGGCAAGCGCCCCTTCAAGTCGCGTGACCGGTCAGGCAATGTGTGGTGGCTGGCGGTCTTGTCCTGTGGCGAGTCATGGCACAACCTGCACCATGCGGACCCGACGAGCGCTCGGCACGGTGTGCTGCGGGGTCAGATCGACTCCAGCGCGCGGCTGATCCGGTGGTTCGAGGCTTTCGGCTGGGTGCACAGTGTGCGCTGGCCCGACGCGGCACGGCTGGAGGCCCGGCGGAAAATTGACCATCCCAACGCGGCATGATTGGCAACGTGGCGATCGACGGCGGTAAGAGCGACACCGACAAGAGCCGGACCCCGAGCGCGCCGCCCCGGCGCTCCCGCCGGGTGCGGATGACCGGCAAGGAGCGTCGCGAGCAACTGCTGGACATCGGCCGCACCCTGTTCGCCGAGAAGGGCTACGAGGGCACGTCGGTGGAGGAGATCGCGTCGAAGGCGGGCGTCTCCAAGCCGGTGGTGTACGAGCACTTCGGCGGCAAGGAGGGGCTGTACGCGGTCGTGGTCGACCGGGAGATGCGCCAGCTGCTCGACATGGTGACGAGTTCTCTTACGGCGGGCCATCCGCGTGAGCTGTGCGAGCAGGCGGCGTTCGCGCTCCTCGACTACATCGAGGAGTACACGGACGGGTTCCGCATCCTGGTCCGCGATTCGCCGGTGGCGCAGTCGACCGGCACGTTCGCCTCGCTGATCAGCGACATCGCCACGCAGGTCGAGGACATCCTCGGCATGGAGTTCAAGGCCCGCGGCTTCGACCCGAAGCTGGCCCCGCTGTACGCGCACGCCCTGGTGGGCATGGTGGCGTTGACGGGCCAGTGGTGGGTGGACACCCGCCGTCCGAAGAAGAACGAGGTGGCGGCGCATCTGGTGAATCTGGCGTGGCACGGCCTCGGCAATCTGGAGGCGAAGCCACGCCTGATAGGGCATCGCAAGGTGTGAGCGCCGGGCTGGAACCGTCCGGCCGGATTCCGCGTGGTGTCCTGACGACTGTCGGCCGGTGGCGGGCGACCAAGGGGGACACGATGAGAGTTCGGTCGGGGGCGATGGTGAGCGTGGCGCTGTCGGCGTCTTTGGCGCTGGTGGCGTGCGGTCCGGAGAAGGAGAAGGAGTACACGGGCGCGGAGCCTTCAGAGGCGTCCGCGGCCGTGGCGGCTCAGTTCGCACCGCTGGTACGGCTCCACCAGAAGGAGTCGCTGAAGCCGATGGACGCGACGCGATTCATCGAGCGGTCCGTGCTGCGCTTCGACCACGACGGGTTCTGTCGTGACGAGGAGCCGGTGGCCGACCCGGTCGACCCGCGGCGGTTGGCGGCGCGTAAGGATCCCTACGAGCACCAGATCGTCGAGCCGGGGAAACCGTCGTCGAAGCCGGTGAGCTGCCCCGGGCACGGGGAGAAGAAGCGCGCCTCGACCGAGGTCGGCGGCGGGTTCTATCTCGACCCGCCGGAGGAGGTGCGGAAGGGCGAGGGCACCGACGCGCCGGTGTACTGGGAGCACCACAAGGACAAGAGCGATCCGGCGCGCACGGCGTACGTGTACTGGTTCTTCTACGCCTACAACAAGCTGAACCCCGGCAACAGGCACGAGGGCGACTGGGAGCGCGTCGCGGTCCAGTTGCGCGACGGCAAGCCGGAGGCCGTGACGTTCGCCAAGCACGGCAGCGATCCGTGCAGCGTCAAGTGGTCGAAAATGAATCCGAGCGACGGGCATCCGACGGTGTACTCGGCGCTCGGTTCACACGGTTCCTACGCGACTGAGGGACCCCACTGGGAACCCTTCTTGGACCGGACCTCGGACGACGGCCCCAAGTGGAACACTTGGGAAAATGTTCGCCCCGTCGACCGTGAGCCCTGGTGGGGGTACGGCGGCTGGTGGGGCGCGCAGCAACATGTGAAGGGGTTCAACGGGCCGATGGGCCCGTACCCGAACCGTCAACTGCCCAACATCTTCACCGACGAACCGTGCAAGGACGCCGACAAACCGCCGGCGGATCCGCCCCAGGAGAAGCCCGAGGAGCAGCCCGCGCCCAAGTCGCCCAAGACAAAGGAGGGGGCGATCAAGCGGTACGAGGAGTTCCTCCACGCCGTGGGCCGGGAGGACATCGACACGGTCTGCGAGGTGGCCGGTCCGGCGGCGAAGCAGGCCGAGGACCAGGGCTTCGGTCCGTGCGAGTCGACGTTCCTCATCACGTTCCAGATGATCTCGCCGACGCAGAAGAAGGCTCTGCAGACCGCGACGGTCGACCCGCAGCGCGTCATAGAGCAGGCGCCCGACAAGTACGAGATGCCGGCCGATTCGGTCAAGGCGTCCGTCACCTTCACCGAGGAAGAAATCGGAAACTCCATCCTGGAGTACATGAAGGACGAGTGGTACGTCGTCGACTGACACCGCACGCCGGGGCGCCACGTTCTCGTGGCGCCCCGGTACGCGGATGTCGCCCGCCGCTCAGGTCCCGCTCAGGTCACCGGCTCCAGGAACTCCAGCCGGTTGCCCACCGGGTCGTCGGAGTAGAAACGGCGGTGGCCCGGCAGATTGTCGTCCCAGGTCACCGAGGCGCCGCGGGCCGCGAGGCGGGTCGCGTAGGCCGCGATGCCGGTGACCCGCAGGCCCGGATGGGCCTTTCTCGCCGGGCGGAAGCCCGCCTCGACACCGAGGTGGAGCTGTACGGCTCCGGCCTCGAACCAGCAGCCGCCGCGCGCCGCGAGGGCCGGCGGCTTGGGGATCTCCGTCATGCCGAGGATGTCGGCGTAGTACGTGCGCAGCGCGTCCTCCGAGCCCGCCGGGGCGGCCAGTTGGACATGGTCGACGGCCGCGATCATCAGGCCCGCCTCCGCGCGACCGCGAAGACGCGGCGGAACGGGAACACCGTGCCGTGCGGGCCCGGCGGGTAGGCCTTGCGGAGCAGGTCGCCGTACTGGCCGAGGAATTCCGCCGCCTCCTGCGGGTCGTCGGCGAGTTCGGTCAGGACGGGGCGCAGGGCCGTGCCCTTGACCCAGTCCAGCACCGGGTCCTCGCCGGAGAGCAGTTGGAGGTACGTGGTCTCCCAGGCGTCCGTCGTGCAGCCGAGGTCCGTGAGGCGGACCAGGTAGTCGGCCGGGTCCAGGATGTGGACGAAGCGCCGGCCGTGGCTGTCGAGGCGGCTGCTCCAGCGCGGGGTCTCGCACAGTTCGCCGAGGAGCGCGTGGCTGGGGGCGGTGAAGTTGCCGGGGACCTGGAAGGCGAACGTGCCGCCGGGGGTGAGGGCGTCGATCCAGGCCGCGAAGGATTCGGCGTGGTTGGGGACCCACTGGAGTGCGGCGTTGGAGACGATCAGGTCGTACGGCTCCTCGGGTGTCCAGTGCGCGGCGTCGGCGGGCCGGAAGTCCAGCCGGCCGCCGCCGGACGTGGGGCCGGCGTACTCCTGCTCGGCCCGTGCCAGCATCTCGGGCGAGAGGTCGAAGCCGGTGATGTGGGCGGTGGGCCAGCGGTCGGCGAGGAGCGCCGTGACGTTGCCGGGGCCGCAGCCGATGTCGGCTATCCGCGCGGGCCGGCCCGTCGCGGGCAGCTCGGGGATCCGGGCCAGCAGATCCAGGAAGGGGCGGGTGCGGTGCGCGGAGTGGTGGAGGTACTGCTGCGGGTCCCAGGTCGGTGCGGTAGTGGCCGCGTGGCTGTTCGCTGGAGTCGTAGCCGAACCGGCTGTCGAACGCATGTGTGAAGCCCCCTCGGGATACGGAGCGGACGAGCGCATTCCCGTCCGCGCCCGACCATGCCCAAGCCTGCCTCCAAGTATATCTTGACGTCAAGAGACTTCATGTCGACAGACCAACTACACTGATCGCCATGGAGGACGAGGTCGACCGTCTGGTCGCAGCATGGCGCCGGGAGCGGCCGGACCTCGACGTGGAACCGCTTGAGGTGCTCAGCCGCGTCAGCAGGCTCGCGCGCCATCTCGACCGGGCCCGGCGCCTGGCGTTCTCGGAGCACCATCTGGAGCCGTGGGAGTTCGACGTGCTGACCTCGCTGCGGCGGGCCGGCGCGCCCTATCAGCTCTCCCCCGGCCAGCTGCTCACCCAGACCCTGGTCACCTCGGGCACCATGACCAACCGCATCGACCGGCTGGCGAAGAAGGGCCTGGTCGAGCGGCTGCCCGACCCAAGCGACCGGCGCGGGGTGCTCGTACGGCTCACCCCCGAAGGGCGCGACCGCGCCGACCAGGCGCTGGCCGGGCTGCTCGCCCAGGAACGCGCGATCCTCGCGGAGCTGTCACGCGGCCAGCGCGGCGAACTGGCCGCGCTGCTGCGCCGGTTGACGGCACCGTTCGACAACATCCCCGGCTGAGACGCGACAGGCCCGGGGGCCAGACCGACAAGGCACCCCCTAGGCCGTGTTTTAGAAGTCCCGCCTGCCCCACGGCGCCCGGCACGCACACTCGCGGCGTTGTCGGAGTCGCCCAAGTACGCCCAGTACGAGAGCGATCCTCCGCCTTGCGATCGCACGCACCGGACACCGTGGGGCCCGCCCTGCGGGCGGACGGCGCTACTTCTAAAACACGGCCTAGCCGACCCGCACCGCGTCCGTGCCGCCCAGGTCCGCCGGGCCCACTCCCGCCCGGCGGGCCAGGGCGACCGCCGCGAGCGTCGAGTGCACACTCAGCTTCCCGAGCACGTTCTGCATGTGCGTACGGACCGTGTGCGGGGACAGGAAGAGGCGCTCGGCCACCGCCTTGCGGCCCAGGCCCGCCACCATGCAGCGCAGGACCTCCAGCTCGCGCGGCGTCAGCGAGTCGACCAGCAGTTCGCTGTCCGTGCGGTGCTTGCGCGCGGCGGTCAGCTCCCGCAGGACGTTCGTGAGCAGCGCGGGCGGCAGATGCGTCTCGTCGCGCAGGACGCCCCTGATCACGGCCAGCAGCCGTTGCAGCGAGCAGTCCTTGGCGACCCAGCCGGACGCACCGGCCTGTAGCGCGAGCGCCGCGCGGCTCGGGTCGTCCTTCTCCGCGAGGACGACGCAGCGTACGGACGGCTGCGCCGAACGGACGCCCGCGACCAGCGAGATGCCGTCGACGAGCCCGAGACCGCCGTCGCCGTTGTCGGGGACGGCGCGGGCCACCGGGCCGCTGCCCGGACCCGCGACGATGCCCAGGTCGGCGTCGACCAGCAGCACGTCGTACCTGCGCCCCTCGGCCGCCGCCCGGTCGAGACAGCGCAGGGCCACGGGGCCGCTGCCCGCGGCGGCGACGTCCACGTCCGGCTCCGCCGCGAGGGCGGCTGCCAGCGACTCGGCGAATATGCGGTGGTCGTCCACCACGAGAACCCTGATACGGACCAATTGACACCCCCAGAGGTCGGGGCACGGACGACGCGGGTACGGCGCCCGGTGGAGCGGGGTTCGCGTCGCGTGGACACTGTGCCGCCACGGCCGCCGCCGTGCGGCTGCCCACCCACCCCGGGCGTCGTACCCGACTGTCTCGCTTCCCTGATCAGCACCGGCCCCCACCGGTGCTGTGCATCAGCGTACGGGCGGGGGCCGGGAGCGGAAGAGTATTTGCAGAACTGATCGGTGACGGCTGGTTAGGCTGACGCCTATGTTTCGTATCGAGACAGAAGTTGACAAAGATCGACGTGCCTTGCTGGGCGAGCGGATGCGGGCGACCAACACGGCCCGTTCACCGGTCCTGCGGGAGCTGCGGGGGTCGGCAGACGACGAGGAATTCCCGCTGCACGTCTGGTTGATGGACGAGTCGACGGGCGAACTGGCAGGCGGCCTCGCGGCGCACGTGTGGGCACGCTGGCTCCATGTCGACCTGCTGTGGGTGGACGAGGCGCACCGCGGCACGGGCCTCGGCACCCGCCTCTTGTCGGAGGCGGAGGACCTGGCCCGCACCCGCGGCTGCCTCCACGCACGCCTGGAGACCTGGGACTTCCAGGCCCCGGCGTTCTACCGCCGTCAGGGTTACGACCTGGCCGGCCACATCCCGGACTACCCGCCGGGCGTCACGGAGTACTTCTTCACCAAGCGCCTGGCCTGAGCACCTGGCCCGAGTGCCTGGCCCGACCGGCGCGACCGGCGCGACCGAGGATCCCCGCCCCCTCAGCCCACCCGGTGCGCCCCGCGCGACGGGACCGCCGGGAAGATCCGGGGAGCCGTGAAGCCCGCCGCGGCGAATGACTCCAGGACCGCCTTCGTCACCGTGGCTCGGCTGTCGTCCCGTGACTCCAGCAGCACGATCGCCGAGCCGCCGAAGCCTCCGCCCGTCATACGCGCCCCCAGCGCGCCCGCCGCGACCGACGACGAGACCACCAGGTCCAGTTCGGCGCACGAGACCCGCAGGTCGTCGCGGAGCGAGGTGTGTCCCTCCGTGAGGATCGGGCCCGCCGCGCGGACGTCGCCCGCGTCGAGCAGGGCGATGGTCCGCTCCACGCGGTGGTTGTCGCTCACGACATGGCGGACACAGCGGCGTACGTTCTCGTCCTCACCAGCCAGCCGTTCCAGCGCCGCGGGCAGATGCGCGTACTCCACCTCACGCAGCGTGCGTGCGCCGAGCGCCCGCGCGCCGGTCTCGCACCAGGCGCGTCGTTCCGCGTACGCGCCGTCTCCCAGCTTGTGCTTCACCCGCGTGTCCACGACCAGCAGTTGGAGCCCGACGGCAGCCAGGTCGAAGGGGACCTGGCGCTGCGAGAGGTCGCGGGTGTCGAGGTACAGCGCGTGGCCCTCGGTGCAGCAGGCGGAGGACATCTGGTCCATGACACCGCACGGGACGCCGACGAAGTCGTTCTCGGCTCGCTGCGCGAGCACCGCCAACTCGGGTGCCGAGAGGCCGAGTTCGTACAGGTCGTTCAGCGCGAGCGCCGTCACGACCTCCAGCGCCGCCGACGACGAGAGTCCCGCGCCCGTCGGCACGGTCGACGTGAGATGGATGTCGGCGCCGCCCACCGCGTGCCCCGCCTCGCGCAGCGCCCACACCACGCCCGCCGGATACGCGGCCCAGCCGGTGTCGGAGAGCGGCACCAGCTCGTCGGTCCCGAGCCGCATCACACCGCCCCGAGTGTCGGCGGAGTGCACGCGCAGCACGCCGTCCGCCCGCCGCGACACCGCCGCGACGGCGGTGTGCGGCAGCGCGAGCGGCATCACCAGGCCCTCGTTGAAGTCGGTGTACTCGCCGATCAGGTTCACCCGGCCGGGCGCGGCCCACACACCCTCGGGCGCCGCGCCGTACAACTCCTGGAACTGCGCCGCTACGGCCTGCGCACCGCTCACCCGTGTGTCTCCTCTCGGCGTGCGAACGCCCACGCGTCCGCGACGATCCCCGCCAGGTCGGCGCGGCTCGGGCTCCAGCCCAGGCGCTCGTGCGCGGTGGCGGCGGAGGCGACCAGGACCGCCGGGTCGCCCGCGCGGCGCGGGGCCGCGACCTCCGGCACCGGGTGCCCGGTGACCGTACGCACGGTCTCGATGACCTCGCGGACGGAGAACCCGCTGCCGTTGCCGAGGTTGCAGACCAGGTGCTCGCCCGGCGCCGCAGCCTTCAGTGCGAGCAGATGCGCGTCGGCGAGGTCGGCGACATGGATGTAGTCGCGTACGCACGTGCCGTCCGGCGTCGGGTAGTCGTCCCCGTACACGGCGATCGACTCCCGCTCGCCGAGGGCGACTTGCAGCACCAGCGGGATCAGATGCGACTCGGGGTCGTGGCGCTCGCCGTAACTCCCGTACGCGCCCGCCACGTTGAAGTACCGCAGCGAGACCGCGGCGAGCCCGTGGGCCACGCACTCGCCGCCGATCATGTGGTCGACGGCCAGCTTGGACGCGCCGTACGGGCTGGTCGGCGCGGTCGGGTCGGTCTCGGTGATCGGGGAGGAGACGGGCTCGCCGTACGTCGCCGCCGTCGAGGAGAAGACCAGCCCGCGCACATCCGCCGTACGCATCGCCGCCAGCAGCGCCATCGAGCCGCCGACGTTGTTGTCCCAGTACTTCTCGGGCTTCTGGACGGACTCGCCGACCTGCGAGAACGCGGCGAAGTGCAGCACCGCGTCGTAGGAGGGGTCGAGCCACTTGGCCGCGTCGTGCACCCGGCCCTCGATGAAGTCGGCGCCCGCCGGGACCGCTTCCCGGAAGCCGGTGGAGAGGTCGTCGAGGACGGTCACCTCGTGCCCGGCCTCCAGCAGATGCGTGGCGACCACGCTGCCGACATACCCCGCGCCGCCCGTCACCAGATACTTGCCACTCACGCGCTCGCTACCTCTCGCAGTCTCTCGGCCGCGGTCTCCGGCGGCACGTCGTTGATGAAGACGCCCATGCCGGATTCGGATCCCGCGAGGAACTTCAGCTTGCCGGACGTGCGGCGAATGGTGAAAAGTTCCAGGTGCAGCGCGAAGTCCTCGCGCCCGGCGGCGCGGAACGGCGCCTGGTGCCAGGCGGAGATGTACGGCGTCGGCGACTCGTCCCCGCCCGGACTCCCGAAGATCCGGTCGAATCGCCGCAGCAACTCCAGGTAGACGCCGGGGAACTCGGCCCGCGCCCCCTCGCCCAGCCCTCGCAGATCCGGCACCCGCCGCAGCGGATAGAGGTGCACCTCGTACGGCCAGTGCGCCGCGTACGGCACGAAGGCCACCCAGTGCTCGCCCTGAAGAACCACCCGGCCGGCGGATCGCTCGCGCGCCACGACGTCGTCGAAGAGATTGCGTCCGGTGGCCGCCCGGTGCTCGGCCACCGACCGGGACATCCGTTCGGTTCGCGGGGTGACGAAGGGGTACGCGTAGATCTGCCCGTGCGGATGGCCGAGCGTCACACCGATCTCGGGCCCGCGGTTCTCGAAGCAGAACACCTGCTCCACCTGCGGGAGTTCGGCGAGTTCGGCGGTGCGGTCGGTCCATACGCCGAGGACGAGACCGGCCTGCCGCTCGGTGAGATCGGCGAAGGAGGCCTCGTGGTCGGCGGTGAAGCAGACGACCTCGCAGCGTCCGGCGTCCCCGGCGAGTGAGGGGAAGCGGTTCTCGAAGACGACCACGTCGTAGTCGCTGTCCGGGATCTCGCTGAGCCGGCCGGCGGCGGCGTCGGTGGGGCAGAGCGGGCACTCGCCGGCGGGCGGATGGTACGTACGGCCCTGGCGGTGCGAGGCGACGGCGACCGAGTCGCCGAGCAGCGGGTCGCGGCGGATCTCGGAGGTGGTGGAGATCGGTTCGAGGGGCCGCCGGTCCACGGCGTCGCGTACGGCGTCGTCACGGGAGTCGTAGTAGATCAACTCCCGGCCGTCGGCGAGCGCCGTCACCGTCTTCTTCATCGATTTTTCCTCCGGCCGCACCCGAGCCCGAACCCACACCCCAACAGATTCAAACATAACTAACCACAAGTCCACACGCACGTCAACGGTCACACCACTCGATCACGATCGAACAAAGAACACCATCAAAAGTGTTCAGTTTCGGTAATGGCAGGCGTAAGTTCCGACGGAGTCAACCGTTCCACGGATGTAAACGTTCACGCGACGAAGCGAGTACCCGCATGCAGTCCCCCACATATCACCTCGCCGAAGGACTTCGGCTCCCCACCAACGGACTCGACTACACGATCCTGGCGATCTACTTCATCGTCGTCCTCGGCATCGGCTTCGCCGCACGGGCGAGCGTCAGGACGAGCCTCGACTTCTTCCTCTCCGGCAGATCCCTGCCGGCCTGGGTCACCGGCCTCGCGTTCGTCGCCGCCAACCTGGGCGCGACCGAGATCCTGGGCATGGCCGCGACCGGCGCGCAGTACGGCGTGGCCGTCGTGCACTGGTACTGGATCGGCGCGATCCCCGCCATGGTCTTCCTCGGCCTGGTGATGATGCCGTTCTACTACGGCTCCAAGGTGCGCTCCGTCCCCGAGTTCCTGCTCCAGCGCTTCGACAAGTCGGCGCACCTGCTCAGCTCGGTCCTCTTCGCCTTCGCCGCCATCCTCATCGCGGGCGTCAACCTCTACGCCCTGTCGATCGTGGTCGAGGCGCTGCTCGGCTGGCCCCAGTGGGTGTCGATCGTCGTGGCCGGGTTCTTCGTCCTCGCGTACATCACCGTCGGCGGGCTGTCGTCGGCGATCTACAACGAGGTGCTCCAGTTCTTCGTCATCCTCGCCGCGCTCATCCCCCTCACCGTCCTCGGCCTCAAGCGGGTCGGCGGCTGGGACGGACTGACCGACTCGCTCACCGCGAGCAAGGGTGACAACTTCCTCAGCGCCTGGGGCGGTACGGGCATCGGCGACGCCAACCCGCTCGGCGCGAACTGGCTGACGATCATCCTCGGTCTCGGCTTCGTCCTCTCCTTCGGCTACTGGACGACGAACTTCGCCGAGGTGCAGCGCGCGCTCTCCGCGAAGAACCTCTCCGCCGCCAAACGCACCCCTCTGATCGCCGCGTTCCCGAAGATCTTCATCGTCTTCGCGGTGATGATCCCCGGCCTGGTGGCCGCGGTGATCGTGCCGAAGATAGGCACGGCGGGCTCGGACCTCACGTACAACGACGCGATACCGCTGCTGATGCAGGAGTTGCTGCCCAACGGTGTGCTCGGGATCGCCGTCACTGGTCTGATGGCCGCCTTCATGGCCGGCATGGCGGCGAACGTGTCGTCCTTCAACACCGTCTTCACCACCGACATCTGGCAGAAGTACGTGGTCAAGGACCGTGAGGACACGTACTACCTGCGCTTCGGACGCCTCATCACCGCGATCGGGGTGCTCGCCTCCATCGGCACGGCCTTCATCGCCGCCAGCTTCTCCAACATCATGAGCTACCTCCAGACCCTGTTCTCCTTCTTCAACGTGCCGATGTTCGTGGTCTTCATCATCGGCATGTTCTGGAAGCGGGCCTCGATGAAATCCGGCGCCTGGGGGCTGGTCGCCGGTACGACGGCCGCGATGGTCAACTACTTCTGGATCTACAAGCAGGGCGTCATCGACATACCCAGCGACCAGGGCGCCAACTTCGTCTCCGCGATCGTCGGCTTCGTCGCCGGCGCCGTGGTGATGGTCGCCGTCACCCTGTTCACCGCGCCGAAGCCGGAGTCCGAACTCGCGGGCCTGGTGTACGGGACGACGTCGCCCGGCATGAGCGAGGCGCCCGCCGAGGGCGACGACGCGTGGTACCGCAGTCCCGCTCTCCTCGGCTGGGGCGCGATCGTCCTCGCCGCCCTCTGCTACATCCCCTACTCCTTCTGACCGAAACGGAGGCACACACCATGTCCGACCTGCACAAAGAAGTCTCCGAACTGGAAGGCAAGTCCGCCACGGCGGCCCGCCTGTTCGACATCCGGCTCATCATCGGCGGTCTGTTCACGCTGTACGGGGTGATCGTCACCGTCGCCGGTGTCTTCGTGTCCGACGCGGACATGAAGAAGGCCGAGGACGTCAACATCAACCTCTGGACGGGGCTGGCGATGCTGGCGCTCGGCCTGTTCTTCCTCGGCTGGATGAAGCTGCGGCCGACAGAGATACCGCCGCCGACGGCGGCCACGACGGACGAGCCCGGCACCAGCGCCCTGAAGTCTCAGGACTAGCCCGCGGGTTTTCAGTCGCCGGGCGGGCCGTCCTTCGCCCCGTCCGGCGACACCGTCCCGGCCGCCCGGTCCAGCAGCCCCGTCCGCGCGGCCAGCGCCGCGGCCCCCAGCCGGGAGCCGACGCCCAGCTTCATCAGGACCCGCTGCACATGCGTACGGGCGGTGCTCGGCGCGATGCCCATACCGGCGGCGATCAGCCGGGTGTCCTCCCCCTCGGCGACCCGCACCAGCACCTCGATCTCGCGCGGGGTGAGCATCCGCAGCAGCCGCTGCCCCTCGTCGTCCGGCTGCGCCGCCGGATTCAGCAGCTCGGTGAACGCCCCCTGCAACAGCCCCGGCGCGACGGCCGCGTCGCCCGCCCGCGCCTTCACGATCGCGCGCTCGACACCCTCGATGCGCTCGTCGTGCCGTACGTATCCGCATGCCCCCGCCGCGAAGGCGGCGGCGATGCCCCGAGGGTTCGGCACCGGGCCGAGCACCACGACCGCCACCTGTGGGCGGTCGCGTCTGATCCGTACGATCGGGTCGAAGGCGCCGGGCTCGGCCGGTGCCGCGGTCCCCATGAGACACACCTCGGGCGCCCGGCTCACGACGAGTTCGGCGGCGCCGGCCGTGGGCGCCGCGGCGGCGAGCACCCGGTGCCCGCGCAGTTTCAGGGCCGAGGCAAGCGCCTCGGCGAGTAGTCGGTGGTCGTCAACCACCATGAGCCGTACCCCCATTGAGCAACCCCATCCCCGCCGCCTGCGGGCGCCCCCCGGCCCCCCTTAGACCCGGCAAGCTACACGCTCGCCCGAGGCCGCGCGCCCTCGTACGGCCAACAAGACTCCTAAATGTCGAATTCGCAACTATCTTGAAGACAATTCAGGAGCGGCTTTGAACGCGTTCGCCGGGCGGCCCCGTACTGGCGGCGCGCCCGGCGATCGGGAACGACGACCGCGGCCCAGGAGCCGCGGTCACCCCACTAGTTGTTGGTGGTGAACCCCACCACCAGGTACTCCTTGCGGTCGCTGGACGTGCTCGGCTCGCTGATCAGCGTCTCCGAGGTGTACATCCGGCCGTTGGCGTACCGGATCTCCGCGCCGTCCAGCGAGAAGCTGGTCTCCGCCTCGCGGACGGACTCCTCGCTCGGGTTCTCCATGAGAACCGTCTCCTTGAAGGTCCCGCCGTCGATGGAGACGATCTGTCCGCCCTTGTCGTACGGGGGCCACTTGTACGCGATGATGTTCGAACCGTCCATGCGCAGCGGGTACATCGCGTAGCGCTCACCCGCGTCGGCCCGGTCGGTCGTGGCCTTGCCGGTCGCGAGGTCGAAGGAGACGATCTCGTTGGTCTGGCCGTAGTCCTCGCCGGTGCCCTCGTGCTCCTCGGTCGGCACATAGATCCTGTCGTTGCCGACGGCGAGCTTGTTGCACTGCTCGACCTCGGTGGAACGGCAATTGCCCGCGTACTTCTCGGCGTCCACGGGGATCTTGGCGCGCAGCTTGCCGGTCTTCTCGTCGATGGAGAAGAAGTCCGAGATGCCGCTGCCGTCACCGGCGGTGTCACCGACGTCGGCCGCGACGACGAGCGGCTTGGTGGAGACGACGGAGACGTACTCGACGCCCGCGGGCATCTTGAACGTGGAGATCGGCGCGCCGTCGGCCGGATTCACGTTCTGAATCGTCACCGTCGGGTCGTCGTACGAGCCGCACTTGCGGGCCGCGACGAGTCCGGGGCCGCCGCCGTAACCCATGTCGTAGCAGCCCTCGGCGTTGACCTCGGGCTTCCACAGGTTGTCGCCGGTGGTCAGGTCGAAGGCCGCGCCGCCGTCGGTGCCGCCGGCGGCGACGGTCTTGCCGCTGAGGGTGACCTCGTTGAAGGCCGCCTTGTCGTCACCGGCGTTGCCACCGGTGACCGACTTGGTCCACAGGAGCTTGCCGGCGTCGAGGTCGATCGCGCCGACCTCGGTGCACTGGACGTACTTGTCCTTGGCGGTCGGCTTGCTCGCGCCGAAGACGACGGCCGTCTTGTTGTCCTCGGTGGCGTGGCGCGAGGCGGCGCAGACCTGGCCGGGCAGCGGGATGGTCCAGAGCTGCTTGCCGCTGTCCGGCTCGTAGCCGATGATCTGGTTCACACCGGTCTTGACGTACGCCTTGTCGGTGATCCACGAGCCGGAGACGTCGGTGATGTCGGCGACCTTGGGCTGCGGGAGCTGGAAGGCGACCTTCGACTTGGTGTTGGCCGGGGGCTTCTCCTTGCCGCCGCCGAGGGACTTCTCGCCGTTCTCGCCGCCCTTGCCGCCCTTGGAGTCGGACGTCTTGGCCTGGTTGTCCTTGTCGTCGCCGCCGCTGGAGGCGAAGTAGACGCCACCGCCGACGATCAGTACGACGGCGACCACCGCGGCGATGATGATCTGCGCCTGGGTGTTGATCTTCTTGCCGCCGCCGGGAGTTCCGCCGGGGCCGGGCTGACCGGGCTGGGTGTACGGCTGGCCGGGCTGCTGCGGGTAGCCGTACTGCGGCTGCTGGCCCTGCTGCGGATACCCGTACTGCGGCTGGCCCATGGGCTGGGTCGGCGGCTGCTGCGGGTACTGGCCACCCTGCTGCGGGTAGCCGTACTGGGGCTGGCCCACGGGCTGGGTCGGCGGCTGCTGCGGATAGCCGTAACCGGGCTGCTCGGGCGGCGGCGTCGGGGCGCCGAAGCCGCCCGACGGCGGCTCGGTCGGCGCGCCGAAACCACCGGCCGGCGGCTCCTGCGGCTTGCCGAACCCGCCCTGCGGGGGCTCGTTGGGCGGCTGGGGCGGGTGTGTCATGGCGTGCTTACCTCGAAGAGATGAGAGTGCGTACGGAGCGGGAGCGCCTGAGACGGCAGCGGCTGGGGAATGGATATGAGGCGCGTCATGAGGCGCGTCACTTGCCGAACGCCATCATGGTCTTCGTCTCCATCTCCGCCTTGTCGTCACTGGCGCTGACCCGGCTGCTGGTCACATAGAACCGCCCGCCCACATAGTCCAGTTCGGAGTCGTAGAACGAACTCTCGATCTGGGAGGTGGACTGCGGGTTCTGGAGCAGCACCTTCGGTGCGCCCCCGGTGGGCGCCAGGGTCGCGACAGCGCCGCCCTTGTCGTACGCCGGCTCGAAGTAGAGGAGCACGTTCGCGCCCTCCATCCCCAGCGGCGTCATGACACGCTCGGCCGGGGCCTTGGCGCGCCACTTGGACTTGCCGGTCGACAGGTCGAACGCGATGACCTCGTTGGTGCCGCTCGATCCGGTCTCACTCGGCTGCGTCGCCATGTAGAAGGTGCTGGCGTCGGCCGCGACGCCGGTGCAGCCGTCCAGGTTGGCGCCGAAGACGATGAAGCTGCCACCGCAGTTGGGCTGGAACTTGTCGTTGCCGCCGTCGATCTGCGAGCGCACGGTGCCGTTGTCGTTGAGCGCGACGATGGCCCAGGACTTCTTGTCCGGCTCGGTCAGCGACAGGACGATCGGGTTGCTCGAATAGACCTTGTCGAGCTCCCAGTTCGTCTTGAGCTTGTACGTCCACTTGGGCTTGCCGGTGGCCGGGTCGAGCTCCTGCACCTGGTTCTGCTGCTTGTCCACGTCGCCGCCGGGGCACGACTCGGCGGCGATCATCCGCTCGCCGCTGGCTATGGCGCCCGGCTGGCACTCGCCGGGCACCTCGTCGAAGAGCTCCTTGCCGTCGCTCATCCGGTAGGCGTTGACGTGTCCGGTGCGGGCCGCGGTGACGGTGCCACCGTTGATCGCGAGCGTGATGTCGGACAGGAAGTCCCAGTTGCCCGCCTGCTTGACCTCCTGCTTCCAGCCGCCCTTGCCGGTCTTGAGGTCGATCTGCTGGAGAACGGTGCAGTTGGCCTTCTCCGAGACACCGTCCTTGATCCCGATGACGACCTTGCCGTCGGCCGTGGACGTCGAGGGCGCGGCGCACACCTCGGCGGGCAGGGTGAGGCTCCACTTCTCCTTGCCGTCCGCGGCGCCGTACCCGACCACCTTCTTGTACATGGCCTTGGCGACGACGTCGCCGGCGAACCACGGGCCGTACACGTCGGCGCCGTTCTTCGGCAGGTCGACGTCGTTCTTCTGGAGCCAAAGGATCTTCGACTCGCCGTCCTTGCGCCCGGCGTTGAGGTCGTCCTGCGCCTCACGCCCGCCGCCGGTGCCGTCACCGGTGTCGGGCTCGTCCGAGCCGGAGGGCTTGGCGTCCTTGTCCTTGCTGACGTTCTTCTTGGAGCCGCCGTCGTCGTCACCGCTGAGGACGAACCAGGTGCCGCCGCCGATGACGAGCAGCCCCGCGACGGCCGCCGCGATGAGGGCGCCGGGCTTGCGCGTGAAGAAGCTGCCGCCGCCGTTGCCGCCGGGGGGCGGGGTGGGCGCGCCGGGGAACTGCTGGGGCGGGAAGCCGCCACCGCCGTACGGATTGGGCTGCTGGCCGTACGGTCCCGGCTGGTTGTAGGGGCCGGGCTGCTGGCCGTAGGGACCGGGCTGGTTGTACGGACCGGGCTGGTTGTACGGACCGGGCTGGTTGTACGGCCCCGGCTGCGGCGGCTGACCGGCCTGAGGCGGCTGACCCGGCGGCTGGCCGGGAACGGGCGGCGTCTGCGGGTACCCGTATCCGGGCTCGCCCTGCGGCGGTCCCTGCGGGTATCCGTACCCCGGCTGTTGGCCCGGCTGCTGTCCCGGCGGTGGTGGCTGGCTGGGTGGCTGGGTCATCAGCGCTTCCCCCTTGTCGTACGGTCCTTCGTCCGGTCGGTCTCCCCCGCTGTTCCGGCGGTCGGGAATTCAGCTGTCAAATGTCAGCTGGGGCCACCGGAATGGAGCGATTCGGGCTTGGGATCCGCAGTGTCACGTCAGTCGAGCGGGCCTTCTTTGTATCACTCGCACCCCAGTACGGGACGGGCCGGTCGCCCCCTGTTCCCAAGGGAGGACCGGCCCGTGACGCGGTTGTTATGAGGTCTGTACGGGACCTCTACGCGTCCTCGGCCAGCTCCATCCAGCGCATCTCCAACTCGTCGCGCTGCGCCACGAGTTCACGGAGTTCGCTGTCGAGTTTCGCCACCTTGTCAAAGTCCGTGGCGCTTTCGGCGATCTGTCCGTGAAGGGCGGTCTCGCGGGTCGACATCTTCTCGAGTTGGCGCTCGATTCGCTGGAGTTCCTTTTTGGCGGCGCGATTGTCCTTGGCGGAGACGGCGGATGGGGAGGCGGTGGATGCCGGAGCGGCGGCCGGGGCGGACGCCGGGGCAGCCGACTCGACGACCTTGCGCCGCCGTTCCAGATACTCGTCGATACCGCGCGGCAGATGACGCAGGGTGGCGTCGCCGAGGAGCGCGTACACCTTGTCCGTCGTCCGCTCGACGAAGAACCGGTCGTGGCTGATGACGACCATCGAACCGGGCCAGCCGTCGAGCAGGTCCTCCAGCTGGGTGAGGGTCTCGATGTCGAGATCGTTCGTCGGCTCGTCCAGGAACAGCACGTTGGGCTCGTCCATCAGCAGCCGCAGGATCTGGAGCCTGCGCCGCTCACCACCGGAGAGATCGCCGACAGGCGTCCACTGCTTGTCCTTGCCGAAACCGAACTGCTCGCAGAGCTGCCCGGCGGTCATCTCCCGCCCCTTGCCCAGGTCGACCCGGTCACGCACCTGTTGAACGGCTTCCAGCACCCGCAAGGTGGGCTTGAGTTCCCCCACCTCCTGCGACAGATACGCCAGCTTGACGGTCCGTCCGACGATCACCTTCCCGGCCTCGGGCTGGACGTCTCCCTGCGTACGGGCCGCCTCGGCGAGCGCGCGCAGGAGTGATGTCTTGCCCGCGCCGTTGACACCGACGAGGCCGATCCGGTCGCCGGGGCCGAGCTGCCAGGTCAGATGCTTGAGCAGCACCTTCGGCCCGGCCTGGACGGTCACGTCCTCCAGGTCGAAGACCGTCTTGCCGAGACGCGCGTTGGCGAACTTCATCAGCGAGGAGGTGTCGCGGGGCGGCGGCACGTCCGCGATCAGTTCGTTGGCGGCCTCGATGCGGTAGCGCGGCTTGGAGGTCCGGGCCGGCGGGCCGCGCCGCAGCCACGCCAGCTCCTTGCGCACCAGGTTCTGCCGCTTGGACTCCTCGGTGGCGGCGATGCGCTCGCGCTCGGCGCGGGCGAAGACGTAGTCGGAGTAGCCACCCTCGTACTCGTGCACCGCGCCGCGCTGCACGTCCCACATCCGCGTGCAGACCTGGTCCAGGAACCACCGGTCGTGCGTCACGACGACGAGCGCGGAACGGCGTTCGCGCAGATGCCGGGCGAGCCAGGAGATGCCCTCGACGTCGAGGTGGTTGGTCGGCTCGTCGAGGACGATCACGTCCTGTTCGGCGATGAGCAGCTTCGCGAGCGCGATCCGCCGCCGCTCGCCACCGGACAACGGCCCGATGACGGTGTCGAGCCCCTGCGGAAACCCGGCCATGTCGAGCCCGCCGAACAGCCCGGTGAGCACGTCTCGGATCTTGGCGTTCCCGGCCCACTCGTGATCGGCGAGATCCCCGATGACCTCGTGCCGGACGGTGGCCTCGGGATCGAGCGAGTCATGCTGCGTGAGCACCCCGAGCCGCAGCCCCCCACTGTGCGTGACCCGTCCGGTGTCGGCCTCCTCCAGCTTGGCGAGCATCCGGATGAGGGTGGTCTTCCCGTCCCCGTTCCGCCCGACGACCCCGATCCGGTCCCCTTCGGACACCCCGAGGGAGACACCGTCGAGCAGCGCACGGGTGCCGTACACCTTGGTGACTGCCTCGACATTGACCAGATTGACGGCCATTTCACTCCTGCGACGGGTGCTTCGGGTACGACGGGCCGGATGGACCGGCCTCCCAGCGTAGTCGGCACGGGGGTGGGGCGCGGGCTCGGTCCGGGTGGTGGGCGGCGGGGCCGGGGAGAGCGCAATGAAGGTAGATGGACAGAGGCGAAGAGGCAGGGGCATTGGTCTAGGCCAAACACTTCTGTCTCTGTATTCTCATCCGTGGCCAGTAGCGCACAAATCCTTCACCCGGGTTGCGTGCCGGCGCGGGCGACGCCCACCCAACACTGCTCCGAGCAGCCGGGTCCCATTCGCCGCCTCCAGGAGGTCACGGTGAAAGTTCGCACCAGAAGCTCGGCGATCATCGGCACCATCTGCCTCATCGCGTCCCTCGCACTGACCACGGCCTCCGCCGACGAGCCCCGCGGCCCCCGCCCGGCGGCAGACGTGGCGCTCACGGAAGTGGCCACCGCCCAGAACCCCATCGCCGGCGCCGCAGGGCCCCGTGGCACGGTGTGGATCGCCGAACGCGCGGGCACCGTACGGGTCCTGACCGGCCAGGGACTCAGCCAGCCCGTTCTCGACATCTCCAGCGAGACCACCACCGACGGCGAACGCGGGCTGCTGGGCGTCGCGTTCGACAAGTGGTTCGCGCACTTCTACATCTCGTACACGGACCTCGAAGGCACCAGCACCGTCGATGAGATCGCCCTGCGCAACGGCAAACTCCAGCCGCACACGCGGCGCACCGTCATCACCCAGACCCAGCCGTACGAGAACCACAACGGCGGCGACATCAAGGTCGGTCCCGACGGCTACCTCTACATCGCCCTCGGCGACGGCGGCGCGGGCGGCGACCCGCACGGCAACGGCCAGAAACTCGACACCCTGCTCGGCAAGATCCTGCGCATCGACCCGCTCGGCGGCAAGTACAGCGGCAAGCCCTACACGATCCCGAAGAGCAACCCGTTCGTGAACGACCCCAACGCCAGGGACGAGATCTGGGCGTACGGGCTCCGCAACCCCTGGCGGTTCTCCTTCGACTCCGGCACCGGCGACATGCTGATCGCGGACGTCGGCCAGAGCGACTGGGAGGAGATCGACTGGGCCCCGGCGAACAGCAAGGGCGGCGAGAACTACGGCTGGGCCTCCATGGAGGGCAACCACCCCTTCCGCGGCGGCACGGAACCGGCGAACCACGTACCCCCGGTCCACGAGTACGACCGCACCGGCCTCGGCTGCTCGGTCACCGGCGGCTACGTCTACCGCGGCGCCAAGATCCCGGCCCTCAAGGGCCAGTACCTGTTCAGCGACTACTGCGACGGCACAGTGCGCGCCCTGCAGATGAACAACGGCAAGGTGACCGGCCAGAGCGAACTCGGAGTCATCAACGGCGAGGTCATCTCCTTCGTCCAGGACGGCGAGGGCGAGCTGTACGTGCTCGCCATCGGCGGCAGCATCTCCCGCATCGACCCGGCGTAACGACTACTCAGGTCAGGTCAGGCCCGGTGCCGCGGTCTCGGCACCGGGCCTGAAAGCTGGGCGAGGCCAAAAGGACCAGTATTGGTCTAGGCCAGGCCACCCCTGTCTCTGTATTCTCATCCGTGGCCAGTTGCACTCAATCCCCCCACCCAGGTTGCGCGCTGGCACGGGCGACACCGCCGACAACTCCGCCCGAGCAGCCGGGTCCCCCCACTCGCCGCCTCCAGGAGGCCACGGTGAAAATTCGCACCAGAAGCTCGGCGATCATCGGCACCATCTGCCTCATCGGCTCCCTCGCCCTGGGCTCGGCATCCGCCGACGAGCCCGCCGCCCCACAGCAGGCGGCGGTCGCCCTTACGGAAGTGGCCACGGCCCAGAACCCGATCGCCGGCGCCGCCGGGCCCGACGGCACGGTGTGGATTGCCGAACGCGCGGGCACCGTACGGGTCCTGACCGACCAGGGACTCGGCGCGCCGGTCCTCGACATCTCCGACGAGACCACGACCACGGGTGAACGCGGCCTGCTGGGCGTCGCGTTCGACAACGAACTCGCGCACTTCTACATCTCGTACACGGACCTCGAAGGCACCAGCACGATCGACGAGTTCGCGGTGCGGGACGGCGCGATCCAGCCGGACACCCGGCGTACGGTCCTCACCCAGACGCAGCCGTACGAGAACCACAACGGCGGCGACATCAAGTTCGGTCCCGACGGCTACCTCTACATCGCCCTCGGCGACGGCGGCGCGGGCGGCGACCCGCACGGCAACGGCCAGAAACTCGACACTCTGCTGGGCAAGATCCTGCGCATCGACCCGGCCGGCGCCGAGCCGTACGCCATCCCGTCGGACAACCCGTTCGTGAACGACCCGAGCGCGAAGGACGAGATCTGGTCGTACGGGCTCCGCAACCCCTGGCGGTTCTCCTTCGACTCGGGCACCGGCGACATGCTGGTCGGCGATGTCGGCCAGAGTGAGTGGGAGGAGATCGACTGGGCCCCGGCGAACAGCAAGGGCGGCGAGAACTACGGCTGGGCCTCCATGGAGGGCAACCACCCCTTCCGCGGCGGCACGGAGCCCGCGAACCACGTCCCGCCGGTGCACGAGTACGACCGCAACGGCCTGGGCTGCTCGGTGACCGGCGGCTACGTCTACCGCGGCGACGCCGTCCCGGATCTCAAGGGCCAGTACGTGTACAGCGACTACTGCGACGGCACGCTCCGCACCCTGAAGATCGAGAACGGCGCCGTGACCGGCCAGGGCGACCTCGGAGTCAACGGCGGCGAGGTCATCTCGTTCGTGGAGGGCGGCGACGGCGAGCTGTACGTGCTCGGCCTGGGCGGCAGCGTCTCGCGCATCGACGCGGCGTAGCTCCTGCCGGACACGAGGCCGGGCCCGGCGCTTCTCCCGCCGCCCGCGGTCTGAACCGCAGCACGTGGCGGCGTGAGGGGGGCGGGGTCGCAGGAAGGGTGTGTTCGGACACTCAGGCTGATTTGTGGCGCGTGAACAAGAAGGCCTCATCGGATCCAACGAACGGGGCACGCACCGTAAATCATGCCGTCCGGACATACCCCTCCGGAGATCCCGAACCCGCCCCCGACGGCACCCGGCGACCATCGCCCTCCCCTCAGCGCCACGTCTCCCCGGACGCACCCGTTCGCCCACCATGGTGGTCCAGCAGCTTCGACAGCAGCGCGGCATCTCGACCGCGCTCGGCGCCGTGGCACCCGAGCGAGTCGTCGGCGTGCACGTCAACTACCTGCCGACCAGACCGGTTCCGGACGCCGGCATCGGACTCTCCGAGACGGACGAGGCCCGGCTGGACAAGGTCAGGCAGCTGATGGCGAACCGTCCGCCGTACCAGGCACTTCAGGCGCTCACCCCGCAGACCATCGGCTACGCACTGACCGACTCGCCGGTCGGGCAACTGGCCTGGATCGCCGAGCGCTTCGCGCAGTGGACCGACCCGCGTTCGCCGATCAGTGACGAGCGGATACTCACGGGCATCTCGCTGTACTGGCTGACCGCCACCGCCGCTTCCTCGGCCCGCCTGCACCACGACGCCGCGCGGGGGTCGGAGCCGTGCCCGGTACCCATGGGCGTGGCGGTGTTCGCGTACGACATCACCCAGTCGGTGCGACCGCTGGCCGAGCGGCTGTACGACATCAGGCACTGGTCGGAGTTCGACCGCGGCGGCCACTTCGCCGCGATGGAGGTGCCGGAGCTGCTGGCCGGGGACATCCGGGACTTCTTCCTCACCCTCACCACGCAAACGTGAAGTACGTCACAGCACCGCGGGCGGGCGAGGGGCCCCGCGCCGGCAACAGCCCACCCCCGTCCGCCGATCCGGGGACGCACTGCCGTACGGGATCGACCGGGCCGACCAGGACGACTTAGGCCACCCTTCCCTGCCCCTGCCGCCGCCTGCTACAGATGGAGGGGTACCACTGGCACCCGGCACCCGGCACCCGGCACCCGCACAGCGAAAGTCTCGCCATGAACCACGACAACGGCACCGACCCCGCTCCCGACCTCATACCCTTCGACATCGACCTGACCTTCGAGGAAGCCCGGCGACGGGCCGAGGTCGTGGCCGCGCTCGGGCCCGACTGGGACCCGGTGGCCGCCCTGCGCGGCGAGGACGAGGCGTACGCGCTCCTCTACTCCGGCCTGGACGCCGAGCAGCAGCGCACATACGACATGCTGGTGGCGGCCGGGGTCCTGCCGGAGGACGGGCCGGGTCGTGCGCCTGCCCATTGATCCGCAGGCCGACGCCTCCCGGCGCGCCTGGGTGGCCTGCCCCGTCTGTGACGACGCCCGGCACTGCGCGGTGTGCGCCGGCACCCGCAACTGCGGCGAGCACTGGCGCTATCTGATCTCCAACAGCGGGCCGGTGCTCCACCTCCAGTGCCCGCGGTGCACGCACATGTGGTCGGTGAACACGCGACCCGATGTGCCCCACCGAGGCGCCTGAACAGGCGAGGGCGGGGTGCTCACCTCCCCGGTGAGTGAGCACCCCGCCCTCGCGCTTGCCCCGCCTTCAGTCGCCTTCAGCCCGTGGTACTGCTGTTGAAGAGCGAGCGCGACCACACGTAACCGACCAGGGCGATCCCGGCGCACCAGGCCAGCGAGATCCAGCCGTCGTTGCCGATCGCCGTGCCGGTCAGCAGGCCGCGCAGGGTCTCGATCATCGGGGTGAACGGCTGGTACTCGGCGAACCAGCGCAGACCCGGCGACATCGACTCGGCCGGCACGAACGCGGAGCCGAGGAACGGCAGGAACTGGATCAGCAGCGGCTTGTTGCTCGCGGACTCGACCGTCTTGGACACCAGCCCGATCCCCACGGCGAGCCACGTCACCCCGAAGGCGATGCCCGCGAGCAGCCCGGCCGCCGCCAGCCACTCGACCGGGCTCGCGTCCGGGCGGAAGCCGAGCGCGAGCGCCACGCCGACGACCAGTACCAGGCTCACCATCGTCTGGAGAACGCTGCCGATGACATGACCGGTCAGGAATGACGAACGCGTGATGTTCATGGTGCGGAAGCGGTTGATGATGCCCTTGGTCATGTCGGAGCAGACAGCGATGGACGTCGAGATGACCCCGGCCGCCACCCCCATGATCAGGACGCCAGGAGTCAGATACTCCAGATATACGCCCCGGCTGCCGCCCATTCCGGCACCGATCGAGTCACCGAAGGCGTACACGAACAGCAGCAGCATCAGGATCGGCATCATGGCCGAGCCGAGCGACACGCTGGGATAGCGGATCGCGTGCTTCAGGTTGCGCCGCAGCATCGTCTTCGAGTCGTGCAGGGCGTGGCTGAGGGTGAGGGTGCTCATCGCAGGGTCTCCTTGACGTGAAGGGGGGTGCGGGTGCCGGTGGTGCCGTCGCCCGGGGTGCCGTCGCCGGTCAGAGCGAGGAACACGTCGTCCAGGTCGGGGGTGTGCACGGAGAAGTCGGCTGCGCGCACGCCGGTGGCGTCGAGCCGGTCGAGCAGGGAGCGCAGCGCGTCGAGTCCGCCGTCGCTCGCGATACGCAGGGCCAGTTCCTCGTCGTCCAGGGCCGCGCCCGGGAAGGCGGCGGACGCGCGCCCGTACTCGTCGAGGTCGGTGAACCGCAGCCGTACGTGACTGCCGGGGATCTGCGCCTTCAGCTCCTCGGCGGTGCCCTCGGCGACGATCCGGCCGCCGTCGAGCACCGCGATCCGGTCCGCCAACTGGTCGGCCTCCTCCAGGTACTGCGTGGTGAGGAAGACGGTGACGCCTCCGGCGACCAGCGAGCGCACGGTCTCCCACATGGTGCGGCGGCTGCGCGGGTCGAGGCCGGTCGTCGGCTCGTCGAGGAAGATCACCTGCGGGTCGCCGACCAGCGTCATGGCGAGGTCGAGCCGGCGCCGCATACCGCCGGAGAAGAACGCGGCTCGCTTGTGTGCGACGTCCGCGATGTCGAAGCGTTCCAGCAACTCCTTGGTACGGGACCGCCCTTCGCGCTTGCCGAGGCGCAGCAGGTCGGCCATGAGGAGCAGGTTCTCCTCGGCGGTGAGCAGGTCGTCGAGTGCGGCGAACTGCCCGGTGACGCCGATCGCGGCGCGCACACCCTCCGGTGCGGAGGCGACGTCGTGGCCCGCGACCTGGGCCTGGCCGCCGTCGGCGGCGATGAGTGTGGACAGGATCTGCACGGTGGTGGTCTTGCCGGCGCCGTTCGGTCCGAGGAGCGCGAAGACGGTGCCGGACGGGATGCGCAGGTCGATGCCGTCGAGGACGGTCTTTTCGCCGTACGACTTGCGCAGATCGGCGGTGCTGACGGCTGCGGGCGACGGGTGGCCGTCGCCCGGCCTGGGCGACATGGACATGGGCATGACAGAAGAAGGCATGGAGCCCTCCATTCGAAGGCGCGGTGAGTGGGCGCTGGTCGGTGGCGAGGGTGAGACTGAGACTGAGGCTGAGGCTGCGGCTGAGGTGCGCGGGTGCCGGTCAGGCGCGCGGGCGGGTGCGGGTGCGGCGGATGTCGATGTTGCCGTGGCGGGTCCGGGCCTTGACCTTGACGGTGTCCTCGGACTCGTCCGGAGTCGCGGACGCGGTGAGCGTGTTGCGTACCTGACCGAAGCCCGAGCTGGCGTCGAGCCAGGCGGCCGTATCCTCGCGGATGCCGATCTCGATGGCGCCGTAGGAGTTCTCCAACTGGACGGTGCCGCGGGCGACTTCCTCAAGGCGCAGGGTGCCGTGGGCGGTGGTGGCGGCGACGGAGCCCTCGGCGTTCTCGATGAGGATGTCGCCGTGGGCGCCGCTCACGCGCAGATCGCCCAGGGCGTTGGCGACGGTCGTGGTGCCCTGCGAGTTCTTCAGGACGGCCGGGCCTTCGAGGGTGCCCAAGCGCAGGCTGCCGGTGCTGGTGGTGATCTCGGCAGCCCCTTCGACACGCTCCACGATGATGTTGCCGTGGGACGCGGTCACGTTCAGCGGCCCGGTGGTGTCGAGGCGTACATCGCCCGACGAGGTCTTCACGCGGACCTGACCGAGCCGGCCGTCGCTGTGCGTCTGGGCCCAGGCGCCGGTCATCTCCACCTGCGAGCCGGTGGGCAGTTCGACGGTCACGTCGACGGTGCCGGTGCGCCCGACGAAGTAGCGGCTCTTGGGCGTCCTGATGGTCAACAGGCCGCTCGCGTAACGCACTTCGGTCTGCTCGGCGGTCCGTACGTCCTGATCCTTCTTCGGGTCGCGGGGCTGTACGTCGACGACGGTGTCGAGGCGGTCGGTCGCGATGAACTGGATGGATCCGGCTTCGACATGGGCGGTGGCCGAGATCGGCTCGGGAGTGGCGAAGGGAGCGTCGGAAGAAGGCATGGCTGTCCCGTCCTCTTGGGTCTTGGAGCGAAGTGAAGTGATTCGAAGTGGTGTGGAGTGGAGCGCAATGGGCTGCGCTGGACCGGCGTCGAAGCGGCTAGGCCGTGTTTTAGAAGTAGCGCCGTCCGCCCGCAGGGCGGGCCCCACGGTGTCCGGTGCGTGCGATCGCAAGGCGGAGGATCGCTCTCGTACTGGGCGTACTCGGGCGACTCCGACAACGCGGCGAGCGTGCGTGCCGGGCGTCGCGCGCCAGGCGGGACTTCTGAAACACGGCCTAGCGCACCCAGCCCGTGTAGCTCTGTCCGACGGTCCGGGTGATGCGGGTCTTCTCCGTCGTACGTGACGGGGTGCCGCCGTCGACCGCGGCCGACACGGCCCGCACCAGCCACGCGTTGACCGACAGGCCCTCGCGGCTCGCGGCCTCCTCGGCCCGCGTCTTCAGATGGGCGGGCAGGCGCAGATTGACGCGGGCGGTGCCACCCTCGTCGCCGTCGGCGGGCGCCGGGGCCGGCGCGAGCGGCTGCTCGGCGGGCCCGCTCCCGCCCTCGTACGCGTCGTACGTCTCGTACGTCTCGTCGCGCGGCGGCGGCGTGACGACGAAGTCCGGGTCGAGCCCGCGCAGACGTACGTCGACCGAGCCCGGAGCGAGTTCACGGGTGATCTCGTCCATCGCGGCGGAGAGCACGTTGAGCATCGTCAGGCGGGTCGCCGACTCCAGGGGGGCGGTGAGCCGCTCGGCCAGCTCGCGGGCTTCTTCGCCGCCGGATTCGGCGGCCACCGCGAGTTCGCGGCGGAGGTTGTCGACATACGGCGTGAGGTCCATGGCGCAATAGTGGCACTATTTTGGCACCACACGCAAGCCCATGCCGGAATCAACGGCGGGCGGAAACCAGCAGCACGACCCTGACCTGCAAGAATGAGCAGACAGCAACGCACATCAATGTGACACCACGCGGAGCCACGGCCTCACCTTGGCACCTCTGGTGGCACCACGTGACGCCATGTAGCGCCACTGGTGGCACCTCACGACCGCCCACCGAACTGCCAGCGGTGGACCTCGATGCCGGCGTACCCCTCCGGCGTCAGGACGGCCCGAGCCGTCTCCGGGTCCGGGGCGCGGAGCAGCGCGGCCGTGCCCAGCCACGCGGTGTCGTCGTCGGACATCAACGGCCCGTACGCGATCAGCTCGCCGGAGTCGGACGGTACTGCGAGGTCGACGGCCGCTCCGCCCGGCCCCGCCGGTCCCGAGCCGAGGCCGAGCACCAGGTAGCGGTTGCCGTCCTCGGGGCCGCCGGGGAAGTCCCACATGGTGCGCCCCAGCACGTTGCGCCAGCGGCGCAGCGACACGTCCCGGTACACACCGGCCTGATAGCCGGGCTCGTCGAACGCGAAGGCGCGGGCGGCGGCGGGGTTCGGCAGGTCGAGGATGTGGACGCTGCCGGTGGGTGTGCCGTCGCCGGCCAGGGTCGGGCCGCGGGCGATCATCTCCCGTGCGTACCCGTCCATGTACGACCAGTGCTCCTCCAGCAGTTCATGGCGCAGCGCCAGGGAGCCGGGCCGGTCGCGGTGGTAGCAGAAGAACTCCATCCCGGCAGTCTTCACCATGCCCGGCTACCGCACGGTTCAGAGGATCGCCACCGGATTCGGGGCGCCGGCCGGGATCTGCTCGACGACCTCCCAGCGCTCGGCGATCAGGCCGTCCTGGATACGGAAGATGTCGGCGACGGCGATGTCGAGCGCCCCGCCGGGCAGCCATCGCCGGGAGAACATCGTCACGTAGTCGCCTTCCGCCACGAGACGGCGGATGTCGATCCGCAGCTCGGCGAGGGGCAGTTTCCGCGCCTCCGCGATCCAGTCCGCTTTCGTGGAGGTCCGGAAGGGCAGGCCGTGATCCGCGTAGTCGTCGCGCAGGAGACCTGCGACGGCGTCGAGGTCGCCCTTGCCGTACAGCTCCAGGCAGTTGAGTACCAGGCCCTTGTAGTCAGTGTTCATGGCCCGGAGTGTGGCCAAGCAGGTGTGGGCTGTCGATGAACTCGCAGTTCATGGACCGTGCCGGAGCCTGCGTTTAAGGTCGGGGCCGTGGAGACGGTGGGTGGTCTGCTGCGCGAGTGGCGGCACAGTCGACAGCTGAGCCAGCTCGATCTCGCGCTGGCGGCGGGTGTTTCGCCGAGGTACGTCAGCCTCGTGGAGACGGGGCGGTCCCGGCCGAGCGCCGACATGGTGCTGCGGCTCGCGGCTCAGCTGGAGGTGCCGCTGCGGCATCGCAACCGGCTGCTGGTGGCGGCCGGGTTCGCGCCGAGATACCGCGAGCGGCCACTCGACGGACCGGACATGTCGGCCGTCCGGGACGCGGTGGTCAGGGTGCTGCGCGCGCACGAGCCGTATCCGGCGCTGGTCGTGGACGGGCGGTGGAACATCGTGCTGGCCAACGCCCCGGTCGAGCACTTCCTCGCGGACGTCGATCCCGATCTGCTCGTCGCGCCGGTCAACATGGTGCGGCTGGGTCTCGACCCGCGGGGCCTCGCCTCCCGGATCGTGAACCTGGCCGAGGTGCGCTCGTTCCTCCGTGCCCGCTTGTCCCGGCAGGTCGCGCGGACCGGTGATCCGGTGGTCGGTGCGCTGTACGACGAGTTCTTCGCGGAGGACGGGCCCGAGGAGGCGGTGCCTCCGCCTTCGCCGGAGTCGGAGGTCGCGACTCCGATGATCTTCCGCTTCCAGGGGCGGGAGTTGAGCCTTTTCTCAACCATCACGACGTTCGGAACGCCCCAGGACATCACGCTGGACGAGATCTCGATCGAGTCGTACTACCCGGCGGACGCCGACAGCGCCGCCCTCCTGCGCACCCTCGCAACCGCGCGGAGCCCGGTCGTCGGCACCGAATGAAAGACTGCACGCCATGGTGCAAACGAACCCGAAGACGGATCAGCCCACGACGGATCAGCCCAAGGCGGATCTTCTCCGCTATCTGCAAGCCGCGCGTGACGCCCTGCTGTGGAAGCTCGACGGGCTCTCGGAGTACGACGTCCGCCGCCCTCTGACACCCACGGGGACCAACCTGTTGGGGCTGGTCAAGCACCTCGCCGGGGTCGAGGCGGGGTACTTCGGCGAAGTGTTCGGGCGGCCGTTCTTCGCCGAGGGCCAAGTGCCGTCGTGGTACGGGGACGACGCCGAGCCGAACGCGGACATGTGGGCCACCGCGGACGAGTCGCGCGAGGACATCATCGGGCTGTACCACCAGGTGTGGGAGCACGCGCACAGCACGATCGCCGCGCTGCCGCTCGACGCGACCGGTCACGTCCCGTGGTGGCGGGAGGACCAGCGCGAGGTGACACTGCACCGGATCCTGGTGCACGTGATCGCCGAGACCGGCCGACACGCGGGCCACGCCGACATCGTGCGGGAGCTGATCGACGGCGCGGTCGGAATGCGGAAGGGCAACGAGAACATGCCGTCGGACGAAGGGACTTCGTGGGACACCTACCGCCGCGTACTGGAGGACGTGGCGCGGTCGGCGGGGTAAGGGCCCGGCCCGGACCGACCTCCTGATCACGCTCTGGCGCCTCACCACACGACGGAGAGATCCGCGCACTCCCAGTCGCTGCTACGGGACCGGGCCGAGGCGATGACGAACCACGCCTGGCCGGTGGTCAGGCGTTGAGCAGGATCTGGGCCAGTTCGTGGGGCTGCGAGAACATCGGCCAGTGGCCCGTGTTCATCTCCACCAGCCGCCACTGCTCACTCTTCAGCAACTCGACCACGTCCGGGCTCGGTTCCGGCCAGTCCAGCAGGCACTTGATGTACGTCGCCGGGAGTTCACCGAGGGGGCGGTGCAGCTTCGCCGCCTCGGTCAGCGTCCCGCCCGGGTGCGGCGTCGCGCCCGAGACGATGCGGGTGATCTGCTCGTCCGTGAGGCCCTGCCCCTCGTACTCCTCAGCCGTGAGCGGCGCCCAGAAGCCGCCGCTCTCGGCGATCGACGCCTCTACCGCCGCCCTGCCGTCCGGCCAGGCGGAGACGAAGGACTCACCGTCCTTCGGCACGTTCGAGTCGACGAACACCACGCGGGCCAGCCGGTCACCGATCCGCTCGGCCGCCTGGCCGACCGGGATGCCCGAGTAGCTGTGCCCGACCAGGACGACGTCGCGCAGGTCGAGGCGTTCGACCGCGTCCACGATGTCCTGGACGTGTGTCTCCTGACCAATGGGCGCATCCCGCCGCTCCTGCCGCCTCTCGGCGAGGCCGGACAGCGTCAGCGCGTGCACGTCATGCCCGGCGGCCCGCAGGTCGGCCACCACGTCGTCCCACGCCCACGAACCGAGCCACGCGCCTGCCACGAGTACGAAATGTGTCATGCCGGGAATCTAGCCCAGGGGTCTGACAGTCGACCGTCCAGACCGTCCAGACCGTTCAGAGGGCCAGACTGTTCGGACATAATCGGCGGTGTGTTGACCGCCGAACTCCACGTCGACCCGAGCCCCGACGGGCACCCCGCCCTCGACCTCCGGCCCTGGGACGACAGTGATATCCAGCCGCTGATCGACATCTACCGCGATCCCGTGATCCGGCAGTGGACTCGGCTGCCTGTCACGGGAGTGGACGACGCGCTGCGGTGGCTGGCGATTCAGCGGGACGGGTGGCGGACCGGGGAGCGGCTCAGTTTTGCCGTACATGAAGAGGGTCGGCTCGTGGCCAACGTCGTCGTCAAACGGGCCGCGGACCAAGCCGATCGCGCCGAGGTCGGGTACTGGACCGCCGCCGAGGCCCGCGGGCGCGGGATCGCGTCGCGGGCGCTGGAGGCCCTGACCGGCTGGGCGTTCGGCACCCTCCCCGGAGTCACCCGTCTCGAACTGCTCCACCAGGTCGACAACCTCGCCTCCTGCCGTGTCGCGGAGAAGGCGGGCTACACCTACCGCCAGACCCTGCCCGCCCGGCCACCGTTCCCCCTCGACGGGCACCAGCACGTACGGGAAGCTCCGGGCTCATCCATTGACGGGCTTTCCATGTGACGCCCAGTCAGACCGGCATCGAAGCCACGATCCACAGAGGACCGTCCGCGCACATCACCTGCCTGCCGCCGGTAGGTTCGAGCGAGGTCCGCAGCACTCTGATCTGTTCGCCGGGCAGGTTCGCGATCGGGCCGGACTTTCCTGAACTGCCGAATCGCGTGGCCCGTACCTGATTGTGGATGGCGTTCCTCGTGTGACTCCAGTCAATACAGGAGAATCCAGGTTCCATCCATCCGGCGTAGGATGCCTGGTCTTCACTCTGAGCAATTCCTGGAAACCCTTCCTCGACACGCGTCAGCGCAGCGGGAAGGAGCCGAGCGATGACCTCGTCCACCTCATTCCAGAGCAGATCCGGTACCACATCATCGTCCAGCGCGATTCCAGACTCCTGGACCAGAATCCCACCGGAATCAAATTCCTCAGTCATGTGGTGGACAGTTACCCCGATCTCACTGTCCCCGTTTCGGATCGCCCAGTTCACCGGGATGGGCCCTCGATATTTCGGCAGCATCGACGTATGCACATTGATGGCCCCTGATGCCGTGGCCTGCAAGGCTGCGGGAGGAAACTTCCAGGGGAATCCATAACAGACGATGATGTCGGCCTCGTACTCCCGTAGCGTCCGCGCCAGCAGCACTTTCTTACTTCCTGGCAGCAGCAGGTCCACCCCTGGCGGAACGCTCTCGACGATCTCAGCGACCACCGGCCCGGCCCCGGCCCTCGTTGGCCCACCGGGGCGTAGTGACCGAGCGTGCAGATACGCCACAGGCAGATGCCCTGACTCCGCACAGGCCGCGCGAAGGACCGCGAACCCGCGGGCGGAGTAGGACACCAAGATGACACGCATTCATGCCCCTTCAACCTCGGGCGGCGGGAGGGAGAGCACCCGACGCTTGAAGAAGCTGTCGAGCTGCTCGCCGGATCTGTGAATTCCTCGAATAATTTCCCGGCACTCCGCGATCAGCCGGCCGTCGGTGTACCTGACACCGCCGGCCAGTGTCCCGTCGTCATCGTAGATGATTTCGTACAACGCGGACGACCCGATGATGGCGATCTCAGGTAACTGCGTACCGGATTCGAGCAGCGAGATGGCATCCGCCTGCACGATCCGCGTATCCTCGCCGCATTGTTCTTTCAGTCGCAGGAGATGAAGCTCCCATTGCAGATAGGGAGTGACGGGCTCCTCGACCACTCGAACACGATGCAGCCCGAAACCGTGGTCCGCGATTTTCTGGAAGTACTGCTCGTAATGGCTTCTCTGTCCGGCGATCAACGCCAGAGACGCGTCCCAGTCCCCACGGAAGAACGCCTCCCAGCTCTCCACCCCTGGTTCTCTGAAGGACTGCTGACGTTCGAACTTCCAGAATCCCGCTTCACCGAATGAGCCGGCGTTCCAGAAGCGCTTGTCGAAATCCTCCAGATAGTCGTCCAGCGCAAGCCGGTCGCCGGAAGCCTCGATCAGCAGCCTACGCATCGGGGGTGTCCGCCTTCGCGGCCACGGCCGTCCTGCGCGGGATGACGACCAAGCGCTCGTCCGGAGCGATCTTCACGCCGTCGGGTAGCTCTGCGCGGTAGGAATCAGTGAGGTCCCTGCCGATGACGGCGATGTCCCCGTTCTCCAGTTCCCAGATGTCAGGGCATCCGGACTCACCACCCGTCGTGCCCAGTTCTTCGGGGGATTTGCCCAGGCGCCGGGCCAGCGGTGATGAGGGATCTGCTTCCCACCCACGAATCATTCGTGTCCTCCAGGTAAGCCGTTCTGCTGCTTCCGGTAGTTGTCGCGCTTCTTACGGGCCGCCAACGTCCACTGATGAGCAGGGCCGAGCACTTGCTCTCGCCCCTCGATGACCCTCTCGATCTGCTCAATGGCCTCCGCGCTCTCACCCAGGGCGGCCAGGACAGCGCTGAGCAGGCTTCGTGCGGCCAAGGTGATCGGATATTCGGCTCCGTAACGACGTTCATGTGCGGTCAAGGCGCGGCGCGCCGGCGCCAGTGCCTCGGTTGGGCTACCGGTGTTGAAGAGGGCGTGTGCGCAGTTGAGTTCCGCCGCCAGAGTGGTTGGGTGGTGCGGGCCGAGTTCGCGTGAACAGACGGCGACCAGCTCGGGACCTCCTCCCACTTCCTCCTCCAGCTCAGCTCCAGGTGGGAGTTCCAGCAGACAGGTCCGCGCTTCCAGCGTCAGAGGATGCCGAGGACCGAGGGTCGCCGAGCGGCCTGTCACCGTCCTGCGCATCAGCGCCACTGCCTCCGCCGTACGATCCAGCCAGGTGAGCGGACGTGAGAGCTGGAGGCAACTCGTCAGCGTGTCCGGTGAGTCGGCGCCTGACAGGCGCTCCAGGTCCGCAAGCACCTGCCGGTGACATTCCGCCGCATCCTGGAGGTGCCCGAGTCGGTCGAGGGCCTTTCCCACGCGCTGACGGAGCCGGAGGACAAGAATGTGTTCCTCGCCCAGCCGCCGCGCCACGAGTTCCGCCGCCTCGGTCGCCGCTGCCAGAGCGGAGGCGTACTCACCGGAGCGGTGCTGACCGATCACCAGCCTCAGAGCGCACTCGGCCGCCGTCTCCGCCGTCGGCTGACTCACCCCGGACCAGTCCCTCACACGTCTGAGGAGCGCCAAGACGTGCGGGGAAAGGAGATTGAGCAGCGGGTCCCGTGTCCCGCGCTCCGGTGCTTCCGGGAGCGCCGCCGCGAGGAGCCCCGCGGCTGTGGCGACGAGCGACTCACGTCGGTCGTCCGGTGTACCGCGTGCGACGCTGTCGAGCAGCACCCCATGGGTACGGAGGCACCGCAGGTCGCCGCTGGACACAAGCTCGGTGAGTGAATGGTCGAGCAGTCCTCGAAGCGCGGGTTCCACACGGGCCGCCGGCAGTTCCGGTCCGAACTCGACGCCGCCGAGCAGTGAGATCGGGAGCGGGTCGTCGGACCAGCAGGCCAGCAGGCGCAGAATTGGAGTCGCGTCCGGCATGCCTTGCCTGACAAGGGCGTTCAGCGAAAGTTGCCAGGTGCCGCTGACCAGATGCCGGGAGTCGCCGCCGACGGCGCCCGCGCCCCGGTCGATGAGTTCGATCGGGTCCCCGCGGTCTTCGAGGCGCCGACCGTATTCGGACATGGTCCAGGGTTCGATCACCTGATGCGCCAGAAATCCACCGGCGAGGGTGAGTGCGAGAGGTAGCCGGCCCAGCCGGTCGGCGACGGTGCGGGCCTCCTCGGCGGTCCCGGTTCCGGGTGCGAGATCGCACAGCACCTGGGCCGCGTCGTCCCGTGGCAGCACTCCGACGTGCAGCAGTTCGGCCGCCGGCCACCAGTGCGTGGCCGACTGACGCGTGGTCACGAGTACCGTGCCGCGCGGGCTTGTTCGCAGCCAGCCTCCGTCCCGTAACACCGCCGGATCGTCCGCGTTGTCGAAGACCAGCAGCCAGGGTCTGTCGGAGGCGTCGAGGCGGTCCCAGACGAGGTCGGCGGCGGCCCGGAGCCCGTTGCGCGCCGCCATGAGTTCGCCGTCGCGCGCTCCCCGGTCGGCGGCCACGGCGAGCATTCCGGCGCGTAAGGAAGCGTGGTCGGAGGCGTTGACCCAGAGGCCGAGTCGGCCGGCCTCGTTCGCCGCGTGCCGGAAGAGCGTGTGGGCGACAGCGGTCTTGCCGCAGCCGCCGAGACCGTGGAGGACGAGCACCTCGCCTGCCGCACCGTGGGCGACGGCGGCCCGCAGGCGCAGCATGAGCCCGTCGCGATCCCGCAGTATCGCGGGGGCTCGGCCCACGGCTGGGTGGCGTACCGAGTCCGGACCGCGCGGCGACGGATTCTGGTCCGAGAGTCCCCGGCCCGGCAGGTCGTGATGGTGATGTTCGGTGATGTGCTGATCACCCGACGCCTGATAAACGCGGCCCTGGCCTTCGGCCTGCCCGTCGTTACGACCGGTCACCGCTGATCGAGGTGGAGGTCACGACCGGCCTGATAGATCCGCGCTTCACCGGAGGCAGTGGCCTGCTGGGTCGGGACGGGCGGAACGGGCGACGCGGGAGCGGCCGACGCCGTCTCGGCCAGGAGCGCCCTCAGGTCCTCGGCCAGCTCAGGGTGGGCGTACAGCAGTCTTCGGACCCGCCCCTGCCACTCCGCCCTGATCTCGGCTCTCGTCTCCGTCTCGTTCTGTCGGTCGGAGGCGGCCTGTACGGCGAGTAACTCCTCACGGGAGGCGTCGAGTTCGGTGCCGACATCCTCGGCCGAATCGGGCCGGGCCCGCCGCCAGAGCAGCACCATGCCCTCTCTCATGCTGTTCCAGGTGTCCGTCGCCAGCAGAGTGACGAGGGTTGTTCCGGCAGTGGCCGCCAGAGTGGCCAGTTCCGCTTCCATCCGCCCAACCCCCTTCAAGCCCGCGTGACGCATCACACTAAGCGCACCGAGGACTCACGTACAGTGAACCTCTTGCGGGGCGGGCCATTAGTCACCGTCGGCGGCTTACGCGTCAGTCTTCCTCGTCCGGACTCGCCGGGATCGCGGTAAGGACGGTTCCGCGGTGGGCCCGCCCGAACCGGCAGAGTTCCGGGAAGTCGAACATCACCAGCGCGGCGCCGGCCACCTCGCGGAGGTCGGCCAGGGCCCCGTCGTCGGGGAGCGCGGCGGCCACGGACCGGATGACCGGGTCCGGGCTGGTCCGTGCCTCGGCGGCGGGAATCGTCGGCACCTGAGGCGTGTTCCGCTGCGGTTCCTTCCAGGTCTCCGTGAACGCGGAGTCGAACGCGTGCACGTTCCCGGCGGCGTCTCGCAGGGCTCCGTGCAGACATACGGCCGTACGGTGCAGCCAGGCGTGCAGTGAACCGTCGAGCAGTATCGAGTCGTTGTCGTCCCAGAAGATGAACACCGGTCCCCAGGCGCCGGTTTCACGGTCGACGTCCACGTAGGTGAAGCCACCGGCCGAGTCGAGATGGACGAAGCGGTGGGTGCCGGGGCCGCCTGCCTGCCTCACGTACCAACTGCCGTCCCCGCCGCCGGGGGCCTTGCCCTCGTTGAGCGGTTCGTCGAAGTCGATCTCCGAGAAGAGGCAGGTGCCGTTGTCCTTCCGGCGGCCGAAGGCGATCCGGACACCGCCCACGGCGCGCAGCAGTACGCGGATCTCTTCGGGCACCGGCGCCGCCCACGCGTCCATCCGGCTGTCGGACAGGCCGGGGCGGAGCTCTACGAGGCCGTCGGAGCTGTCGGCGATCTCTCGCAGCAGGGCGATCAGCGACTCTGTTCCGACTGCGGAAACGGCCGGATCGGCCACGTTCTTCGATCCGCCTGTCACGACACCACCCGCGCACCCGCCGCCGGTGACGAAGTCACCCTGGCCGTACGGCAGTTGCCCGAGGCCAGCAGGGCCTCGGCCACCGTCGTCGCCGACTCCTCGTCCTTCGTCAGGAACGCGGTCGTCGGGCCCGAGCCCGAGACCAGGGCCGCCAGGGCGCCCGCCGATGTGCCCGTGGTGAGCGTTGTCGCGAGGGAGGGGCGCAGGGAGAGGGCCGCGGGCTGGAGGTCGTTGGTGAGGGTGGCCGCCAGGGAGGTCGCGTCGCCCGTGCGCAGGGCCGTGAGCAGGGCTGGGTCGGCGGTGGGGGGCGGGACGTCCGCCGTCGCGGTGAGGCGGTCGAACTCCGCGTACACCGCCGGGGTCGACAGCCCCCCGTCGGCGACCGCGAACACCCAGTGGAAGGTGCCCCCGACGTCCAGCGGCGTCAGCCGCTCCCCGCGGCCGACGCCGAGCGCCGCGCCGCCCAGCAGGCTGAACGGCACGTCGCTGCCCAACTCGGCGCAGATGGTGAGCAGTTCGGCCTGGGACGAGCCCAGCGACCAGAGCGCGTCGCAGGCGAGCAGTGCTCCCGCGCCGTCCGCGCTGCCGCCGGCCATGCCGCCCGCGACGGGGATGTCCTTGTCGATGTGGATATGGACGCGCGGCTCCCTCCCGTGCCGCCGCGCCAGTGCTGTCGCCGCGCGCGCCGCGAGGTTCGTCGCGTCCAGCGGGACCTGGTGCGCGTCCGGGCCGGCGCAGGTGATGCGCAGTTCGTCGGCCGGGGTCACGGTGATCTCGTCGTAGAGACCCACCGCCAGAAAGACGTTCGCCAGGTCGTGGAAGCCGTCGGGGCGCGCCGCGCCCACCGCCAGCTGGACGTTGACCTTGGCCGGGACCCGTACGGTCACCCTGTCCGTGCCCGTGCCCGTGCTCGTGTCCTTGTTCGTGCCCGTGTCACTCACGTGAGCGTTCCCTTCGACTCCGCGATACGTGCGAACTCCTCCACCGTCAGCGACTCCCCCCGCGCCTGCGGCGAGATGCCCGCCGCGACCAGTGCCTCCTCCGCCGCCGGTGCCGACCCGGCCCACCCCGCGAGCGCCGCTCGCAGCGTCTTGCGGCGCTGCGCGAAGGCCGCGTCGACGACCGCGAAGACCTCCGTACGCGACGCCGTGGTCGTCAACGGCGTCGCGCGCCGTACGAGGGAGACGAGACCCGAGTCGACGTTCGGCGCGGGCCAGAACACGTTCCGGCCGATGGCTCCGGCGCGCTTGACCTCCGCGTACCAGTTGGCCTTCACCGACGGCACGCCGTACACCTTGTTTCCCGGCGCCGCCGCCAGCCGGTCCGCGACCTCCGCCTGGACCATGATCAGGGTGCGTTCGATCGTCGGGAACTGCTCCAGCATATGGAGCAGGACGGGCACGGCGACGTTGTACGGAAGATTCGCCACCAGCGCCGTGGGCGCCGGCCCAGGGAGCTCCTGTACCCGCATCGCGTCCGCGTGCACCAGCGAGAAGCGCCCCGCGCGGGCCGGCATCCGGGCCTCGATCGTGCGCGGGAGCGCGGCGGCGAGGATGTCGTCGATCTCGACGGCCGTCACATGGTCGGCCGCCTCCAGCAGCGCCAGCGTCAGCGAGCCGAGCCCGGGGCCCACCTCGACGACCACGTCGTCGGGGCGTACGCCGGCCGTGCGGACGATTCGGCGGACCGTGTTGGCGTCGATGACGAAGTTCTGGCCGCGCTGCTTGGTGGGGCGTACGCCGAGGGCCGCGGCCAGCTCGCGCACGTCCGCGGGGCCGAGCAGGGCATCAGGGGGCTCTGTGGTGCTCACCCGTGCAGCCTACGGCCGCAGTGCGGCCACGGACTCGCCCCCCTTTGCGCATAGAGCTTCTTCGCCCGGTACGTCTGCTCCTCCGCCGACGCGTCCTGCGGGCGCCCGCTGCCGCCGAGGGCGTGCCAGGTGCCGGTGTCGAACTGGTAGAGCCCGCCGTACGTCCCCGAGGGGTCGACCGCGTCCGGCCGGCCGCCGGACTCGCAGGCGGCGAGTCCGGCCCAGTTGAGGCCGTCGGCGCCCGCGACGGGGGCCCGGCCCCCGGTGCCCGCGACGGGGGCCGGGCGCTGCTTCGTACCGACCCTGACGCGCTGGGTGACGGGCGCGCGGACGATCCTCTCGGCGATCTTGCGGGGTCTCTCTTTCACACCGTTGACAGCGCGCACGGCGTACGTGAGGCGGCGCGTGCCCTGCTCGCCCTGGCGCGTGATCACCTCCGTGCCGGTGAAGAGTGAGGCGTCCCAGGTGCGTTCGGTGTCGTACGGGATGACCTCGTCCCGCACCATCTCGCCGACGGTGATGCGCATCACGGTGACCGTCTGGCCGTCGCGCGGGAAGCTGTCGGGCCGTACGGAGGTGGTGTCCTCGCCGCGCAGCGTGAGCCCGGCGTCGGCCAGGGCCTCGCGTACGGTCGCGGCGTTCGTACGGATGGTGCGCTCACGCCCGTCGGCCATGAACGTGACGGTGCGCTCCGTCAGGACGTCCAGCGCCAGTCCGCTGCGCGGGATCGCCGACGAGCGCGAGACGGACAGCAGGGCGCCCTCCGCGCGGACGCCGAGCTGCCGCAGCGCTCCCTCGACGGTGTCGGCGGTCGTCCAGATCTGGCGGCGCCGGCCGTCGAGGGTGAGCATGACGGGGCGGCCGTGGCGGACAACGACCGTGTCGCCGTTGGTGAGTTCGGCGCCCCGGCCGGGGGCGACGATGTCGTGCTCGCCGATCTTCACGCCTTCGTCGGCGAGGAGTTCGTCCACGTCGTCCGCGAAGGTGTGGAACGTACGCGGGGTGCCGTCGACGCTCAGCTTGACGGCCTTGTCGCTCGCGACGAACGCGGAGGTGCCGCCCGCCAGGACGGCGACGACGAGTGCCTGCGGGACGAGGCGGCGGCGCGGGGTACGGTCGGCGCCTGCGTCAGCGCCGACGTCGGCGCCGCCGGGGTCCGGAGCGGGCAGTGGTGGCTGCGGCTGTGGTGGCGGTGCCTGGTGCGGGACCAGCACCTCGGTGGGGGCGAACCACGGCACTGTGGGCTCGGGTTCGGTGCTGGGCCACACAGCGGCGTCCATGTCAGTCCCGGCCCCGCGACGTCTGCCATGTCCGGCACGGTGGCTGCCCTGAGAATTGGTCACGACGCTCGACACTCCACAAGTCCGGTCCGGCCCACGCGATGCCCGGCGGAGACTAGCGGAGCGATGCTCACTCTCCAAAGCAGCACGACTACACACCGTCATGTGTTCGAGTGGCGTGCCGCGGACGCCGGACCAACCCGGACCGGCCGCCTCAGTACCCGAAAGCCCGCGCCGTGTTGGCCGAAATCGCCGTCGCCATCGCGTCCTCGTCGATTCCGCGCACATCCGCCATCGCACGCACCGTCACCGGAATCAAATACGGCGCATTGGGCCGTCCTCGGTACGGAACGGGCGTCAGAAAAGGCGCGTCTGTCTCCACCAGAACGAGTTCGAGAGGAGCGACGGCCAACGCCTCACGCAACGGGCCCGCGTTCTTGAACGTCATATTTCCCGCGAAGGACATGAAGTACCCTGCGGCGGCGCAGATTTCGGCCATTTCCGCGTCGCCCGAATAGCAGTGGAAAACGGTCCGCTCCGGAGCGCCTTCGTCGGCGAGGACACGCAACACGTCGGCGTGCGCGTCGCGGTCGTGGATGACGAGTGCTTTTCCGTGCCGTTTGGCGATCTCGATGTGCGCACGGAACGAACGTTCCTGCGCGGCCATTCCCTCGGGCCCCGTACGGAAGTGGTCGAGCCCGGTCTCACCGACGGCCTTCACATGCGGCAGCGCGGCCAGCCGGTCGATCTCGGCGAGCGCGTCGTCCAGGGCCGCGTCCCCGCCGGCCTCGCGCGCGCCCTGGCGCGACCAGCCGTCTGGGTCGCCGTGCACGATGCGCGGCGCCTCGTTGGGATGCAGCGCGACCGCCGCGTGCACGGACTCGTGCGCGGCGGCGGTGTCGGCCGCCCAGCGGGACCCCTTCACGTCGCAACCCACCTGGACGACGGTCGGCACTCCTACGGAGGCCGCCTTGGCGAGGGCTTCCGCGACGGTGCCGCTCTGCATGTCCAGGTGGGTGTGCGAATCGGCGACCGGCACCCGGAGGGGTTCGGGTGCCGGTGGCGCTTCGTCGGCGCGTGCGGCGCTCTTGGGGCTCATGCGCTCGATCGTACGAGGGCCGCGCCCGGCGACCGGGACGGGCTACCTGCGGTGGAAGGGGTGCAGGAGGTCCGAGAGGTGCCAGTGGTGGTCCTGCTTGCCCCGCGCGCCCTCGGCGACGGCCCCGACGGCCGCCCCGCCCGCCTCGTCGGTCACGGGTATCGGCTTGGCGGGCTTGGTGGGCTTCGCCTTGTGCGGCTTGTGCGCCTTCGGGGCCTTGGGTGCCTTGGGCTCCTTCGGCGTCCTCGGCGTCCTCGGCGTCCAGGAGGAGTTCCACTGCTGGCTCAGGGCGTGCACCGAGGACACCTGTCCCGAGCGCATTATGCGCACGACGTGGTGTCCGCAATTGACGCAGGTCGGACTCGACAGCGGGGAAGGCACCCGCAGTCCGTCCGCCTTGTAGACGACGTATTCCTGTCCCGACGCGTCCGTGTGGTGCTCTATGTCGTACGCCTGCTCCCAGCCATGGCCGCAGCGCATGCAGCAGAAGGCATATGCCTCGTGGGCGACGGCGTTGCCCGTGATCTCACTCATGCCGGCTCCTCTCCACTCGATCCAGTGGACGCCTATTCGGGCGGGAGCGCATCAGCGCTGTCGATTAATGGCAGGCTCTTGGCCTCCGCATGCCTAAAGGGCCCGGCACACGGTCTGCGCTTTGCTTTTCAAGATAGTCCTTTACCGTCCTGGGGGCCTGTCCGGGCGGCATTCTTTGCCGCCACGACCGCATCGAACACCTCCCGTTTGGGAACCCCCGCTTCCGCCGCGACCGCGGCGATGGCCTCCTTCCGCCGCTCACCCGCCTCCTCCCTCACCCGCACCCTGCGCACCAGTTCCTCGGGGTCCGTCACGGGCGCCCGCTCCGGGGCTCCGTCCACGACGACGGTGATCTCTCCCCGTACGCCGTCGGCCGCCCATACGGCCAAGTCGCCGAGGCCGCCGCGCTTCACCTCTTCGTACGTCTTGGTCAACTCGCGGCAGACGGCGGCCCGGCGCCCGGCGCCGAAGACCTCGGCCATCGCCGCGAGAGTGTCGTCGAGCCGGTGCGGCGCCTCGAAGTAGACGAGCGTGCGCCGCTCCTCGGCGACCTCGCGGAGCCTCGCCAGCCGCTCACCGGCCTTGCGCGGCAGGAACCCCTCGAAGCAGAAGCGGTCGACGGGCAGCCCGGACAGCGCCAGCGCGGTCAGTACGGCGGACGGCCCCGGCACCGCGGTCACCTTGATGTCGCGCTCGACGGCCGCCGCCACGAGCCGGTAGCCGGGGTCGGAGACGGACGGCATCCCGGCGTCCGTGACGAGGAGCACACGGGCGCCGTCGGCCAGCGCCTCGACGAGTTCGGGCGTACGGGCGCTCTCGTTGCCTTCGAAGTACGACACGACGCGGCCGGTGGTCTGCACGCCGAGCGCCTGCGTGAGCCTGCGCAGCCGCCGGGTGTCCTCGGCGGCGACGACGTCCGCTCCCGCCAGCTCGGAGGCGAGGCGCGGCGGGGCGTCGGAGGTGTCGCCGATGGGGGTCCCGGCGAGGACGAGAACGCCGGTCGGGGCCGCGGGGGCCGTTCCGCGGGAGGGCACAGTAGTCACGTACGCCATCCTCGCAGGGCGGCTGAGTGCGGCGCGGGGTGCCCGTGTGACCACCTCACACAGCGGCGTTCCCTACGATGGCGCGGTGACCAGTACTGCGCCAGAAGCCCTCCAGGGTCGGGACGCCGAGGACAGACCGCCGTCATGGCCCCAGCGGCTGCGGCGGTTCGGCTATGCGCCGAGACCGGTGATCGGGCTGCGCGAGCGGCTGGTCCCGCCGTACACCCGGCCCTCCGACCGCCTGTGGATCGTGCTCGGCGTGCCGCCGCTGCTCGCCGACCGGCTGGTCCGCTGGTCCGCGTGGCTCGGTCCGCTGGCGGTGGCGCTGGTCGCCGGGGTGCTGCGGTTCTGGAAGCTGGGCAAGCCCGACGCGGTGATATTCGACGAGACGTACTACGCGAAGGACTCGTGGGCGCTGGTCAAGCAGGGGTACGAGGCGAGCTGGCCCAAGGACGTCGACAAGCTGATCCTGGACGACCCCTCGAAGGTGCCGCTGCCGGTGGACCCCGGGTATGTGGTGCACCCGCCGGTGGGCAAGTGGGTCATCGGGCTCGGCGAGCTGATGTTCGGCTTCGACCCGTTCGGCTGGCGCTTCATGGTGGCGGTCCTCGGCACGCTGTCGGTATTCATGCTGTGCCGTATCGGCCGCCGGCTTTTCCGTTCGACGTTCCTGGGGTGTCTGGCGGGCGGGCTGCTCGCGGTCGACGGGCTGCACTTCGTGATGAGCCGTACGGCGCTGCTCGACCTGGTGCTGATGTTCTTCGTGCTGGCCGCGTTCGGGTGTCTGCTGCTGGACAGGGACTGGGCACGAAGGCGGTTCGCCGACGCGCTGCCGGTGGACGCGGACGGGCTGCTACGCCCGGACGCCGCGGTCGGCGACGGTCTGTGGCTGCTCTGGCGGCCGTGGCGTGTCGCCGCCGGTCTGATGCTGGGACTGGCCTTCGCCACGAAGTGGAACGGCCTCTTCATCCTGGCGGCCTTCGGCCTGATGACGGTGCTCTGGGACGTGGGGGCGCGGCGCACCGCCGGGGCAGTACGCCCGTATCTGGCCGTGCTGTCGCGCGATCTGGGGCCGGCCTTCGCCTCGACGGTCCCGGTCGCGATCGTCACGTACATCGCCTCGTGGACCGGCTGGATCGTCACCGACAAGGGGTACTTCCGCGACTGGGCCGCCACCGAGGGCCGGGGCGGTTTCTGGTTCTGGGTGCCGGACTGGCTGCGGAGCCTGTGGCACTACGAGCACGAGGTCTACAGCTTCCACGTCAATCTGACCTCCGGCCACACCTACCAGTCCAACCCCTGGAGCTGGATCGTCCTGGGCCGCCCCGTCTCGTACTTCTACGAGGACCCGAGGGGCGGCACGGAGGGCTGCACGGCGGCCCCGGCGGACAAGTGCGCCCAGGAGGTCCTGGCGATCGGCACCCCGCTGCTGTGGTGGGCGGCCTGCTTCGCGCTCCTGTACGTCCTGTGGCGCTGGTTCTTCCGCCGCGACTGGCGCGCGGGCGCCATCGCGTGCGCGGTCGCGGCGGGCTGGGTCCCGTGGTTCTTCTACCAGGAACGCACGATCTTCCTCTTCTACGCGGTCGTCTTCGTCCCGTTCCTCTGTCTGGCGGTGTCGATGATGATCGGCGCGATGCTGGGCCCGGCGGGCTCGGACGAGAGACGCAGGACGATCGGCGCGGTGGGGGCGGGTGTGCTGGTGCTGCTGATCGTCTGGAACTTCATCTACTTCTGGCCCATCTACACCGGGCAGACGATCCCCATCGGGGAGTGGCAGGACCGGATGTGGTTCGACACCTGGGTGTGACCCCGCGAACCACGCCGACCGGAGCGATCGTCCCGGTCCGATAACGGGACCGCCCTTGTTCACTCATGTCCCGTAGAGTGCGAAATCGTTGCCCTTGAACACGTTCAAATATGTCGGGGCACTCCTGGGGGGAGGGGACCGCACTCATGCGCAGTGGAGCGAAAGTCGCCATCGTCGGCGGCGTGTTCGTCGTTGTCGCCGGTGGGATCGGATACGGGGCGTACAACGTACTCGGCGGGGGCGACGGGAGTACGGAGACCGCCTCGAAGTCGACCGAGGTCAGATCCGGGCCGCTCAGCCCGGAAGAAGTCAAGAACACCGCCGAGGAATTCCTGACCGCGTGGGCGGACGGCAAGGATCCCGAACTCGCCGCGACGTACACGAACAACCCGGCCGTCGCGAAGGACGTCGTCGCCTCGTACAGCGAGCAGGCGCACATCACCGATGCCGTGATCACTCCGGGACGGGCGACGGGCGCGAAGGTGCCCTTCACCGTCAAGGCGACGGTGAAGTTCGAGGGACTGAGCAAGCCCCTGTCGTACGCCTCCGAGTTGACCGTCGTCCGAGGGCTGACCAGTGGGAAGCCACTCGTCGACTGGGCGCCGACGGTCATTCACCCGAAGCTGACGAAGACCACGACCCTGGTCACCGGCGAGGCCGCGACGCCGCCGATCAAGGCGGTCGACCGCAACGGGACCGAGCTGACGGCGGAGAAGTACCCCTCGCTCGCGCCGGTGCTCGACCAGTTGCGGGACAAGTACGGGGAGAAGGCGGGCGGCACGTCCGGTGTCGAGATGTGGCTCCAGAGCGAGGACGACAACGCGCCCCGTACGACGCTGCTGACGCTCTCCAAGGGCAAGAGCGGCGAGCTGACGACGACGCTCGACGCGAAGGTGCAGGCGGCGGCCGAGCAGGCCGTGAAGAAGTTCAGCGAGGCGTCCGTCGCGGCGGTGAAGCCGAGCACCGGCGAGATCGTCGCCGTCGCCAACAACCGCAAGGACGGCTTCAACGCGGCGATGCTCGGCAAGCAGGCGCCCGGCTCCACGATGAAGATCGTGACCGCGGCCATGCTGCTGGAGAAGGGGCTGGTCGGCGCGGGCCGGCCGGCCGAGTGCCCCAAGACGGTGCTCTACCAGGGCACTTCGTTCCACAACCTGGACAACTTCGACATCAAGGGCGGCACGTTCACGCAGAGCTTCGCCCGCTCCTGCAACACCGCCTTCATCAAGCTGATAGACGACACGAAGGACGACCACGCGCTGCCGGCGGAGGCGCGCGAGGTCTTCGGTCTCGGGCTGGACTGGCAGACCGGCGTCGCGTCCGCGGACGGCAGTGTGCCGGAGGCGGCCGGGGGCGGTGCGGCGGCGCAGTACATCGGTCAGGGCACCGTGCAGATGAACGTGCTGAACATCGCGTCCGTCACGGCCACCACGAAGGACGGCACCTTCCGCCAGCCGGTCATCGTCCCGCGCGGGCTCGACAACCGCCAACTGGCGGTCGCGGAGCGGCAGTTGCCGGGCGCGGTGGGTCAGCAGCTGCGCGACATGATGCGGGAGACGGCCGCGTGGGGCACCGGCAAGACCGCGATGTCCGGGCTCGGCGGTGACAAGGGCGCGAAGACGGGGTCGGCCGAGGTGGACGGGCAGGCCACGTCGAACAGTTGGTTCACCGGCTTCCAGGACGACCTGGCCGCCGCCGCGAGCGTCGAGTCCGGCGGACACGGCGGTGACGCGGCGGGGCCGGTGGTCGCGGCGGTGCTGGCGGCGGGTTAACCCGGGTTGACCCCGGTTTCTCAGGCGCCGGCTGCCGCTGCCGCCGCCCGGTAGGGGCGGAAGAACGCGCGCAGTTCCTCCGCGTACAGCTCGGGCTCCTCGAACGCCGCGAAGTGACCGCCGCGCGCGGGCTCCGTCGCCCGCACCGTGTTCGCCGTGCGTTCGAGCCACGCGCGCGGCGGGCGGACGACATCGCCGGAGAAGATCGAAAAGCCGGACGGCACCTCGACCCGGCGGGTGAGCTGCGCGGGCGGGATCGCGGCGTTCGCGCGGTACATGCGCATCGCTGAACCGATCGTCCCCGTCAGCCAGTAGAGCGTGACGTTCGTCAGGATCTCGTCCTTCGTGAAGCTGCGCTCGATGTCGCCGTCGCAGTCGCTCCACGACCGCAGCTTCTCGACGATCCACGCGGCGAGCCCGGCCGGTGAGTCGGTGAGCCCGACGGCGGCGGTCTGGGGCTTCGTACGGTGCATCGCGGCGTACGCGCCCTCGGTCGCGCCCCAGGCCGCCGTTTCCTTGAGCCAGGCCCGCTCCTCGGGGGCAAGGTCCGCCGGATCGCCGTTGAAGACGGGCAGGCCCGCGTCGGTACGGTGGACGGCGGCGACCCGGTCGGGGTGGTCGAGGGCGAGATAGCGGCTCACATGGCTGCCCATGTCCCCGCCGGCCGCACCGAACCGCGCGTAACCGAGGACGCCCATCAGCTCGGCCCACAGCCCGGCGACGGCGACGGAGTCGAGGGCCTGGCCGGTGGGGCGGTCGGAGTATCCGAAGCCCGGCATGTCGGGCACGACCACGTCGAACGCGTCGGCGGGGTCGGCGCCGTGCGCGCCGGGGTCGGTGAGGAGTGGGATGACCTTCGCGTACCGCCAGAACGAGTCCGGCCAGCCGTGGCAGAGAACCAAAGGCAGCGCCGGCCCGGCGGTCGTGGCGGACCCGGTGGTCGTGGCGGCGCGCGCGTGCGCGAAGTGGATCCCGAGGCCACCGAGCCGGACACGGAAGCGGGGGAACCGGGCGAGGGCCGCCTCCTGCGCCTGCCAGTCGAACTCGTCGGCCCAGTAGGCGACCAGCTCCCGGAGGTAGTCCAGGTCGGTCCCGAGCGCCCACCCGGCGTCCTCGGGCGTGTCCGGCCAGCGCGTCGCGCGCAGTCGCGCGCGCAGGTCCTCCAACTCGGCGGACGAGGTCCGCGCGGTGAACGGCTCGGGGCGGGGTGTGGTGGCGTCCGGCATGGGGCGATCCTACGGACCGGACGAGGGCGGGGCGCGGCACCGTACGGCAACGGCGCCGACTCCCAACCCGCGTCAGTCCAGGCAGAACTCGTTGCCCTCGGGGTCGGCCATCACGATCAGGCCGGGGCCCAGCGGAGGGGCGGGCTCGTCGCGGCGGATCCGCGTCGCCCCCAGTGCGACGAGCCGGTCGCACTCGGCCTCCAGCGCCGTCATCCGCTCCTCCCCCGTCAGTCCGGGGGCGGCGCGAACGTCGATGTGGACGCGGTTCTTGGCGACCTTGTCCTCCGGCACCTGCTGGAAGAACAGCCGTGGGCCCTGCCCGTCCGGGTCCTCGACGGCCGACCTCGTGTTGCGCTCCCCCTCCGGTACGCCGATCCCGGCCAGGAAGTCGTCCCACGCGGCCAGCGGGTCGGCGCCCTCGGGCAGTTCGACTCCGGGCGGGGCGGGGTGGACGTAGCCCAGGGCGTCGCGCCAGAAGGTGGACAGCGCGTTGGGGTCGTGGGCGTCGAAGGTGATCTGGATGGTGCGGCTCATCGGGTCGCTCCGTTCATGGCGGGGTTCATTACAGGATTCGTGACGGGATTCGTCACGCGGTTCGTCACGCGGTTCGTCACGCGGTTCGTTACGGGGCCACCCTGACACCCCTGGCGGACAGGATCGGTCCGCTATCTCTGCCAGTCTGGGCGACATGGATACGACGGGCGGTGCCGAGCGGGGCACGACGGAGCGGGTGCTCACGCTGCTCGGGCTGTTGCAGCAGCGCCGGCTGTGGACCGGCCCCGAGCTGGCCGACCGGCTCGGGGTGACGTCGCGCACCGTGCGGCGCGATGTCGAGCGGCTGCGCGCCCTCGGCTATCCGGTCCATGCCGGGCAGGGTGTCGGCGGCGGCTACCGGCTCGGCTCGGGGCAGGACCTGCCGCCGCTGCTGTTCGACGACGAGGAGGCGATCGCCACGGCGGTCTCGCTGCTCGCCGGCGCCGGTGGCGGCGCGAGCGGCGCGGTCGTCGGCGCCGGTGACGCCGCGCTCCGGGCACTGACCAAGCTCGACCAGGTACTGCCCGGCCGGCTGCGGCACGAGGTGCGCGCGCTGTCCGGCTCGGTGGCGTTCTTCGGCGGCGGGCGCTCGCCGGTCGACCCGGATGTGCTCATGTCGCTGGCCAGGGCCTGCCGCGACGAGGTCGAGGCCGGCTTCGACTACCCCTCGGGGGCGGAGACACGGCGCCGGCGCATCGAGCCGTACCGCCTGGTCGCCTCCGACCGGCGCTGGTACCTCCTCGCCTACGACCTCGACCGCGACGACTGGCGCACCTTCCGCGTCGACCGGATGACCGACGTGTCCGTACGGACATGGCACTTCCGCCCCCGCGCCGCGCCCGACGCGGCGGCGTACGTGCAGGAGGGTGTGGCCAGCCGCGCCTACGCACACCAGGCGCGCTTCCTCGTGCACGCGCCCGCCGACACGGTGCGCGAACAGATCCCGGCGTCGGCGGCCGTCGTACGGCCACGCGGAAGCGGGCGCTGTGAACTGCTCAGCGGCGGAGGCAGTCTCGACTTCGTCCTCATGCATGTGCTGCTGCTGGGACACGACTTCGAGGTGCTCGACCCGCCGGAACTCGCGGACCGCTGTCACGCCCTGGCGGAGAGACTGAGATCGGCCGGTACGACGCCTGGACGGTGACCGAGACCGAGCGGCGCCGGTGAAACGTGTTCGCCCTCCCCGTACCCGTAGGGCTAGCGTGCCCGCCATGAGCGATCCCGGCGGCACGCCTGACACCCCGGCCCATCCCCGCTTCGTCGCGGCCCTGCGCGAACTGGGCCTCGACGACCTCACCGGCCAGGTCCGCACCTTCCCGGACGCCACCCGCACGGCGGCCGAGGCCGCCGCCGCGATCGGCTGCGGGCTCAGCGAGATCGTCAAGTCGCTGATCTTCGAGGCCGACGGAGTCCCGGTCCTGGTGCTGATGGACGGTGCCTCGCGCGTCGATGTGGAGCGCGTACGAGAGGAGTTGGGCGCCGGGACCGTCAAGCGGGCGCGTGCCGATCTCGTACGGGAGACCACCGGGTACGCGATCGGGGGCGTACCGCCCTTCGGTCACCGCACCAGGACACGCGTGCTCGCCGACCGGGGCCTGCTCGACCACGACGTGGTGTGGGCGGCGGCGGGCACGCCGCACACGGTGTTCCCGATGGACCCCAAGAGCGTGGTCTCGTACGCCGGCGGCACCCTGGTGGACGTCCGCGAGCGCACGGCGTGACGCCGGGCGTCGCCGCCGCCGTCCTCCTGGCGGCCGTCACCCACGCGAGTTGGAACGCGATCGCGCACACCATCAAGGACCAGTTGATCGCCTTCACGCTGATCGCCGGCGGCGGCGCCGTGATCGGCGCCCTCCTCGTGTGCTTCGCGCCGTTCCCGGCCGCCGGCGCATGGCCGTACCTGATCGCCTCCGCGCTGCTGCATGTCGGCTACCAGGCGCTGCTGATGCGGTCGTTCAGCCTCGGCGACTTCGGCCAGATGTATCCGATCGCGCGCGGCACCGCGCCCCTGCTGGTGACCGTCCTGGCCGCCGTCTTCGTGGGCGAGTCGCTGGACCGCTGGCAGGCCATGGGCGTGGCCGTCGCGTCGGCGGGGCTCGTCGGCGTGGCCCTGTGGGGCATGCGGAGCGCGGGGACGAAGCCGCAGTGGCCCGCGCTGACGGCCGCACTCGCGACAGGGGTGTCGATCGCCGCGTACACCGTCGTGGACGGCGTGGGCGTACGCGAATCGGGCACTCCCCTCGGCTACATCGGCTGGCTGATGATCCTTCAGGGCTCGCTGATCCCGCTGTACGCGCTGTACGCGCGCCGGGACGGGCTGATCGCCCGGCTGCGCCCGCACATACGGCTCGGCCTGCTCGGTGCGGTGCTGTCGGTCGGGGCGTACGCCCTGGTGCTGTGGGCCCAGACGCGCGCGGCCCTCGCACCGATCGCCGCGCTGCGGGAGTCGTCGATCATCGTGGGGGCGGCGATAGGCGCGGTGTTCTTCAAGGAACGGTTCGGCATGCCGCGCATCGCGGCGGCCGGGCTCATGGTGGTCGGCATCAGCCTGATGCTGCGTACGAGTTGAGGACGGGGCCCGGATGAACCGAAGACGGCGGAAGAAGCTGTCGCGGCGTCTGGTGTGGGCCGCGAGGCTGGGCCGCACGGCGGAGGTCGGCGCGCTGCTGCGGGCGGGCGCACCGGCGCAGACGTACGACTCCGAGGGCTCGACGCCCCTGTACGCGGCGTCCGTGCACGGCGACGCCGACGCCGTACACCTGCTGCTGGCGGCGGGTGCGCTGCCGGACAGCGAGAGCGGGGACGGCACGGAGGGCACGCCGCTGTGCGGGGCCGCGTGCTGGGGCCATGCCGGCGCCGTACGCGAACTGCTCGCCCACGGCGCCGATCCGCACCTGCGCGAGGACGGCGGCAGCGGGCGCTCACCGCTCGAATGGGCGCGGACCGGGCCGTATCCGGAGACTGTCCGGCTGCTGGAGGAAGCGGGCGCGCGGACGTGAAGCGCGCGCCGGGGCCGGGACGGGCGGCGGGCGCGTCAGGCTCGCGGGGCCGAGGCCAGCATGTCGAGCGAGACCTGCCACAGCCGCTCGGCCGCGACCAGGTCCAGGGCGTGCGCGGCGACGCCGCCCGCGTCGCCCTCGCGGTGCGGACGCGCCTCGTTGCAGTCCTCGAAGTACCGGCCGCCGATGCCGTCGAGCCCTGGCCAGGTCGCCACCAGCACGGAGGTTGCCGCGCCCTGCTGGGGCGTCTTGAACCTGTAGCCGGAGGCGATGGCCTTGTCGAGTTCGTCCTGGCTCATATGACGGGTCAGATTCGACAGGACCGCGCCGGGGTGGACGGCGTTGGCGGTGATGCCGTCACCGGCCCAGCGCCGGTTCGCCTCGACCGCGAAGAGCGAGTCGGCCGTCTTGGACTGGCCGTAGGCGAGCCGGGTGTCGAACGGCCGGCGGCGGAAGTCGATGTCGTCGAAGTCCACCGGCTGCCGCAGGTGCCCGACCGAGCTGAGCGCGACGACCCGGGCCCGGTTTCCGGCGGCGAGCGCCGGGTGCAGGCCGGTGGCGAGCGCGAAGTGGCCGAGATGGTTCGTGGCGAACTGGAGCTCCCAGCCCTCCGGCGTCCGCAGCTCGGGCGTGAACATCACACCGGCGTTGTTGATGAGGATGTCCAGCGGCCCGTCCCACGCGGCGGTGAAATCGGCGACGGACCGCCGGTCGGCGAGGTCGAGCCGTGCGACGCGCACGCGCGTGTTTCCAGTGGTGGCGCCGATGTCACGGGCGGTGCGCTCGCCGGCGTCGATGTCGCGTACGGCCAGGGTGACTTCGGCGCCCGCGCCGGCGAGCGCGCGGGCGGTCTCGACGCCGATGCCGGAGGAGCCGCCGGTCACGACGGCGCGACGGCCGGTGAGATCGACACCGGCGACGACCTCGGCCGCGGTGGACTCGGCGCCGAACGGGGTGGTGATACGGCCTGGGGAGTCGGTGGTCATGGGGCTGCCTGCTCTTTCGGATCGCTCGGGTCCCACTGGGTTGCCGAACGAGACTTTCCGGGCATCCCGGTCGACACCCCGCAAGCCAACCACCGGCCGGGCGTCCTTCAGGGGAGGCGGAGCAGCCCGTCAGCCCTCCGGATCACCCGCCGTACGTGGGGAGTGTGTGCCGCCCGCGTGGATCAGGGTCGCCATCCGGACCCCCTCGGACCACGCCACGGGCCCGATCTCGCCGAGCGCCACGGGCCGTTCGGAACCGTCGACCCACAGCAGCCGCCCGGTCTCGGTGGCGCTGTACGGGTCGTCGGAACCCAGCCAGTAGCGCGCCTGCACTCCGACACCCCCGTCCGCCACGCTCAGCGTCGCGAAGCCGCCGTGCATGACGCAGCCCTGCCGCACGGCCCGCGCCGTGGCGTCGCGCAGCTCCTCGAAGTGGCTGCCCGCGTAGTCGTCCACGCCGGTGGCGAGAGGGTCGACGTCCGCCGGCCGATGATGCACGTCACGCGCCAACTGCGCGATGCCCTGGGTGAGTTCACATGTGTCCAGCAGCTTCCGCCACCGGTCGGGGTCCGGCAGCAGGACCGGGTGCGGGAGCGACACAGGACCGGCGGGTGGGGTGTGCGCGCCGCCGTCCACGTCCAGGAGCGTGGTCCGGCCGTCGTCGGCGACATCGGTCAGCACTCCGGTGAGTCCGTCGACGGTCACGACGAGGTGCGCCAGGCTCGTACGCCAGGCCGGGTCGGGCCACACCCGTCCGAGGAGTGCGGCGGGTATCGGCCCGCCGGCCGACAGCAGCCAGGACTCGACGGTTGACCGGCACTCCTCCTCGTGCCGTATCAGCCGCTCGCGCAGCTCGGTCAGCCGCTCGCCCGCGCGGCTGGCGCGCGCGGCCCGTGGGACCGAGCTGAGGAGCTGTCCGTCACCGCTCCTGCGGCAGATCAACGTCGTTCCGTCCAGGGCCAGTTCATGGCCGCGGACAGCGGGGACCCAGTGCGGTCCGGTGGAAGTGGTCGCCATGGCACCGACTCTGCCAGGGACCACTGACAATGCCGTGTGCCGGCCCCGTCACCGGATCGGTTCAGACCCCCTGCCGGGGCGGTGCGGGCAGCCGCCAGTACTGGCGTTTGTCCTCGTCACGGACCGCCAGGCCCAGGCCGTTCAGCTCGTCGCGCAGCGCCCGTACGTCCTCCGCCGTGCCCGTTTTGCGCATCGCGTGCGCGCGGGCGCTCAGCAGGGCGTTCGCGCCCACCGGGAGACCCGGCGTGTCCGGGACCCAGAGATGGAAGTCGGCCTTGTGCGGGTCCTCGGCGACCCAGGCGTAACCGTGGCCCGTGAAGGCGGCGGCCACGTCCGCGCGGTCCAGGTCGCAGGGCTCGCGGGCCGCCTCCTCGGTGTGGAGACCGAGCAGTACGAGGGTCTTGCCGTCCAGGAAAACCGGGCCGAGGTCGGCGCGGCGCAGGTCGCGCGACTCGTCGTGGATGGTGAGCGTGACGTGGGTGTCCGACACCCGTACGGTCAGCGACTCGTACAGCGTGATGAATCCCAGCAGCACCCCGAGCAGCACACCCACCACCACCCCCAGGAGGGTGAGCCACGGCTCGGGGATGGAGTTCAGCAACTCCGCCGGGCCCTTCATCGGTGCCCAGCGCAGCGTCACCAGCCAGTTGGCGAGCAGTTTCACCAGCCAGCCGACGAGCGCGCCGGCGGCGGCGAACGCCGGGACGAGCCAGACCGGTTGGGCCACCACCGTGACGTCGGCGCCGTGTGTGCCGTGTGCCGTGTCGGCCACGGGGGCGGGCTTCGGTCGCTTTCTCATGCTCATGCGGCGAGGCTAGGAAGCGGCAGCCGGGGCCGGTATCCGCCGAAGGGATCCGAGGGCGTAACCAAAGTATGGGCCTTGCGGTGGAGGCCGTCGCATCCCCGCCCGTCGTGCCTTGACCTCGATCGCACTCCAGGTCCTAGAGTGCCCGGCGTACGCCCCCCACAGACGTCTGACCGCCTGACCAGCAAGGGAGCACGACATGCGTTACCGCACTCTCGGCGGCACCGGTATCGAGGTGAGCGCCCACTGCCTCGGCACCATGATGTTCGGTTTCGTCGGCAACGACGATCACGACGACTGTGTGCGCATCATCCACGCCGCCCTCGACCGGGGCATCAACTTCCTTGACACGGCCGACATGTACTCCAGCGGGGAGTCGGAGGAAATCGTCGGCAAGGCGCTCAAGGGCCGCCGCGACGACGTCGTCCTCGCGACCAAGGTGTACTTCCCGATGGGCGAGGGCCGCAACCGCGGCGGCAGCTCGCGGCGCTGGATCGTGCAGGAGGTGGAGGAGAGCCTGAGGCGGCTGGGGACGGAGTGGATCGACCTCTACCAGGTCCACCGGCCCGACCACACGACGGACATCGAGGAGACTCTTTCCGCGCTGACCGACCTCGTACGGCAGGGCAAGATCCGTGCCTTCGGCTGCTCGACGTTCCCGGCCGAGGAGATCGTCGAGTCGCATGTCGTCGCCGAACGCCGTGCGCTCCAGCGGTTCAGGACCGAGCAGCCGCCGTACTCGATCCTGGCGCGCGGCATCGAGAAGTCGGTGCTGCCGGTCTGCGAGCGGTACGGGATGGGGGTGCTGACCTGGAGTCCGCTCGGCTCCGGGTTCCTGACCGGCAAGTACCGCAAGGGCGGCGCGATCGACCTCACCACGGGCCGGCCGGCGCTGATTCCGGGCAGGTTCGATCCGGCGCTGCCGGTGAACATCACCAAGCTGGAGATCGTCGAGCAGCTGATCGCCCTTGCGGAGAGCATCGGCTGCACGCTGCCCGAGCTGGCCGTGGCCTTCACCGTCGCGCATCCCGCCGTGACGTCGGTCATCATCGGCCCGCGCACGATGGGGCAGTTGGAGGGGCTGCTGAAGGGCGCCTCGCTCGCGCTGGACGACGCGACGCTCGACCGTATCGACGAGATCGTGGCGCCGGGGACGAACGTCTACGAGCCGGACGGCTCCTGGAAGCCGCCCGTACTGACGGACGCCTCGCTGCGCCGGCGGCCGGTCGGCGACCGCGCGGCGGCGTAACGGCGCGGCGGCGTAGCGCGAGGCCCGCGAGTGGCCTGTCAGACAGCCGACTTGAACATCGTGGGCGGCGCGAACACGACATCCGTCGGGGAGCGCGCCGCCACCATCCGCCGGTAGCGCTCGAATTGGGACGGAGCGTTCACGCACAGCGCGCCGGTGACGTGCTGCCCGTCCGTGTACACGGCGACGAACCGGCGCTCCGCGAGCGCCCCTGCGAGGAGGTGCGGGACACCGGTCGCGAGCCCGGCGAACTGGATCTCCGTTCCGTACTGCTCCAACCGGAAATACGGCACCGACTCGAAGGGCATCGCGCACTCGCCGTCCGCCAGCAGCGTGTCGGCGGCGGCCACGGCCTGTGCCAGGGCGTCGGCCCGGTGCTCGACTCGCATCACCTCGCCGAACAGCGGGTTGTACCAGCGGGCCACGCTCCCGGCCGCGACGACGCGCGGGACGCGCACCGACGGGCGCCAGACGCCCACCGTCGCCACGGGCGCCACCGCCGCCACCGCCGCGCAGGTCGCGTCCAGGAGCACCCCGTCCCCGATGTCGAGCCCGCTCCCCCGCAGCCATGCGGTACGCGGCGCGCGCCCCGCCGCGATCACCACCACGTCGGCCGGTACGAGAGCGCCGTCGGCCGTCACGACCCCGTCGGGGCGGAGGGAGACGGCCGGGGTGCCGGTCGTCATGACCGTTCCGTGGTCGCGGTGCAGGTCGGCCAGCTCCCGCCCCATGGCCTTGCCCAGTACGCGCTGAAGCGGGGCGGCGGCCGACTCGACGACGGTGACGTCGAGGCCGCGGGTCCGGCAGTAGGACGCGATCTCGCAGCCGGTGAATCCGGCGCCTACGACGGCGACCCGTGGGCTGCCGCTGAGGGCGGCGCGCAGGGCGACGGAGTCCTCGGCGTCCAGTGAGTCCAGGGAGTCCTCGGACGTACGGAGGGCGAAGACGGCCGGATGGCCGCTCCGCAGCCCGGCGGGCCGGCGGGCCTCGGCGCCGGTGGTGATGATCAGCCCGTCGAAGTCCAGGTCCCGCCCGCCGCCGGACAACCGGACGGAGCCGCCCGTGCGGCCGGTGCGACCGCTGCGGCCGGTGCGGCTCGTGAGATCCAGCCCTTCGGCCGTCGTGTTCGGCAGCGGCTCGGCATCGAGGCCGGGCGGGATGTCGCGGCCCGCGTCGACCAGGGTGAGCCGGCCGTCGAAGCCCTGTCGACGCAGGGTCTCCGCCGCGGCTATTCCCGTATGGGAGGCGCCGACGACGGCGATATGACGGAGCGTTCCGTCGGTCCCGCGTGTCCCGCTCAACACGGCCTCCTCCCTGTTCGCACAAGGTTCATTGCCCCCACTGGACCTTTACCCGGCCCTTGTGAAGAGGTGTTAAAAATCCCCGAAATGTTCAGAGTTTCCAAGCCGGTTGAGGCCGTGGGCGGCGGGCGCCGACTCTTGTTTACGACTCCGCACACGACCCGACCAGGCCTGCGGCCCCACGCCGTCTCACCCGCTCGGCTCGACTCCGCTCCGCCGCTCGCCTCGCTGCTCGCCTCGCCGGACGCGGACCGGCGAGAGACCCTGTTCACGAAGGCCGGGCGCACACCCGGCAGGCGACGAGGAGACGGTTTCCTTGACTTCCTCCCCTGACAGCGACGCGGGGCTGCTCTCCCCCGGCCGGGCGGGATCCGCCGCCGAGGAGGCGACCGGCGACGCCGCCTTCCTCCGGGCGATACTCGACGCCGAGGCGGCACTGTCACGCGCCCAGGCGGCGGTCGGTCTCACCCCGATGGCGGCGGCCGAGGCGATCACGGCGGCGGCAGGGACGGCGGAGCGGTTCGACGTACGGGACGTGGCGCTGCGGGCGCGCGCCGGGGGCAACCCGGTGATCCCCCTGGTGGCGGATCTGACGGCGGCGGTGGACGACGAGGACAAGAACGCGGGCGGCGACGCGGACGCGGCGCGCTACGTCCACCAGGGGGCGACCAGCCAGGACATCGTGGACACGGCGATGATGCTGGTCGCCACCCGTACGGTGCCGCTGATCCTGGCGGATCTGGACCGTACGGCGGACGCGCTCGCCGCCCTGGCCACGCTTCACCGCGGCACGCCGATGGCGGGACGCACCCTCACCCAGCACGCGGTCCCGACGACGTTCGGGCTGAAGGCTGCGGGCTGGCTCGCGTCCGTACGGGACGCCCGTGCCCGGTTGGCGGCGGTCCGGCCGCCGGTCCAACTGGGCGGCGCGGCGGGGACGCTGGCGGCCTTCGCGCCGGTGGACGACACCGTGGACGGCGCGCCGCGCGGCACCTCCACCGCCGCGTCCTGCGAGCCCGTCTACGACCTGACCGGCGCGCTCGACTCCACGCTGGACACCCCTCCCGAGCCGCTGCCCGACTACCCGCCCGCCACCGGCACCGACCCGAGGCTCGATCCCGAGCCCGAACTCGGCACCGGCACCCCGCCCGACGAGCCGGTCTATGACCTGACGGGCGCCGAGGCCGTCCCCGAAGGCCCGGAGTCGGAGGAGAACGAGGCCAGGGCGTCCGTCGAGGCGGATCAGCAAGCGCCCGGCACCGACACGGGCCTGCGGCTGCTCGCCGCCTATGCCGCCCAGCTCCGCCTGGCCGAACCGACGCTGCCGTGGCACACCCTCCGTACTCCTGTCGCCGATCTCGGCTCGGCGCTCGCCTTCACGGCAGGCGCGCTCGGGAAGGTGGCCGCCGATGTGCTGGTGCTGTCCCGGACGGAGATCGGGGAGGTGGCCGAGGCGCGCGGCGGCGGTTCGTCCGCGATGCCGCACAAACGGAACCCGGTGCGGGCGACCCTGATCGCCGCCGCCGCCCGGCAGGCGCCCGCGCTCGCCTCCGTACTGCTGGGGGCGCTCGTCGCCGAGGACGAACGCCCCGCCGGTCCCTGGCACGCCGAGTGGCAGCCGCTGCGCGAGCTGCTGCGGCTGACCGGCGGAGCGGCCCGCGACGCCGCCGAACTCACCCGTGGCCTGCGGGTCTTCCCCGACCGGATGCGGGACAACCTCGGCCTCACCCACGGACTGCTCGTCAGCGAACGGCTCGCGGCGGCCCTGGCCCCCGCCGTCGGCGTGGCCCGCGCGAAGGAGCTGGTCGGCGCCGCCGCCCGCCTCGCGTCGGCCGCCGGCATCCCGCTGGCGCAGGCGCTGACGGAGTCCGACCCGGCGGTCGCGGAGCTGATCGGGGAGGAGCGCCTGCGCGCCCTCACCGACCCGACGGGCTACACGGGCTCCGCCCCGGCGCTCGTGGACCGCGCGCTGGCGGAACACGCGGTCGCGGAGCGGGCGGTCCAGGAGCGGGCGGCCTCCGACGATCCCAAGGACCCGCCGGAGGCCGCTCACTGACCGCCCGCTGACCGCTCACGCCGAGTCGCGGGTCCGTTTCGCCCCACTTAGAGTCAGATCCGGTGAACGACGGCGTTCCCTGCCCGAGGGCTCGCACCACCCCGCTCACCACCCCCGCCCATGACTGATTCACCGCAGGCACCGCCGCCGGACACCGCGAAGTCCGCCGACGCCCCGGACGGGGGCGGCGGCCACGGGATCGCGCTGGCCATCATCGCCTCCTGCCAGCTGATGGTGGTCCTCGACATCACCATCGTGAACATCGCGCTCCCGCACATCCAGAGCGCCCTCGACTTCTCGACGCAGAACCTGTCCTGGGTGGTCAACGCCTACACCCTCACCTTCGGCGGTCTGCTCCTGCTCGGCGGACGTCTCGGCGACATCCTGGGGCGGCGCCGGGTCTTCATGTTCGGCGTCGCGCTCTTCGCGCTCGCCTCCCTGCTCTGCGGCTTCGCGCAGGAGTCGTGGCAACTGCTGGCGGCCCGTGCCGTCCAAGGCGTCGGCGGCGCGATCGCCTCCCCGACGTCGCTGTCGCTGATCACCACCACGTTCCCCGAAGGGCCCGCGCGCAACAGGGCGTTCGGCGTGTTCGCGGCCGTGTCGGCGGGCGGCAGCGCGATCGGGCTGCTGGCCGGCGGCATCCTGGTGGAGTGGCTGGACTGGCGGTGGATCTTCTTCGTCAACGCGCCGATCGGGCTGGTGATCATCGGCCTGACGCCCCGCTTCATCAAGGAGTCCGTGCCACGCCCCGGCCACTTCGACGTCATCGGCGCGCTCACCGCGACGCTGGGCATGGTGTGTCTGGTGTACGGCTTCATCCGGGCCTCCGAGGAGGGCTGGACCAACGGCCTGACGCTCGGGTCCTTCGCCGCCGCCGTGGTGCTCCTGACCCTCTTCATCGTCATCGAGCGCAATTCCCAGCAGCCGATCACCCCGCTGTGGATGTTCCGTGACCGCAACCGCGCGGGCGTCTACGGGATGATGCTGAGCCTGGCCGCGGCGCTGTTCGGCATGTTCTTCTTCCTGACGCTCTTCGTGCAGGAGGTCCTCAACTTCAGCCCGCTCCGGGCCGGCCTCGCCTTCCTGCCGGTGAGCGTCATCATCGCGATCGGCTCGGGCCTCGCCTCGCAACTGCTGCCGCGCTGGGGTCCGAAACCGTTCATGGTGTCCGGCGCGGTCCTGGCCACCGCGGGTCTCTCGTGGCTGACGCTGACGAACGTGAACAGCACGTATCTGGGCAGCCTGCTGGGCCCGGTGCTGATCTTCGGTCTCGGTATGGGCTTCCAGTTCGTGTCACTGACCCTGATGGCGCTCTCGGGTGTCGAACAGGAGGAGGCCGGTGCGGGCTCCGGCGTCTTCAACGCGACGCAGCAGGTGGGGGGTTCGCTGGGGCTGTCCATCCTGGTGACGGTGTTCGGCACGGCCAGCAAGGACGAGGCCAAGTCCCAGGTACCCGACTTCCTGGCCCATGCGACCCCGGCCCAGAAGGCGACGTTCCAGAAGACGGGTTCGCTGCCGAAGCCGTGGAGCGACGAGGTGCTGGCACACGGTGTGTCGAACGCGTTCATCGTGGCGGCGGTGTTCGCCGCCGTATCGGCCGTGATCGCGGTGTTCGTGATCCAGGTCCGGGAATCGGACCGCGAACGCCTCCGGGGCGGCGTGCCGACACCGGGCGCCTGACGCTACGGGAACTCTCCACCGGCCACGATGGCCTCGACCGCTTCCACTGCTTGTGCTGCCGCCGAGCGAACGCCTTCCGAGGGATCGGCGGCGGCTGCCTCTTGAAGCGTTACGAGAGTGAGTGGATCGGCCGGCCACCCAAAGGCCAGCATCCACATGGCGCCGTGCCTCACATCCTCGCTTTCATCACGCAGGGCATGCTCCTGTAGAGCATCGCGAACTTCGTCGGTGGCTTCCGCTGCCCAGAGTCGGAGCGCCTCAAGTCGCACGTCGGGATCTTGGTCGGTGGTGGCGCGGTCGTGGATGAGCGCGCGCCTGAGGGTCTTCCGGCCAGTGCCGAGCCAACAATCCCAGAGCGATGTGACGGGGGTCCTCGTGAGGGTCAGCAGTCACACGCTCGCGAACCACGCAACCGTCCGAGGATCCTCCGACCAGTACCGAGCCAGCAGTTCCAGAGCGGTGGACCGGGGGTCCACGTGAGGGTCGGCAGTCACACGCTCACGAATCAACGCAACCGTCTCCGGAACATCCGACCAGTGCTGGGCGTGCTCTTGCCGGTCCGCGTGGCACGGAAGGCACTCGGCTCCGCACCGCTGATGAGGGCAAAGACGATTCCGACGACGCCTACGGACGCCCCGACGACACTGGCCACACCGTCCGCGGTCCCGAGATCCACCACCACCCAGACCACGATCATCGCCGCGATCAACGCACACGAACCGACGATCAGCGCCGTTCTCCGCCATCCCCGCATGGGCGAATTCTCACCCAACGCGCCCCTTGTGTCAGCCTGTTGGGGGATCTACGCCCCGCTCAGCCGGCCAGAGAGCGTGAATGCAAGCGGGCGCGATTGGCGACTGCGAGTGCGTGTAATCCCGGCGGCAACATCAGACGTTTGTGTTGCTATGAACCTTGTGGTCCGGGTTCTCTTCGTTTGGCGGGGTCGTTGATCCAGACCTGGCCAGGTATCGCGGGTGGTCTCGGTCGGCGGGCAAAGCGTTCGGGGTGACGGGCGTATGCCTCGGCGAGGGTGACGGCCCGCTGGTCCCGGACCTCGTCGGCAAGCCATCCCTCGCCGGTGGGAATGTAAGTGATGTCCCCGACGATCTTCCGGCCGGGCGTCTCGGCGTGGAAGTGGCGGCCGATCAGGTCGGGGGCCGGGGCGGGCACTCCACCAGCGTCACCCGACCAGTGGCCGCGCTGAAAAAGCTCATTTACTCGACGCTGTCGTTGACCTTGAAGTTGTAATTGACCTGGTTGCCGTTGATCGCGGTGGCAGTGACGGTGACACCGAGGGTGTCGCTGCCGGCAGTGAGCTCGCAGCGGATCGTGGCGCCGACCCGGGCCGGGAGGTGCTCAGGACAGGTGACCCTGTCGGGACGCTTGCCGGTGTCCGCGGCGAGCTTGTCGGAGATCGTCTGCGCGACTCGGGCCTTGTGGACGGCCCCGCCCTCGTTGACGCCCGTGTTCTCGGGCTCTGCGGGGTCGTCGCCGACCGGCTTCTCCTCGGCCGGGTCCTCCTCAACGGCGGCTGCGTCCTCGCTGGCCGTCGCCTCACTCTTCTTCTCCGCGTCGCCAATGCTGAAGGAGCATCCGGTGGCGAGAAGCACCGTCAGTGCGCCCATCGCCGCCGCGGCCGCAATCCTCTTGTTGCGCCCCGTGTGCTGCATTCTTTCCCCCGTTTATGGATGATGAGACAAAGATCAGGAGTGCAGATCGGCTGAACCGATTCTGCGTATAAGCGGTTTGAGTTGGACTGTTACATGATCAGCACCTTCTGCTCCGCCGAGCGGCTCCTGTCGGCCTCACGCGAACACTCAGCGCAGCAGGGACTGCTGCCGGCGGGCGCGATGGGGTCAGCAGGACACCGAACGCGGAATCGCAGTCAGCTGCACTTCAAGGGCAGCAGGGCTCTCCGTATCGAAGGTCTGATCTTGTTGTTCAGGAAGGCCGGCCGTTGTAGGTAGCCCGGATACCGCTCCCCGTCTTATCGTCCGCGGCGCCGGCCGCGGACGGCGCCGCGGTCATCAGACCGAGTACGGCCAGTCCGGCCACCGCGTATCGTGCGGTCTCGTTCGTCATCCAGATCGTCCTCTCAAACGTCGTCCACTCCCGATGGCCACCCTGGCCGCAACGGCGGCGGTGCCCGGTAGTCCAGGCCGCGGCCGACGTCAAAAGTGACGGCCTCGCTCATGGACCTTAGGGTCATCGTGGGCTTCGGACTTTGTCATCCGTGCAGGGAACTTTGTCAGTAGTGCACAGCTTCGACTCAGCGCCACCGCATCAGGCGAGGGGGCCCTGCGTGTCCCCGTCGAAGGCGTTGCGCAGCGAGAGGGAATCCCGACAAACTGATGTCGGGAACCGTCCGTGTCGAGGGGTGTCTTGTGGGGGAACAGGCCGAGGTTCTGCCGGGCCGGCTCTGTGACCGACGCAGACGAAGGTCTGCGTCATGAGCCCGGTCCTGGACACCGCGTTCATACCGCCGCGGGACCGGGAGGAAGTGCTCCGGCACGCGCTGTGGGAATCCCTGGTGGCGGTCGATATCGATCACCGTCCTCCGGCTGAGGACATCTCCGTTCGCGTAGGGTTCGACGCCATTGGGCCCCTCAGGATCTGTTCGGCGCGGGCGACCGCGGCCGCTCTCCGTCGGACGGAGCGGCTGGCCCGCAAGGACGAGGAGCCGGCCGTCTTCCTCAGTCTTCAGACGACGGGCACCAGCCTGGTGGTGCAGAACGATCGCCAGTGCCTGCTGAGGCCGGGAGACCTCGCCGTCTACGAATCGACCGCCCCCTACACACTTCTCTTCGACGAGGGAATCAACGACCACTTCTTCCGTTTCCCCCGCGCGGCACTCGCGCTCCCCGAGCGGCTATTACGAGACATCACCGCGGTCGCCCTGGGACCCGACAACCCCATTGCGCGCCTCGCCTTCACCTACTTCTCCCAACTGGCCGTCAGCGACGAAATGCACCAGGGCGTGCACGCCGACGCCGTCGTGGAACCCAGCATCGAACTCCTCCGTGCCGTCCTGACGTCCCAGCACGGTAACTCCAGCCTGACCAAGGGGCCGTTGGAGGCGACACTCAGCCTGCGGATCACCCAGTACATCCGGGCGCACCTGGCTGATCCCAATCTGTCGGCGGCACAGATAGCCGCCGCACACGACATCTCCGTGCGCCATCTCTACGCTGTGCTGTCCCGGTCGGGCATCAGCCTCGGAGACTGGATCCGCACACGCCGCCTGGCCGAATGCAGGCAAGAGCTGGCCGGCCCGAACGGCCGACTGCGGACCATCGCAGCGATAGGACGAAACTGGGGCTTCGTGGACGCGACGCACTTCAGCAAGATGTTCAAACGAACGTACGGAATCTCCCCGCGGGCCTGGCGCGAACAGAACCACCCCCGCACCTGAGCGTGATGGCCCCCTCAAGGCCGCGTTTCGCGTGACCGACCTTGGGCGCTCGGTCTGGGGCTGCGATCAGGCGACCAGCACCAGTTCTTGGGTTCGGTGAGCTCCGTGGTCGTGGTGCCGTCACGGGCGCGGCCGAGCGCACCTCGAGCCGGCTGACGCGCTCACGCGTAGGGCGAACCCCCAGCCCTCGCGGCGTGGAGTGCTGGGCCGATAAGGGCTACCGGGGCGCCCCCGACACCGTCCGCGTTGCCCTCTCGGGACGCTGGGAGACGCTGTCAGCAGGCCAGCAGGCCGTCAACCGCTCGCACGCAAAGATCCACGCACTCGTCGAACAGGCCATGGCCACCCTCAGCTTGTTCTTTATCTACCAAGACCTACCGGGTCTGCCGATGGCCTTGAGGGTCTCGGGGCGTTTGACGGTCTTGCCCACGTCGTAGCGGGGTGCGGGACGGCGGTTCTTGGTCCCGGGCGGCCGTCCGGGACCAGCGCCACGAGGTTGGGGAACTTCGACTCCCTGACGCATGCCCGGGAATGGATGGACGCCTTCACCGCGTACTACAACCACGAGCACAGGCACTCCGGGATCGGCCTGCACACCCCCGCCTCGGTCCACTTCGGCACCGCCGACGAGGTCCGGGACCAGCGGGCCGTCGCCCTCGCCGAGGCATACGCCCGTCACCCCGAACGCTTTGCCCGCCGACCGAGACCACCCGCGATACCTGGCCAGGTCTGGATCAACAACCCGCCAAACGAAGAGAACCCGAACCACAAGGTTCATAGCAACACAAACGTCTCATTTGACTTGACAACTACCGCAGCAACGGCTCCAGGGACGGCGAGCCCGATGCGGCAGCGGGCGGCGTTTCAGGAACGCCGGGCAACGGCAGTTCGGCCCAGACCACTTTGCCTCCGGCCTGGGGCCAGCAGGTGCCCCATCGTGTCGCCAGCGCGTCGACGAGCCGAAGTCCGCGCCCTTCCTCGGCGTCGGCGTCCACCTGGTTCACGACAGGGACACCCGGAGCGCTGTCCCACACCTCGATGTAGAAGCTCCGCCCTGCGACACGGAGTTGTACGGCCACGAGGTCCGTTCCTCGTGTTGCGCGGACGGCGTTCGTGACCAGTTCGGATGACACCAACAGTGTGTCGTCCAGGATGCACATGGCTTCCCAAGACCGCAGCGTCTCCGCTGTGAACGCTCTCGCTCGCCCCGTTGCTTCCGGTACGGCCGGGAGTACGAGCCGGTCCCCGGCGCACTGTCGCGACACGGCGCTACGCACCGGTCACGAGGGAGGCCGCAGTGCCGCGGGCGCTGTCCGCGTACTCGTCCAACGCGTGTGCATGCGCACCGATGCCGAATTCAAGCCTGTCGAGCAGGGCCCCGCGCAGTGGGCCGCTCTCGCCGAAATGAGAGAGGGACGGCACCAGCACATGGCGCGCGCCGGTGTAGCGGAGGGCGTCGATCAGCTCGTTGAACGCGACGAGGGCTCCGCAGGCGAACTCGTGGTAAATGGCGACGAGTTGAAGGCCGCGCTCGTCGGCAAAGCGCTTCATGTCGCGCTCCTGCGCGTACGCCGCACGCTCGGCCGCTTCGGAGAGGACGCGGAGATATCCGTAGGCCATGCGTGGAGCTTCTGTCCGGGAGTTCATGACGTTCTCCTCCGGTGAGGGCGTGCCCGTGGGGGTGGGCGAATCGGCGCGACGCATCCCGCGAGAGCCCACGCGTCAACAGCACCCGACCCCATTTCGGTAACCGTTGGTCATGAGATGACCACTGCGAGTACTACGCGCAGTGCGGTGCCCGAAGTGTCAAGTCACCACTTCTAAGAGTCGCAGTAGAACTTGGTCGCCACCATGTTCGAACGGCACACTTGGCCTGCGTAAATAAGTGAAGGAGGCGCATCCGCGTGCCCATCAACAGCAACCCGACGATCCGTCAGAGGCGTTTGGCGCGAGTGCTTCGCGAGCTGCGGACGACTGCGGGCCTGACGCACGCGGACGCGTGCCAGGTGCTCGAATCAGCTTCATCCAAACTGGGACGGATCGAGAACGCCCAGTCCAACATCCGACTCCCTGACCTGCGCGCCCTGTTGGACGCGTACGGCGTCACCGATCCCGCCGAGCGCCGCGAGATCGAACTCCTGTCACGCGAGTCGAAGAAGAAGGGCTGGTGGTCGCGGTACGCCCAGAGCGTCGATTCCGCCTATGCCGCGTTCGTCGCCGTCGAGTGGGACGCGACCAAGCTCTACAACGTGCAGACCAGTCTGATTCCGGGCCTGCTGCAAATCCCTGAGTACACCCGCGCGGTGATCGAGTTGCAGATTCCCGACGCAACGGATGAGCAGATGGAGACACTGCTCAACGTACGGAGCGAACGCCGGGGCATCCTCAGCCGTGAGGCCCCCCTCGAACTGTGGGTGATCATCGCGGAGAGTGCGCTGCACCATCGCGTCGGCGGTGTCGTTACGATGAAGTCCCAGCTGGAGAGTCTGGTCGAGGCCAGCCGCGAGCCGCACATCCAGCTCCAGGTGCTGCCGCGTGAAGACCCCATGAACGCTTGCCTGTTCGGCCCGTTCGTCATCATGGGTTTCCCGACATCGGCCGAGACCGACATCATCTACACCGAGTCGCCCACGAGTACGGTGTACTACGAAGAGGCAGCCGACGTGGAGACGTACACAACACTGTTCAGGCGGCTCAACGTGGCCGCCGCGAACGCCAGTCAATCGCGGAAGCTCATCAAGGACGCTATAAGGGAAATGGAATAGACGATGAAGCCGCACAGGGGGGCTGCTCCGGCAGCGGGACTGTCATGGGTCAGGTCCTCGTACTCCGGCGCCAATGGCGACTGCGTGGAAGTTGCCGCCCTACCCGACGGCAGCCGCTTCCTGCGCGACAGCAAGCGGCCCCACGGCCGGGCTCTCGCCTTCACCGCGGGGCTGTTCGACACGTTTGTGCGCGACGTCGTGACCGGCCGGTTCGCCGCGCGGTAACCAGCGCGACGACGGCCGGACCGGCAAGCAACGTCCGCCCTCAGCCCGCCAGCACCTTCCGCAGCGTCTCTGCGAACTCCCCCGGCGCCTCGACGAACCCGCCGTGCCCGCCCGGGAATTCGGCCGGGTGCACGCCCAGCCGTGCGGCCAGTTCCGTGGAGGTGCGGTACGTGATCAGCCCGCCGGATGTCACGCCGATGCCGATCACGACGCGGGACGGGGCCGCCGTCAGCGCGTCGGTGTCGGGCACGTAGCCGGCGGTGCCACGCAGTTCGTGGCCGAGGAAGCGGGCCGCGTCCGCCATGTCCTGGGCCGAGGGCTCCTCGGACGGCGGAGTGGGGGCGCCCTCGTCGTCGCCGGTGTCCATGCCGGAGACGGCCATGAACCTCGCGAACGCCGGGCCGGGGCCGTCACGGTGGAACGTCTCGACGATGTCGTCCATCTCCGCGCGCTGCTCCGCCGCGTCGGGCAGCAGCGCCAGCACGGGCGGCTCGTGTGCGACGAGTGTCCGTACCCGTGCCGGGTGCCGCGCGACCAGGGCGAGGCCGGTCACGGCGCCGCCGCTGCTGCCGAACACATGGGCCGAATCGGCGCCGATGGCGTCCAGGATCGCGGCGATGTCGTCTGCGCGCAGCTCGGGGGTGGAGTCCTGAGCGGGATCGTCCAGGGTGCTGCCGGAGATGCCTCGGGGGTCGTTCGTCACGACGGTGTACTCGTCGGCGAGCACGTCGGCCAGCGGCGCGAAGTGCGTGGCGCCCATGGGCGCGCCCGTGAGCACCAGTACGGGTCCGGAGCCCCGTACCTCGTAGTACAGGTGCGCGCCGGGGACGTCGAGTGTGTGGGTGCTGACCATGGTGGTGCCGTCCTTGCGTAGAACCTCGCGGGGTCACTTTCGGTCGGTGACGTAGGTATGACGCCCGGACGGGCCGAAACTCATCGGTCGGCCCCGGGAGTGACCGGGGCCCGACCGGTGACCGGTTCGTCCTCAATCGCCGGACGGGCTCAAAAAGCCCGTCCGGCGATTGAGGACAAGCCCGGCCTCTTGGGGCCACCCCCGCTACTCCCGCGCCCCCGACACGGCAGCCGCCCCCGCGAACGCCCGCCGCAGTCCCACGTTCGCCGACAGGATCCCGCCGTCCACCGGCAGCGTCACCCCCGTGACCCATCCCGCGTCCGACGACGCCAGGAACGCCACCGCCGACGCGACGTCGTCCGGCAGCCCCACCCGGCCCGCCGGGTAGTGCGGCGCCGCGCGTTCCAGGGCAGCCTCGCGGCCCCGCCAGGCATCCGTGTGGATCGTGCCCGGCGCGACGAGGTTGACGCGTACCCCGCGCGGCCCCGCGTGGCCCGCCAGCGTCCGGGTCAGGCTCGCGAGGCCGGCCTTCGCCGCGCTGTAGGCGTGGTTGCCGAAGTCCTGCTCGCCGTTGACCGAGCCGATGTTGACGATCGCGCCGCGCCCCGACGCCACCAGGTGCGGCAGCGCCGCCCGCGCGCAGCGGAAGGCCCCGGTCAGGGTCAGATCGAGGTCGCGGGCCCAGTGTTCGTCCGGTTCGTCCTCGAAGAGCGGCATGTCCACCGTGCAGGAGTACGCGTTGTTGACCAGGACGTCCAGCGAGCCGAAGTGCTCGACGGCGTACGCGACGGCCGCCTCGACCGACGCGCGGTCGCCGACGTCGCACACGAACGACCGGGCGCCTTCGATCAACTCGGCCGCCCGCGCGGCCCGTTCCGCGTCCACATCCGTGATCAGCACCCGCGCGCCCTCGGCGGCCAGCCGCCGGGCGATCGCCTCGCCTATCCCGCGTCCGGCTCCCGTGATCAGTACGCCGTGATTCTCGAATCGCCTCATGTGCCGATCATGAAGCCGACCTGACGGCCCGCACCAGAGCCTGTGCCCGCGGGTCCGCCGTCACTCCCTTGCGCATGCCGTTGGTGACATAGCCGAACGCGATACCCGACTCCGGGTCGGCGAAGCCGAGCGAGCCGCCGCTTCCGGGGTGTCCGAAGGAGCCGGGGCCGAGCAGCGGCGTGCCCGCGCCGTGCAGCATGAAGCCGAGGCCGAAGCGGGTGCCGACGACCAACACCCGGTCGGGGCCCGCCGATTCCTCGGTACGGGCGAGCGTCAGCGTCGCCGGCGCGAACAGCCGCTCGCCGCCCCGGTAGCCGTGGCCGGGGCCGTCGACGGGGCCGATCATCGCCGCGTAGCAGCGCGCCAGCCCACGCGCGGTGGAGATCCCGCCGCTCGCGGGCATTTCGGCGGCGCGGTAGGCGGCGCTGTTCAGGTCCGGCAGCGGATCGATCGCGCCGAACGCCCGCCGCGTGAGGGAGTCCGGGTCCTTGTACGCCTCCGCGACCGAGCGCTTCACGCGCAGCCGCAGCTCCCCACTGCCCCCGGCGGGCTCCTCGATCCTCCCGATACGGCCCACGCGGTGCGCTTCTTCGGCGGGCAGCCCGATCCAGAAGTCCAGGCCGAGCGGGCGGGCGATCTCATCGGCGATCCACTGGCCGACGGAGCGTCCAGTGACGCGTTTCACCAGCTCGGCGACCAGCCAGCCGTACGTGTACGCGTGGTAGCCGTGGTCGGTGCCCGGCTCCCAGACGGGCCGCTGCGCGGCGAGCGCGTGGGCGCCGGACTCGCCGTCGAGCGCCTCGTCGGGGCTGAGCGGCCGGTCGAGCACGGGCACGCCCGCGCGGTGCGACAACAGGTGCCGTACGAGCACCCGTTCCTTGCCCGCCGCCTTGAACTCGGGCCAGTACGTGCCCACCGGCGCGTCCAGGTCGATGCGCCCGCGCTGGTGCAGCAGAAGCGGTACGGCGGCGGCGACGCCCTTCGTGGCGGAGTGGACGATCTGCGCGGTGTCCACGGCCCACGGCTCCGCGCCGTCGACGTCGCGCGTGCCGGCCCACAGGTCGACGACCTTGTGCCCGTCCCGGTAGACCGCGACGGCCGCGCCCCGCTCGCCGCGGTCCTGGAAGTTCCGTACGAAGGCGTCCTTCACGGGTTCGAAGCCCGCGGCCACCGTGCCCTGGACGTCAGCGACGCCTACGATCCCGCTCATACCTCCATGGTGCACGGTCGGCGGAGCCGACCGGTCCACCGGGTTCAGCGAGACGGCACCGACGCGGGGTCGAAACCGAACGGCAACTCCAGCCGGTGCGCGCCCATCAACTCCGCGTCGCCGAGCAGATCGCGGGTCGCCCCGTCGGCCGCGATGACGCCCTCGCTGAGGATCACGGCGCGCGGGCACAGCTCCAGCGCGTACGGCAGGTCGTGCGTGACCATCAGTACGGTGACGTCCAACGCCCGCAGGATGTCGGCGAGTTCGCGGCGCGAGGCCGGATCGAGGTTGGACGAGGGCTCGTCGAGTACGAGGATCTCGGGCTCCATCGCCAGGACCGTCGCGACGGCGACCCTGCGGCGCTGTCCGAAGGAGAGATGGTGCGGCGGCCGGTCCGCGTACTCGGCCATCCCGACCCGGCTGAGCGCGGCGACGACCCTGGCCTCCAGCTCCGCGCCGCGCAGCCCGGACGTCGCGGGGCCGAAGGCCACGTCCTCGCGCACGGTGGGCATGAACAGTTGGTCGTCGGGGTCCTGGAAGACGATGCCGACGCGGCGGCGTATCTCGGCGAGATGCCGCTTCTCGACGGGCAGCCCGGCGACGGTGACGGACCCGGCGCCCGCCGTGTGGATGCCGTTGAGATGCAGGACGAGGGTGGTCTTGCCCGCGCCGTTGGGGCCGAGCAGCGCGACCCGCTCGCCGCGCGCGACGGTCAGGTCGACACCGAAGAGGGCCTGGTGGCCGTCGGGGTACGCGTAGGCGAGTCCGCGCACTTCGAGGGACGGCGGCGGCTGCGGCTGGCTGCTCATAGGGTCCAGCCAAGCAGACAGACCGCGAGCGCCGAGAGGGGGAGTGCGGCGGCGGACGTCCACTGTGCGCGGGACGCCGACATCTCGTCGATGACGGGCATCGTGCCCGTGTAGCCGCGGCTCAGCATCGCCAGATGCACCCGCTCCCCGCGCTCGTAGGAGCGGATGAACAGCGCGCCGGCGGATTTGCCGAGCACACCCCAGTGCCGTACGCCGCGCGCGTCGAACCCGCGCGAGCGGCGGGCGATCGACATCCGGCGCAGCTCGTCGGTGATCACGTCGCCGTAGCGGATCATGAAGGACGCGATCTGTACGAGCATCGGCGGCAGCCCCAGCCGCCGCAACCCCAGTAGCAGCGCGCGCAGTTCGGTGGTGGAGGCGAGGAGTACGGAGGCGGCGACCCCGAGCGTGCCCTTGGCCAGCACGTTCCAGGCGCCCCACAGGCCGGGAACGCTCAACGACAGCCCGAGGAACCGGACTTGGTCGCCGGGCACCACGAACGGCATGAGGACGGCGAACGCCACGAACGGCACCTCGATCAGCATCCGGCGCAGCAGGAAGCCGGCCGGGACGCGGGCGAGCGCCGCGACGCCGGCGAGCAGCGCCGCGTACAGGCCGAAGGCCCACACGGCCTCGCGCGGGGTGGAGACCACGACGAGCACGAAGCACAGGACGGCGGCGAGCTTGCAGTGCGGGGGCAGGGCGTGGACCGGGGAGTTCCCCTGCCGGTAGAGCTTGTGGGCGTGGCCCGCGCCCATGTCAGGCCCCCTTGGCGGAGGTGGGCGTTCCGGAGGACGCGGCCGGTGCGTTCTCCGTCGTACGGCGGCGGTGGACCGCGTAGAAGATCCCGCTGCCCACGACGACCGTCGCGCCGACGCCGATCACGCCCGCGAGTCCGCCCGAGAGCCGGGTGCTGGAGATGTCCTTGATGCCGTAGTCGGCGAGCGGCGATCCGGCGGCGGCGTGCGCCTGCTCATCGGCCTTTTCGTCGAAGCCCTTGTCCGCGGCGACCTTCTCCAGCCCGTCGGGGTTGGCGGAGGCGTAGAAGGAGACGACTCCGGCCAGCAGCAGGGCGGTGCCGAGACCGGCCGCGAGCAGCCCGCGCGGCGAGCGCGAGGCCGTGGACGCGGCCACAGGAACAGTGGGCGCGTCCACCAGCTGCCCGTTCACCCGCAGCTTGAGCGGCGCCGCGAGCCCGCGCGCCCCGTGGACCAGGTCCGGCCGTACGGCGATGACGGCGCCGACCGTCAGGGCGGTGATCGCGGCCTCGCCGATACCGATGAGCACATGCACCCCGACCATCGCGGTGAGCACGCTGCCGATGGGGATGTCGGTGGTCCCGCCGATCGCGTAGAGGAGGGTGAAGGCCGCGGCGGAGGCCGGCACGGACACCAGCGCGCCGACGAACGCGGACACGGTCACCGAGCGGCGCGCGCGGGGCAGGACCCGGATCAGGCCGCGGAAGATCCCGTACGAGACGACGACCGTCACGACGCCCATGACCGTGATGTTCACGCCGAGCGCGGTGAGCCCGCCGTCGGCGAAGAGGATGCCCTGCATGAGCAGGACGACGGCGATGCACAGGACGCCGGTGTAGGGGCCGACGAGTATCGCCGCGAGCGCCCCGCCGAGCAGATGCCCGCTGGTGCCCGCGCCGACCGGGAAGTTCAGCATCTGTACGGCGAAGACGAAGGCGGCGACGAGACCGGCGAGGGGTGCGGTGCGCTCGGCGCCATGGCCCTCGGCGAGCGGTCCGGCGCCCAGTTCGCGGCGGGCGCCGCGCAGGCTGACCGCCACGGCACCGGCGGCGACGACGCCGGCTGCGGCCGACACCGGCAGGTTGATCATTCCGTCGGGGACATGCATGGGCGGGCTCCGCTTCCGGCAGGCGTGGTGAACCGCTCGAAGTGAGCCGTCCGCATAGATAGTCCTCTCTTGCGAACGAGTTGCAAGAGCGCGTGCCATGCGAACCGGTGTACGGACACACCGAACGGCCCGGAAAATTTGAGTTTTCCGGGCGACTCGACGTTAAATAACGGATAAAAGGTATGTTGTGTTGTAAAGCGAGCACGCCGCAGAGGAGCGAAGCGATGTCAGCCGTCGTCGAGCAGCCTGCCAAGGTCCGCCTCATCACGGACGCCCCGCACCACGGGCGTCTGTCGGTCACCCTCCGCTACGACAGCGCCGATCCACTCGCCGTCCGCGTCGCCTTTCCGGCCGAGGTGTCGCGTGACGACGGCGAGGTGGTGTGGGCCTTCGCCCGCGAACTGCTCGAATCGGGCCTCCGGGGCCCCTCCGGCGACGGAGACGTACGCGTCTGGCCCTGCGGCCGGGCACAGACGATGCTCGAATTCCACTCGCCGGAGGGCGTGGCCCTGACCCAGTTCGACACAGCCCTGCTGCGCCGGTTCCTGCGGCTGACGTACGAGACCGTCCCGGTCGGCGAGGAGCGCTACCCGCTGCGCGCGAAGCGCGGCCTCGACCGGCTGCTGCGCAACCCGTGACCGGTGGGGCCGGGTCGGTCGGCGACCGACCCGGCCCCACCCGGACCTCAGACCCGCACCAGCTCCTTCTCCGAGCCCGGCCCGGAGTCCCCGCCCGCGCCGGCCGTCTCCTTCTCCAGCATCTTCCGCAGCTGCTCGCCCTCCACGTCCACGTTGGGCAGCAGCCGGTCCAGCCAGCGCGGCAGCCACCACGCCTTGTTGCCGAGCAGCGCGAGCACCGCCGGCACGATGGCCATCCGGACCACGAACGCGTCGAAGAAGACCGCGATGGCCAGTGAGAAGCCGATCATCTTGACCATGGACTCGCTGGAGCCGATGAAGCCCGCGAAGACCGCCATCATGATCACCGCGGCGGCGGTGACGACCCGCGTCCCGTGCCGGAAGCCGGTGGAGATCGCCTGTCCGGGCCGCTCCCCGTGGACGTACGCCTCACGCATCCGCGTGACCAGGAACACCTCGTAGTCCATGGCGAGACCGAAGACGACACCCACCATGAAGATCGGCATCATCGACATGACCGGGCCGGTCTGCTCGACCCCGAACAGGCCGGAGAGCCAGCCCCATTGGAAGACCGCGACCACCGCGCCGAGCGCGGCGACGACCGAGAGCAGGAAGCCGAGGGCCGCCTTGAGCGGTACGAGGACCGACCGGAAGACGAGCATCAGCAGCAGGAACGCCAGGCCCACGACGAGCGCGAGGTAGGGCAGCAGCGCGTCGTTCATCTTCTCGGAGAAGTCGGTGTTCATCGCGGTGGCACCGGTGACCAGGACCTTCGCCTCGCTGCCTGAGGCGATCTCGCCGCCCGCGTCGCGGATGGCATGGACCAGGTTCTCCGTCTCCACCGACGAGGGGCGGTCCTTCGGGACGACCGTGATCGTCGCCGTGTCGCCGGCCTTGTTGTAACTGGCGGGGGTCACGGCGGCGACGCCCCTCAGGTCCTTCACGGCGTCGGTGACCCGGGCGGCGGTCTGCTTGGCGTTGTCGTCGCCCTTGCCGTCCACGACGACCATCAGCGGACCGTTGAAGCCGGGCCCGAAACCGTCCGAGAGCAGGTCGTACGCCTTGCGCTGCGTGGTGCTCGTCGGCTGCGAGCCGTCGTCGGGCAGCCCCATCTCCAGCGAGCCGGCCGGGACAGCGATGATGCCGAGGCCGACGACTCCGGCGAGGAGTACGGCGACGGGACGGCGCAGCACGAAACCGGCCCAGCGGGTGCCCATGTTGGGCTTGCCCTCGGCCGCCTTGCCGTCGGCCGAGGCGGCCCGCTCCCGTGCGTGCCTCTCGCGCACCTTCTTGCCGTGCACCCGCCTGCCCGCGAATCCCAGCACGGCCGGGACGAGGGTGAGCGCGATGAGGACGGCGATGACGACCGTTCCGGCCGCCGCGGCGCCCATCTTGGTGAGCATCGGGATGTTGACGACGGCGAGCCCGACGAGCGCGATGACGACGGTGAGCCCGGCGAAGACGACGGCGGATCCCGCCGTCCCGGCCGCCCGCCCGGCGGCTTCCTCGGGTTCACGCCCCTCCGCCAGCTCCGCCCGGTAGCGGGAGACGATGAACAGGGCGTAGTCGATACCGACGGCGAGGCCGATCATCATCGCGAGAATGCTGGTGGTGGAGCCGAGATCCATCACGCTGGCCAGCGCGGTGATGGTCGAGACACCGATCCCGACGCCGATGAGGGCGGTGAGCAGCGGCAGTCCCGCCGCGATCAGCGAACCGAAGGTGATGACGAGCACGACCGCCGCCACGGCGATGCCGATGATCTCGGTGGCCCCGGTCTCCGGTACGGCCTGGAGCGCGTCGCCGCCGATCTCGACGGTCAGCCCGGCGCCCCGCGCGTCGGCCCCCGTCTCCTCCAGCGCCGTACGGGTCTCATCCGTCAGCTCCATCGAGCTGACCTTGTATGTGACCGAGACGTAGGCCGTCGCCCCGTCCTGCGAGACGGCCTTGGCCGTGTACGGGTCGGTGACCTGCGCGATCTGGTCGGAGCCGGCCGGCAGCTCGTCGACGATCTTCTCGACCTCGGCCTTGTTGGCGGCGGAGGTCATCTTCTCGCCGTCCGGCGCCTTGAAGACGACTCGGGCGGTGGCGCCGTCGGCGCTCCCGCCGGGGAAGCGCTCTTCGAGCAGGTCGAAGGCCTTCTGGGCCTCCGTGCCCGGAATGGAGAAGGAGCTGGAGGTCGCGGTGGACGCGGACGCGGCGCCGACGCCGGCGAGAGCCAGCAGCGCCACCCATACGAAGGCGACGAGATTTCGTCGGCGGAAGGCGAACCGTCCGAGTTTGTAGAGAAACGTGGCCACGAGGCGTACTCCCGGTCTGGGGGTGGGTCAAGGGCATGGGGAGCCGACCGACGGCGCGAGAGCGACACGCGTCAGGTGCTGGTGCCATGGGCGGCACCGGTACTGCTGGGGAACCCCGGAGGTGGGCGAGCGGCCCAGGGATGCGTAGGCGTAGCTGCGGAGCTTCGGGGAGGTCAGACGCCGAGGGCGGGGAGAAGCACGGCGTCGAGATAGTCGCGGAGGAAGGCCTGGTCGACCGACCGGTCCTCCACGAGCTGCCGGGCGACGAAGGCGCCGACCAGCATGTGTGTGACGTATTTCAGCGCGGGCTGGTCCTCGCTGATCTCGCCCCGTTCGACGGCACGACGCAGAAACACGCCGAGTCCGTTGAGTTCGGGCTCGATGAGCAGTTCGCGCAGCGCCTGGTGGAGATCGGGGTTGTTGTGGACGGCATGGACCAGACCCCGCATCAGCGCGGAGTCCCGTTCCATCTGGCAGTCGTCGGCCAACGAGACCATGGCGTGGAAGTCCCCGCGCAGCGAGCCGGTGTCGATCTCTGTGACATCGGCGGGCTTGTTGGCGCGCAGGGCTCGTGCGACAAGCTCCGGCTTGCTCCCCCACTGGCGGTAGAGGGTTGCTTTGCTGGCATGGGTGCGACCGGCGACGGCGTCCATGGTGAGGGCGTCGTATCCGACCTCGCGCAACAGGTCGAGCGTGGCTCCGTACAACTCGCTCTCGCGCTCCGGCGTGAGTCTGGTGCGTGCCATGGTCGACCTCCCGTCAAGGTTTCGAGTGCCAAGCGAAACGGTTTCGTACAGTACGAAGATAACCCCGCCCCCATCGAAACGACAACGTTTCGCTTGTGGGCTCCACCACACCGAATAGATCCGGCCAACTTGGCTCATTCCACGAGTTGCCGCGCCCCTCCCACACGGAAAGCATTGGGGGGTGAGTGACGACGTCGCGTATCTCCGCTATCCGCACCTGCACGACGACTTGCTGTGCTTCGCCGCCGAGGACGATCTCTGGGTCGCCCCGCTCTCGTCGGCCAAGAACCGCCCCGACCGCGCGTGGCGGGTGACCGTCGACCGCACCAGAGTGGGGCATCCGCGATTCTCGCCGGACGGCAGCCAGATCGCTTACACGAGCTGGCGCAGCCTGGATCCGGAGATCCATCTGGCGCCGGTGGCCGGCGGCCCGGCCCGCCGCCTGAGCTACTGGGGATCGACCGACACCCGCGTCTGCGGCTGGACGCCGCCGGACAAGGACGGTACGGCGCAGATCCTCGCCGTCTCCTCGCACGGCCAGCCCTTCTCGTACTACTCCTGGGCCTACAGCGTCCCCACCGACGGCTCCCCCGGCGGAAAGCTCCCCTGGGGCCCGGTCGCCGACATCGCGATCGCCGACATCGAGGGTGAGCGGCGCAGCCTGCTGCTCACCGGTAAGCCGCCGCACGAACCGGCCGCCTGGAAGCGGTACCGGGGCGGCGCCACCGGCCGGCTGTGGCTGCACGGCGAGCGGCTGCTGGAGGACCTGCCGGGGCATCTCGACTGCCCGATGTTCGTGGCCGGGCGCATCGCGTTCCTCTCCGACCACGAGGGCGTCGGCAATCTCTACTCGACGCTCCCCGACGGCACCGACCTGCGCCGGCACACCGACCACGACGCGTTCTACGCCCGCCACGCGTCGTCCGACGGCCACCGGATCGTCTACCAGTGCGCGGGCGACCTCTGGCTGGTGGACTCCCTGGCGCCGGACGCGACGCCGCGCAAGCTGTCGGTACGGCTCGGTGGCCCGCGCGCCGGGCGGCGCAGCTACCAGGTGCCGGCCGCCCACCACGTCGACGCGATCTCCGTGGACACCACGGGCCGGGCGAGCGCCGTCTCCGTACGCGGCAGCCTGTACTGGCTCACCCACCGCGACGGCCCCGCCCGCACCATCACGGACACTCCGGGCGTACGGGTCAGGCTCCCCGAGATGCTGGGCAGCGGCGGCAAGGTCGCCTACGTCACGGACGCGGACGGCGAGGACGCGATCGAGATCGCCTACCTGCCGCGTGCGACCGGCGACCGGCCGCCGGTGCGGCTGGCCTCCGGGCGGCTGGGGCGGGTCCATGAGCTGATCGCCGATCCGGACGGCGAACGGCTGGCGCTGAGCACGCACGACGGAAGGCTGCTGATACTGACGGTTCCTGACGACTCGTCCGACGACAGCACGTCAGAACCCGTGTCCGCAGGGCCTGTTGAGGGCGTCGATGGGTCCGCCGAGGATGCCACGGGGGACGCCGTCCCGGAGGACGGCACGGAAGAGGTCGCGGAGGACGTCACCGAGCTGATCCGCTCCGTCAACGGCCCCGTCACCGACCTCGCGTTCTCCCCCGACGGCGACTGGATCGCCTGGTCCCACCCCGGCGTCGGCCGCTCGCTGCGCCAGATCAAGATGGCGCGCATCGCCGACCGCACGATCGTCGACGTCACCAACGGCCGCTTCGAGGACGAGAATCCGGTCTTCACACGGGACGGCCGATATCTCGCCTTTCTTTCCTGGCGCGGATTCGACCCCGTGTACGACGTGCACACCGGCGACCTCTCCTTCCCGCTGGGCTGCCGCCCCTACCTCGTACCGCTGTCGTCGGCGACCCCCTCGCCGTTCGCGCTCCTCCCGGACGGCCGCCCGGCCGCGGGCGGTCTCGACCCGGTAACGGTCACCGTCCCTGCGGGCGGCACGGCGGCCGTCTACGGGGGCACCTCCCAGGCCGAAGGCTCTGGGGGAGGGACGGTCACCGTCGAGGTCGAAGGACTCGCGAGCCGCGTCACGCCCTTCCCCGTCTCCGCGTCCAAGTACTCGGCCCTGCAACCCGTCAGCGGCGGCGGTCTGGTCTGGCTGCGCTGGCCGATCTCCGGGGCGCTGGGCGAGACGTTCGCCAACCCCGCCGACACCTCGGGCCGGCCGACCCTCGAACACTTCGACATCACCAAGGCGCGCAAGAGCGAACTCGTCGACCACCTCGACTGGTTCGCGCTCAGCCGGGACGGCTCCCGGCTCGTGGTCGTGGACGACGACGAACTGCGCGCCGTCCCCGCGACCGAGACCGGCGACGGCGACTCGACCGTCCATCTCGACCTGCGCCGCATCCTGCACGAGGTCGACCCGGCGGCCGAGTGGCGCCAGGCGTACGCGGAGGCGGGCCGCATCATCCGCTCGTACTTCTGGGAACCCGAGATGTGCGGCATCGACTGGGACGCGGTGCTCGACCAGTACCGCCCGCTGGTCGAACGCGTCGCGTCCCCCGACGAGTTCGCCGATCTGCTGCGCGAGGCGCTCGGCGAGCTGGGCACCTCGCACGCGTACGTGACCCCCGCCCGCCGCAACGAGGGACCGCCGCACTACCAGCGCGCCATGGGCCTGCTCGGCGCCAACTTGGTGTGCAGGGACGGCGAATGGCTGGTGAAGCGGATCCTGCCCGGCGAGTCGTCGGACTCCAAGGCCCGTTCTCCGCTTGCCGGTACGGGCATCCGCGAGGGCGCGGTCCTCACCCATGTCGACGGCCGGCCCGTCGACCCGGTGACCGGCCCCTTCCCCCTGCTGTCCGCCGCCGGCGGTACGACGGTCGAGCTGACCTTCCGCCCCGCCGAGGACCTGTCACCGGCCAACGGCGGTGCCCGGCACGGCGGTTCACGGCGGGTCGCGATCGTCCCGCTCATCGACGAACGGCCGCTGCGCTACCAGGACTGGGTCGCCAAACGCCGCGAGGTCGTCCGCGAGCTGAGCGGCGGCAAGTGCGGCTACCTCCACATCCCCGACATGGGCGGCTCGGGCTGGGCGCAGTTCAACCGCGATCTGCGGCTTGAGGTGTCCAGGCCCGCGCTGATCGTGGACGTACGGGGCAACGCGGGCGGTCACATCAGCGAACTCGTCGTGGAGAAACTGACCCGGCGCATCCTCGGCTGGGACCTGACGCGTAACGCCCAGGCGGTCAGTTACGCCTCCAACGCCCCGCGCGGCCCGGTCGTCGCCATCGCGGACGAGGCGACCTCCTCCGACGGCGACATGATCACCGCCGCCTTCCGGCTGCTGAAGCTGGGCCCGGTGGTCGGACAGCGCACCTGGGGCGGGGTGGTCGGCATGACCGGCAGGCACCGGCTGGGCGACGGCACGGTGATCACGGTGCCGATGAACGCGGCCTGGTTCGACACGTACGGCTGGTCGGTGGAGAACCACGGTGTGGAGCCGAACATCGAGGCGCTGCGCACGCCGCTCGACTGGGCGGAGGGGCGGCACGCGCAGCTCGACGACGCGGTGTGGGTGGCGCTGGAACTGCTGACCAAGCAGCCGGCGGCGACCCCACCCGGCTACGGCGCCGTCCCGGACCGCCGCCGCCCACCGCTACCGCCACGAGCCTGACCGGGTCCGCCCGGGTCCGCCCGGTGGCCGCCCGGCCCCGCGAAGGGGCGCACCCGGTGCCCGGCACCGGGTGCGTCTCCTCGTACAGACTCCTCGTACACCGTCAGGCGTCGTAGTCGTCGGCGAAGCGGTCACGCGCGTCCTGCGCGCGCTGCCGCGCGCGGGCCCGCTCGTCCTGCGTCCGGTCCTCGTCCTGCGAGGAGCGCTCGGCCGCCTCGTCCTTCTCCCCGTCCGCCTTCCTCGCCCTGTCGGCGAGCTCCTGCGACTTGTCCTTGAACTGGTCCGCTATACCCATGGGAACTCACTCCTGGAAGTCCGGTGAGGCCCATGGTGGGGTCCCAGGGCCTCAACCAGCCTTGCACGCCCCCACATACCGCGCATTTCGATCAATTACGCTGCGTACGCGCCCGCTCGTCCGCCGCCCCGCCCGCCCCCACGAGCCCCTTCCCCACTCCCCCGACCCGTGGTTCGAGGCTCCGCATGTGCCGGGCCCCGACGGTCGCGACGATGCCCGGCAGATACCCGCGTACGGACTGCGTGCCGCGCAGCCACCACTGCGCGTACACATGCGGCGAACGCCGCTCGATCCCCGACACGATGCGCTCGACGGCGGGCCCCAGCGGATACGTCTTGTTGGCCGGCCACGGCAGCCGCCGCCGCATCTCGCGCATCACCTCGTCCTCGTCCGCGCCGCGCACCATGTCGGTGTCGGTCCAGGACAGATAGCCGACGCCGACGCGGACGCCCTTGTGGCGGACCTCGCCGCGCAGGCTGTGCGCGAAGGCCTCGACGCCCGACTTGGAGGCGCAGTACGCGCTCATCATCGGCGCCGGGGCGATCGCGGCGAGCGAGGCGATCTGGAGGAAGTAGCCCCGGCTCTCCATCAGTACGGGCAGGAACGCGCGCGCCGTCACCGCGCCGCCGACGAGGTTCACCTCGATGACCCGCCGCCAGGCGACGGGGTCCGAGTCCAGCAGCGGACCGCCCGCCGCCACACCCGCGTTGGCCACCACGATGTCGACCTTCCCGAAGCGCTGCTTGACCTCCCCCGCGACGCGGGTCATCGCCTCGTGGTCGGTGACATCGGCGTACCAGTGCTCGCACTCGGTGTGCAGCCTGCTCGCCACGTCCTTCAACTCGTCGGCCTCCAGGCCCACGAGCGCCACCCGCGCACCGCGCGCCGACAGCTTGCGGGCCAGCGACTCACCGACGCCGCGTGCCGCGCCGGTGACGACGGCGACCTGTCCTTCGAGACCGACCCTGCTCATACGGCGCTCTCCTCTCCGACACCGGCCCTGAGGTGGTCGTCCACCAGCTGACGAATCACCGCGGTCACCGCCTCCGGCGCCTCCACCGGCGTCATGTGCCCCATGCCGGTCAGCTCGGTCAGACCCACGCAGTCGGGCAGCGCCTCGACCAGCCTGCGGGCCAGCACCGGAGGCGTCAGCCGGTCGGCCGTCCCCGTGACGACGGCCGTGGGCACCCGCAACTCCCTTACGCCCGCGTCGAGATCGAGTTCGCCGAGCACATGCGACCAGGCCACCCGCACCGCGCGCGGACACGCGTGCACGATCCGCGCGCACGCGGCGACCCGGTCCGGCGCCGTGCCGGGCCCCATCGTCCCGTACCGCAGGATCCGCTTCGAGACGGGCGTGACCGGCCCCAGCGGGGCCCGCGCGCCGAGGATCAGCCGCGTCAGCCGGGTGCGTACGCGGCCGGGCCGCATAGGCACCACGCGCGACTCGGCCACCAGCTTCGAACTGCCCGTGCTGCACAGCAGCGCCGCCGCCGCGTGCTCCCGGAAGGCGGGCCGCGCCGACGCGGCCATCAGCGTCATGCCGCCCATCGAGTGCCCGGCCAGCACGGCTTTCTCACCCGGCGCGAGGGTCGCGCCCAGCACCGTCTCCAGGTCGTCGGCGAGCGCGACGGTGCTGTAGCCGCCGCGGCCGACGGCCGGTGAACGCCCGTGCCCGCGCTGGTCGTAGACGATCACCCGATGGTCGGCGGCGAGGTCGTCGATCTGTCCGGCCCAGAAGAGAGTCGAGCAGGTCCACCCATGGATCAGGACAACTGCGGGCGCCCCCTCGGAGCCGTACACCTCGATGTGCAGGCGCGAGCCGTCGCCGGAACGCGTGAAGATCTCACGCACGGGCCGGACCGACGGGGCGGGTCGGACTGATCGAGTAAGTCGGCTCATCGAACGCTCTCCTCGGTGTCGGTCGTCGCCGCCCGCGCCCGGACGACGTCGTACTCCCTCAGGTCCACGGCCCGCGTCGCCCGGCGGAACTCGGTCGTCGTCCCCGGCCAGATGGTGGTGTTGCGCCCGTTCGCGTCCAGATACCAGCTGGTGCAGCCGCCGGTGTTCCACACGGTGCGCTTCATCCGCTCCTGCACGCGATGGTTCCACGCGTCGACGGCCGCGGGCGTGGGCGTGAGCGCGGCGCCCGCGCCCAGTGAGCCGAGCGTGCGCAGATAGTCGCCCAGGTAGCTGAGCTGCGCCTCGATGATCAGGATCATCGAGGAGTTGCCGAGCCCGGTGTTGGGACCGATGACGGTCATCCAGTTGGGGAAGCCGGCGGCGGTCGCGCCGCGGAGCGACGCCATGCCGTCCTTCCACGCCTCCGCGAGGGTGATCCCGTCCACCCCCACCACCCGCTCGGCGACGGGCATGTCGGTCACATGGAAGCCGGTCCCGAAGATGATCGCGTCCACCTCCGTCTCCGCACGGTCCGCCGCCACGACGGTCGAGCCGCGCACCTCCGCCAGCCCCGACGCGACGACGTCCACGTTGGGCCGCGCGAGCGCCGGATAGTACTCGCTGGACAGCAGGATCCGCTTGCAGCCGATGCGGTACGAGGGCGTCAACGCGGCCCGCAGCGCCGGGTCCTTGATCGCCCGCGCCATGTTGGCCTTGGCGATGCGCTCCACCAGCGCCAGTTCATCCGGCCGCCTGGTGAACGCCTGGACCTGCAACTCCCTTAACCCCCACAGCAGTCCACGCCGCGCGGCGGCGGTCGCCGGCACCTTCCGGTGCAGCCACCGCTCGGCCCCGGAGATCGCCCGGTCCGCACGCGGCAGCACCCACGGCGGGGTGCGCTGGAACAGCGTCAGCCGCGCCACGTCGGGCTGGACCGCCGGCACGATCTGGATCGCGGAGGCGCCGGTCCCGACCACGGCGACGCGCTTGCCCCGCAGGTCGTAACCGTGGTCCCAGCGCGCGGAGTGGAAGACCTTGCCGGGGAACGCGTCCAGGCCGGGGATGTCGGGCACCTTCGGGTCGGACAGCGGCCCGGTCGCGGAGACCACGACGTCCGCCGTGACGGTCCCGCGCGAGGTCTCGATCTCCCAGTGCGCCGCCTCGGCGATCCAGCGCATCATCAGCACCTCGTGGTTCAGCCGCAGGTGCGGCCGGAGTCCGAAGGTGTCGGTGACGTGCTCCAGATACGCGCGGATGTGCCGCTGCCCCGAGAAGGAGCGCGGCCAGTCGGGGTTGGGCGCGAAGGAGAACGAGTAGAGGTGCGAGGGCACGTCGCAGGCGCAGCCCGGATAGCTGTTGTCACGCCACGCCCCGCCGACCGAGTCGGCGCGTTCCAGGACGACGAAGTCGGTGATCCCGTCGCGGCGCAGTCGCACGGCGGCCCCCAGGCCACCGAATCCGGTTCCGATCACCGCCACTCGTACGTGCTCGTGCTTGGCCATGCCGCCGCCTCCCGCCGGAGTACCCGCACCGAACCACGCCAGTGATCACTGGCACTGTCTGGGAGGGTAGGGCAGCCCCCTACTCATGGGTAGGGGGCGAACGAGAAAAGTTACCGCCGGTACGAGGACATAGGCTGGCCGCCATGTCCGACCTGGAGGAAGCCCGCGCGGAAGTCCGCGAGTACCGCATGAAGGAGCTGGCCGACGCGGCCGGCATCACCGTGCGTACGGTGCGCTTCTACCGCGAACGCGGCCTGATCCCACCGCCCCGCAGGGAGGGCCGGATCGCCTGGTACGACAGCCACCACCTGGCCAGACTCCGTACGATCGCCGCCCTCCTGGAACGCGGCCACACCCTGACCGGCATCGCCGACCTCGCCACCGCCTTCGACAGTGGCCGCGACGTGGGCGAGGTCCTTGGCCTCGGCGAACCGACCGAGGAGACACCCGTCCGCCTGACCCCCGAGGAGCTGGCCGACCACTTCGAGGGCGAGGTCACGGCGGAGAATCTGGCCACCGCCCTCGAACTCGGCTACCTCGCCACCGACGGCGACGACCTCGTCCACATCAGCCGCCGGCTCCTGGACGTCTCCGCCGCCATGGTCCGCGCGGGCGTCCCCCTGTCCGCGGTCTTCGAAGCCGCCCGCGAGATACGCGCCCACGCGGACGCCCTGGCCGAACTCTTCGCGACCACGCTCCGGACCCACGCGACCGGCACACCCCCCGAGACCCTGCGCCCCCTCGCCAAGAGCGTGGTGGACGCGGAACTCTCGATGGCGATGGACCGCCGCCTCCGGAACAAGCCGGATCACCCCAGTTCGTAGACTACACTCACGGGCGCGTGGTCGCTCCAGCGCTCGCCGTGCGTCGCCGCGCGCTCCACCCACGCCTTCACCGCGCGCCCCGCCAGCCCCGCCGTCGCCACGTGATAGTCGATCCGCCACCCCGTGTCGTTGTCGAACGCCCGCCCGCGGTACGACCACCAGGTGTACGGCCCGGCCTGGTCCGGGTGCAGGGCGCGGACCACGTCCACGTACGACGCCTCGTCGAAGACCCGCGTCAGCCACGCGCGCTCCTCGGGCAGGAAGCCGGACTCCTTGCGGTTGGCCTTCCAGTTCTTCAGGTCGGCCTCCTGGTGGGCGATGTTCCAGTCGCCGCAGACCAGCACCTGACGGCCGTCGGCCGCCGCGCGCTCCTTGAGGCCGCCGAGGTAGGCGAAGAACTCGTCCATGAACCGGACCTTCTCGTCCTGGCGCTCCGTGCCCACGTCGCCCGACGGCAGATAGAGGCTGGCCACCGTCACACCCGGCAGGTCGATCTCGACGTACCGCCCGCTCGTGTCGAACTCCGCGCTGCCGAAACCGATCCGCACCCGCTCCGGCTCCCGCCGCGAGTAGAGCGCGACCCCCGCACGGCCCTTGGCCGCCGCCGGGGCGAACACCGTGTGCCACCCCTCGGGCTTCCGCACCGCCTCCGTGAGCTGGTCCTCCTCGGCGCGCACCTCCTGGAGACAGACCACATCGGCCCCGGTCCCGGCCAGCCACTCCACGAAGCCCTTCTTCGCGGCGGCGCGCAGCCCGTTCACATTCACGGAAGTCACAGTGAGCATCCCGGCACCCTATCCAGGCTCTACGATCGATGCTGTGGCCATCCAAATACGTCAGGTCCCCGCCGACCACCCCGACGCCGTGAAGCTCGACGCCGAGGTCCAGCTGGAATACGCGGCTCGCTACGAAAGCGAGGGGGACGCCACCGTCCTCCACCCCAGGATGTTCGACCCGCCCGGCGGCATCTACTTCCTCGCCTACGACGCCGACGACCGCCCCATCGCCACCGGCGGCTGGCGCTCGCAGGAGACCAACGACGAGGGCTACTCGGACGGCGACGCCGAGATCAAGCGCATGTACGTGACGGTCGAGGCCCGCGGCCTCGGACTGGCCCGCCGTATCCTCGCCCGGCTGGAGGAGACCGCCCGCGCGGCGGGACGTACCCGCATGGTGCTGGAGACGGGCACCAAGCAGCCGGAGGCCATCGCGCTCTACCGGTCCAGCGGCTACACGGACTGCTCGAAGTTCGGCCACTACCGGAACGACCCGCTGAGCATCTGCCTCGCCAAGCCGCTCACGTAGCTCCCCCGAACACGCCGGAGCCCGGCCCGGCAGCCGAGCTGCCGGACCGGGCCCCTGGGGGAACGTCAGCCGTTGCCCACGCCGTTCGCCGAGAGGAGCGCGATGTCCTCCAGGATGTGCGACAGGGGCTCGTCGCCCTTCGCCTGCGTCGAGTTCTCCGTGCACTGCTGGTTCTGCGGGGAGGACAGGACGTTGACGTCCTGGACCGCGATCGCCGCGGCACCCACGAGGCCGCCGAGGTTGGCCTTGGCGGGCAGACCGATGCAGGGCTTGTTGAGCGTGCCCTGCACGAGGCTGAGCTGCGGGCTCATGTCCCCGTGGGTCTCCGAGTTGCCGAACGACTGCTTGGCACCGTTGCCACTGAGCGACGTCGTGCCCGTGTCATTCCCGATCGCCAGCGCCGGCGACGCGGCCGCGGCAAGGCCGCCGACCATTGTGGCCGCTACAGCAGCGGTAGCCCACAGCTTGTTCATTTTCTTGCCTTTCCAGAAATTCGGAACCCACCGGCGGAGTTCCGATATATTCAACTCACCACGCGACGTTTGGTTGCGCCCGTTCCCCCGAACAGCCCATAAGGCATATCGGCGCGTCACAGGAACTACGAAAACGACCGGGTCACCGCCGAATTCAGCGGTGACCCGGCAGAGGTGATCCGGGCGCGATATCAGCCGTTGCCCGCACCGTTGGCCGACAGGATCGGGATGTCGTTCAGGATGTGCGACAGGGGCTCGTCGCCCTTCGCCTGCGTCGAGTTCTCCGTGCACTGCTGGTTCTGCGGGGAGGACAGGACGTTGATGTCCTGGACCGCGATCGGTACGGCACCCAGCAGGGAACCGGCGTTGATCTTGGCCGGCAGGCCGATGCAGGGCTTGTTGAGCGAGCCCTGAATGAGCGCCATCTGCGGGCTCATGTTCCCGTACGTCGCGGAGTTGCCGTACGCCTGCGTGGCACCATTGCCACTGAGCGACGTCGTGCCCGTGTCGTCACCGACGGCGAAAGCGGACGGCGCGGCCATGGCCGACATTCCGATGACGGAGGCAGCGACGGCCGCGGAGGCCATAACCTTCTTGATCACGATGAGTCCCCTTCTGAAGGATGCCCCAAGTCCCCGGGGCGCCATGTGCAACTACATTCCACAGGTTTAGTTATCGCGCTTCACCCCAACAGCCCATTTGGCTCTCAGTCAGCGCACTCGCCGCCCGCAAGCCGAACGAGTGAAGCAGCGGAACCAAACCCGGGGCATTCGGTTGGGCAGGCCTCACCGCCTGCATTTCTTGGGAAAGGGAACCAGCCGTGATCAAGAAGATCCTGACGGCCGCAGCGATCAGCGCCTCCGTGGTCGGCGGCCTTGCCGCGGCCGCGTCGCCGGCGCTCGCGATCGGGAATGACACGGGCACGACGTCACTCAGTGGCAACGGTGCCAAGCAGTCGTTCGGCAACTCGGAGACCCACGGGGACATGAGCCCGCAGCTCAGCCTCGTGCAGGGCACGCTCAACAAGCCCTGCATCGGCCTGCCCGCCAAGGCCAACCTCGGCGGCCTCGCGGGTGCCGCGGCGATCGCGGTCCAGGACATCAACGTCCTGTCCTCCCCGCAGAACCAGCAGTGCACCGAGAACTCCACCCAGGCGAAGGGCGACGAGCCCCTGTCCCACCTCCTGGAGGACATCGCGCTCCTCTCGGCCAACGGAACGGGCAACGGCTGACAGCCAGGACCGTCGCGGCGCCGTTCCGGGCCGACGGAAGCCGGCCGGGGCAATCAGCCCCGGCCGGCTTCCGCGTCGTACGAGCGGTAACCGGCCTTGCGGAAACGTCATTTCGTGGGGCGATCGAGTGAACCAACAAAGGTAATAAATCAGGGCAGTTTCCTCATAGGTGCGTGCTCGTTGGAGTTCGAGCAGCGGCGGTGCGGGCCGAGAGAGCCGTGTTCGCGTGGCATACAAGAGCCGCGCGCGCGACCTCCGTTGCGGAAGGGCTCAACCATGAATGGCAAGAAGGCAGCGGCCATTGTCGCGGGCGTTCTCCTGGCCGTCGGTGCCGCTTCGCCGGCGATGGCCGACGCGGGCGCGGAAGGTGCCGCCGTGGGCTCCCCGGGCCTCCTGTCCGGCAACGTCGTCCAGATCCCCGTGCACATTCCCATCAACGCGTGCGGCAACAGCATCAACGTGATCGGGCTGCTGAACCCCACCTTCGGCAACACCTGCATCAACGCCTGACACGCAGTGAAGCGCCCTGAGGGGCGCGCCCGGGGGCCGGTCCCGAGGCGTACGGCGATACGCCCTCGGGACCGGCCGCAGCCGACACCGAGACACCGACGCACCGGCGACACACCGGTGATATCAGGAGAACCAGATGCGAGAACTGATCGGCAAGGGACTGCTCACCGCAGCGGCGGGGGCGGGCGTGCTGTCCATGACCGGCGGATACGCCCTGGCCACCGACGGCGCCGCCACGGCCGCCGGGTCACCCGGGCTGCTGTCGGGCAACAGCGTCCAGGCCCCCGTCGAGGTCCCGGTCAACGTCTGCGGCAACACGGTGAACGCGGTCGGCGCCGGCAACCCCTCCATCGGCAACAGTTGCGGCAACTCCTCAGGCGCGCACGCGGCACCCAAGCCCCACCAGGGCCCCCACAAGCAGGCCAACCCGCCGCGCACCGAGCCCGCGACCAACGCGGTACCCGCCCAGGTCCCGTCGCGGACCGACCACAACACCGCCGACAGTTCCACCCACGGCGCCAACTCCCGTGAGGACGACGGCGGTTCCGCACCCGCGAAGGGCGGACACCCAGCCGGCCGCGGGGACCACGGCGGCGGCTCGTCGGCCTCCGGCGCCGCGACCAACTCGCCCGGTGTGCTGGCGGGCAACCTCCTCCAGGCCCCGGTCGACGCCCCGGTGAACGCCTGCGGCAACAGCGTCGACCTGGTCGGTCTGCTGAACCCGGCCTTCGGCAACGGCTGCGCGAACGGCTCCGACGGCGTGACCCCCACAACCCCGTTGCAGCCGCCCTCGCCGCTCGACCCCAACGGCCCCAACGGCCCCAACGGCCCGCACGACCCGAGCGACCCGCACGACCCGAGCGACCCGAGCAATCCGGGTGACCCGTCGACGCCGCCCGGAGACCGCTCCGTCGAGCCCCCGGCCGTGCCGGTCGACCACGACCCCATGCACCCGGAGCCGCCGCGGACCGCCGAAGAGGGCGGCATCATCGACCAGTTGGCCGCGACCGGCTCGGAGGCGAACCTGCTCGCCACCGCCGCGATGAGCGCCGGTCTGCTGCTCGGCGGCGCCATCCTCTACCGCCGCAGCAACACGGCCGGCCGCCGCTGAGGCCTGTTCGTCCCGCGACCCTTCGGCACCGGCAGCTGTCCGCCGGGCCGAAGGGTCGCCCCACATCAGAATCCGTCCATCCAGTTCGTCTGCGCCGTACCGGCCGGCAGTGGCTCGCGCGATGCTCCCGACGGTAGTTGCCGGGATCCCGTGCCCAGGCGCCGCCGTACGCCGCGTACGACCCGTCCCGCCGTGTACGTCGCGCCGAGTACGAAGCGCATCGACGGGCCGAACGACGGCGCGCTCAGCAGACCGGTCACGAACAGACCGGGGTGCGAGGTCTCGAAGACGGCGTCCGTCTCGGGGGCGCCGCTCGCGCCCACCCTGCGCAGGCTCCGGCGCAGCCGCTCGTCGAGCAGTCCGAGCCGGCTCAGACGGGGCGTGAAGCCGGTGGCGGCGATGACGTGGTCGGTTGTGACCGCGTCCACGGAACCGCGGGTGGAGACCAGGTCGAGCCGTACGCGGTCCCCGGCCGGGGCAGCGGCGGCGACGCTCTCGCCGAGCCGGACCTCGACCGCCCCCTCGAACCGCTCCCGCAGCCACCAGGCGCCGGCCGGGCCGAGCGCCGAGGTGAACACACGGGCGCGGGTCGACGCGGGCAGCCTGCGGAAGAGGCCGGGGGTCTCGGCGTAGAGCCAGTTCTTCCACCCGCAGCCCAGGCCCGTGTGCGGGGCGCGGGCGACCTCGCCGAGCGGCCGTTCCACGGGCGGCGGGAGGGTGTTCCAGTTCAGCTGGTGGGACCGGGCGACCACCCGTACCGTCGTGCCCTGTTCCGCGAGGAGCGTCGCGGTCTCCAGGGCGGCCTGGCCCGCCCCGACGACGGTGACGTCCAGGCCCTTGAAGCGCGTCAGATCCGCGTGGTCGACGCTGTGCGACACCCGCTCGGGCGCGAGGGCGCGCAGCGGGCCGGGGACGTCCGCGAAGGGCCGCACGCCGACGGCGAGCACCACCGTGCGGGCGAGGAACGTCTCACGATGACGACCGCTGTCCCCGCCGCCGTCGACGGTGACCCCGAAGCCGCCCCCGGCGCGCGGCCGTACGGCGGTGACCGTCCGCTCCTCCACCGGCGGCGCCGCCTTCTCGGCGAACCAGAGACCGTACGAGGCGAAGAGGCCGACCGGCAGCGGGACCCCGTGCCGGGCCTCCACTCCCTGGGTGGCCGCGTAGGCCGCCAGCCCGTACGCGCCCTTGGGGTCGGACAGGTTCGACGCCCACGGCTCCGACTTCAGCAACATGCCGGGCGGCATGCCGTCCCGCCAGGCGGCCATCGGCCGCCCGAACACACGGGGCCGCAGACCGGCCGCCGCCGCGTGCGAGGCGATCGACAGCCCGTACGGTCCGGCACCCACAACTACCAAATCCTGCATAGGAGTTCGCTGCTCTCTCTGTTCTCTCGGGTCTCTCGGTCTCAGCCGGACGTACGCGTCAGCGCGGGACGGGAGGAGTCGTGCTGTCCGGGGCGCGCCGACGCTGGCGTACGACGGAAAGCAGCGATCGCGACGGCGTGGTACGGAGCCGGGGCCGGAGCCGGAGGCGGGACCTGAGTCGGCGTACGGCGCCGCGCGCCGCGTGCAGGAGCCAGGCCACGGACATGGTGTACGCGGGCCACGGGTCGTCCCGCGCGAACCAGGCCGTCTCCGTACCCGCCGCCCGGAGCCTCCCGGACCGGCCGCGGCGCCGGTCCCTGCGCCAGGCCGAGGACAGGAGAGACAGCATGGACAGCAGCGCGTAGTGCTCGACCACGAACGTCCGGCCGTGCGCGGGCACCAGGGCGGGGACGGTCCGCCCGGTGAGGTCCAGATGCAGCGCCCGTACGACATCCGTGCCCGACGGGTCGGTGAACAGCCGGAACTGGGCGCCGGGCCGCGGGTTGAAGTCGAGCAGGTGGTACGCGCCGGTGGCGGCGTCGTGCCGGAAGTCGAGGTCGACGATGCCCCGGTAGCCGAGCGCGGCGACCACCTCGCCCGCCAGTCGCTCAACGGCGGGATTCGGCAGCCACCGGCCGACGGCCGTCAGCCCTGCCCCCACCGGCCAGGACCGTTCCTTGCGTCCGGCCGCGCCCATCAGGAGCGTGCCGTCGCCGCCGCTGTAGCCGTGGAAGAACCAGTCGACGTCACGCCCCGGCGGCAGCATTTCCTGGAGCAGCAACCGGCTCCCCGCCTCCGCGCTCCGCGCGAACAGTTCCCTGGCCTCGCGCCGCGAGCGCACCACGACCGTGCTGCGCAGCCCGGCGCCCTCGGGCAGCAGCCACGGCCTGCTCCACTTCGCGATCACCGGCAGCCCGAGCGCCCACGCCGCCCGCGCGGCCTCCTCGCGGTCGCCGGGGACGGCCGTGCGGGGATGCGGCAGCCCGAGCGTGCCGCAGATCGTGGCCAGCTCCGCCTTGTCCGCGACCCGCTCCGGCAGGCCTGACGGCTGTTCGGGCAGGAGGTAACGGCCGGTCAGCCGGGGTCTGAGACGGTCGATCGAGATCGCGCTCAGATCGTCCAGGGGGACGAGAACGGCGGGCGTGCCCAGCCGCTCCGAGACCCGCAGCAGCAGACCGTGCAGTCCCTCCCCCTCCTCGGCCACCGTCGCGCTGCGCAGATACCGGGATCCGGCGACCGGGCTCCGCGGCGACTCGATCACCGCGTGCACCGTAATTCCGGCCCGGCCGAGGGATCTGACGGCGCCGAGGGTTCCGTGGTGAAACGGATTCCGGTCGAGCCGTACAAGAACAGCGGGGACGCTGATGTCAAAGCTCGCCACGGTGGTTTCCTTCATTTTCGATGACCCATGCGGGGGGTGAAATTCCCGAACGGTCTAGTGAAAGGGCGGACTGGGGTTCCCGATCGGCTCATTAGAAATACTTTTGGGAACAGTGCGACACGGAACGCGTCCCCTCTTGAGGAGCACACATGCCCTATCGACGTCGACGGCTGTTCAGCACCTGGCTGGGTGTCATCACGGCCGGCCTCCTTGCTTCAAGTTCCGTGCTGCCGATGGCGAGTTTCGCCGCCGGTCCGGACGCTCCCGGCAGTCCCGAACCGCCCAAAGTGAAATCACCGGCGATCGGCGCGTACCTCAACTACGACTCCGAGGGTGTCCGCCGTATCGCCGCAATGGAGAAGTGGCTCGGCGGTACGGAGCTGCGGGTCGGGCACACCTACCTGCCGGGCGACGTGTGGTCCAACATCGAGGGGAGTCCGAGCTTCCTGCGGGACTGGGCCGACTGGCGCAAGGCCCGTGCCGACCGCATGTTCGTGCTCAACGTCCCCATGCTCGAACGCAACGAGGGCCGGGTACGCGACCAACTCGTCCGCAGGGAACTACGCCGGGGCGCGAGGGGCGACTACGACCGGCACTTCGAGGTCCTGGCCAAGCGGCTGGTCTCGCTCGGCGTGCCGGACACGGTCGTCGTACTGGGCTGGGAGATGAACGGCACCACGTACACCCATCGCTGCGGGCCCGACCCGCGGTCGTGGAAGGCGTACTGGAAGAGGATTGTCGGCGCCATGCGCGCGGTGCCCGGTCAGAAGTTCCGTTTCGATTTCGCTCCGAACCGCGGAAAGGACGCCATTGCTTGGACCGAGTGCTATCCGGGCGACGACGTCGTGGACATCGTGGGAATGGACTCCTACGACCAGCCGCCGGGAAGGACTTTCGACGAGCAGGTGAATGAGCCGTTCGGGCTCCGTCACCATGTGGACTTCGCCGCTGAACACGGAAAGGTTATCTCCTATCCGGAGTGGGGCCTCTTCCGCAACGGCGACAACCCCGATTACATGCGGGGAATGCTCAAGTGGTTCAAAGAGCACCGGCCGCTGTATCAAACGCTCTCGGATTACTGCCCGCACGGTGTGTGGCAGTGCGACAAGAATCCGCGGTCCTCGAAGGTGTTCCGTTCCGCGCTGTACGGGCTGAAGCCCGAAACGGAGACGACCAAGCCGCCGGTCACGCCCGTCCCCGCGCCCACGACGCCGCCCAAGCCCAAGCCGGAGCCCAGCACCCCGACGAAGCCCGAGGCGCCGTCGAGCTGCCAGGCTCTGACATTGAGTTCGTGGATCGAGACCCTGCTCGGGAAGAGGGTCTGCCTCCGCTTCAGCGGCTGGGAGCGCTGGCTTTCCTGACCGGTCGTCAGCGCGGCGGCGGCAAGGGCCTGTTCCGGATCGTGTTCCGGATCACCCCTTGCCGTCGCCGCGGCGCATCCGCTTCGCCAGGCCCGCCTTCATCTCCGGCAGCCGCTCGTTGACCAGGACGGCGGCCCGGCCGCGCGCCGCGGCGTGGGCGGCGACCATCCGCAGCGAGGGGGCCACCAGGCCGCGTGCCAGCAGCAGCCGCTGGTTGCGGACGGGCTCAGGGCGCCAGTGGTGCTTGTACGGCTCGTTGCCGCGCAGCATGCTCAGCGTCGTACACCCGCCGACCCCATCGCCGCTGATCCTCCGGGCGCACTCGCGCAGCAGCATCGTGGCGACGTCGACCTTGCGGTCGCGCAGCGCCGGATCGGCGCCGTACAGATAACCGCCCGCGAGCCGGGGCGAGATCAGGGTGAGGTCGGCGGCCACCACCTCGCCCGCGAGCCGGAATTCGGTGACCATCGCGTCGCCGGACTCGACCATGGCGCGCGCCGAACGGGTCAGATGCGCCGCGAAACGCGCACTGAGGTGTTCGGGGGTGACTCCGCGCCCCTGCCACTGGAGCCGGTGCAGATGGAGGAGCCGTTCGACGGCGGTCCCGATCTCGTCCACCGGCACCACGCGTCCCTCGATACCGAGCGAGTCGATCTTGCGGATCTTGGCCCTGGAGCGCTGGGCGCGGGACGACGGAAGCCGCGCGAGCAGTTCGTCCACGGGGACGGCGGGCAGTTCGAGGCAGAGCGAGTCCGCCAGCCGGTCGCGCGCGCCGTCCCAGCAGTCGTAGACGCGTTCGGCGGCGGCGCCGGGCCGTACTTCCCTCAGGTCGATGACGGCGGTGCGCGCGGCGGTGGCGAGGGCCCTCGCGAGTGCCTGGGCCGCGCTGTCGGCGTAGTCGTCGTCGAGCAGGACGTCGGAGAAGTCGGAGATGGAGCCGCCGAGTTGGACCAGCACGGGCAACGGCCGGTGCACCAGCATCAGCGGGGCCGCGGCGACGAGGGTGCCACCTCGGCGTACGAGGACGACGCGGAGCCTGCCGGGGGCGCCGTACGACAGCCACCAGGAGTGCAGCCACGCGTGGCTCTGGAAGGGGGTGGCCGCGGCGGAGCGGCGGTGGAGCGCGGTCCACTCGGCGGCGAGCGCGCCGAACCGGTCGGGGTCGCGGCAGATCTCGGAGGTGAGTGCGGTGAAGGTGCCTCTGCCGAGGGACGCGCGCGTGGACGCCGACGCGGACCGGACCGGCCCTGGCCGCTTGGTGGTCGATTCCGCTGCCATCAGACACTCTCCTTCTGTGGCACGGGCGCCGTGGAGGCGAGGGAAGCGGTCGGGGCCGTCGACGGGCCGGGGACAGCCGCGTGCACCTCGGCGGCGGCGGGCCGGCGCTTCGGGCGGACCAGCAGCCCGAGTCCGCCGAGCAGTCCGCCCGCGGCGGCGCCGACGAGCGCGGCCAGCGGCGCCGACGGTGACACCGGGCTGGTGGGCTTGACCGCGCGGGAGAACTGGACCACCCGTACGTTCGTACTGCCCTGCATCTGTGTGCCGTTGAGCACCAGCGAGCGCGCGACGCCGTCGGCCATGCTGACGGCCGCCTGCCGCCCGCTGGACGTGGCGGTCACCGAGATCATCGGGGCGTCGGGCGAGGTGACGGTCTTGACGTTCTCCTTGAGGACCTTCGAGGAGACCCCGGCCCACACCTGGGCGTCGCCGACAGCGGCGACCTGCGAGGCGACCCGCCCGTACGCCTGCGCGAAGCCGAGCGCGGCGGCCGGGTCGGTCTTGTTGGTCGGTACGACGAGTACGTAGCTGGTGGCGGAGTACTGCGGGGTACGGAGCATGCCGTACGCGCCGCCCGCGAGCGCCCCGATCAGGACGGCGACGGGCACGATCCACCAGACGGGCAGGGCCCGCATCCTCGGCAGGACGCGGCCGGGCCAAGCGCCCGCGCGGCGCCCGTCGCTCTCCGTCTCGGTCTTGTTCTCTTTCTCGTTCTCGGTCATCGGATACTCACTCCTCGGGGCTGGTCGGGCGCCGGACGGTGCGCGCGGGGGCGCCGCCGTTCCGGCGCAGGGCGTGGTCGTAGACGGACATCAGCTGTTCGGCACTGCGGGAGATGTCGTACTGGCGCGCGGCCGGCGGCACCGGCAACCGGTGGGGACCCTCTCCGACTACGAACCGCCGCTGGAAAGCACCCAGTTCGGCGACGAGACCGGCGACCCTCCCGCTGATACGGCGGGCGCCGGGTGCCGCGTCGGCGGGCAGGTCCGTCAGGGCGGGGCAGGTGGCGTACAGGACGGGCAGCCCGGAGGCCAGGCCCTCGACCACGGCGAGCCCGAAGGCCTCGTCCTCGGACGGGGATACGAAGACGTCCATGGCGGCGAGGAGTGACGGCAGGTCAGGCCCGCCGTCGATGCCGGGAATCGGCGGCGGGTCCTCGCACGCGCCGTACGTCAGGACGCGGTCGGCGGCGCCCAACGCCCGTGCCAGGGACCCCAGTCGATCGCGTTCGGGGCCTTCGCCGACGAGCAGCAGACGGGCACCGGGCAGTGCGGCGACGGCCCTGACCAGGGTGTCGAAGCGCTTGCCCGCGCTGAGCCTGCCGACGCCGCCGACCACGAACGCGTCGGCGGGCAGGCCGAGTTCGGCCCGCGTCTTCTGCCGGGCCGTCTCGTCGTAGGCGAAGCGCGGCACGTCGATGCCGTTGGGCACGACATGGATACGGTCGCGGTGTACACCCCAGCGGCGCAGCCGGTTCGCGACGGTCGTGGAGACGGCGACGGTCGCTGTCCCGAGGCGCTCGCTGCCGAGGTACAGGGCGCGGGCCCCGGCGGTCAGCGGGCGGCCCTCGATCTGGTGGGCGCCGAGCGAGTGCTCGGTGGCGACGACGGTGCGTACACCCGCGAGACGCGCGGCGAGGCGTCCGTACACGCAGGCGCGGTAGAGGTGCGTGTGGACCAGGTCGTACCGGCCGTCCCTGATCAGCCGCGTGAGCCGGGGCAGCGCGCCGAGGTCGCGGTTGCCTCTTATGCCGAGGTCTGTGACGGGGAAGCCGTCGGCGGTGATGCCTCGTGCGACGGCGCCGGGGTTGGTGAGCGTGACGACGGCGCTGTCGGTGGGCAACTGGCCCAGCAGTAGGCGTAGTTGCTGTTCGGCGCCGCCGATGCCGAGTCCGGTGATGACGTGCAGCACCTTCACGAGGCGCTGCCTTCCTGCGCGGCGGCCTCGACGGCCGGGGTGTCGACGTACGGGGCGTACGCGGCGTACGGGACCGGCTCGCGGCGCCTGCCGTGCAGAGCGCGCTTGAGGAACAGCCGGGGCGCGGTGTCCTCCTGCCCGATGTGGACGCGAGGCAGGGCGAACAGACCGGTGAGCGGACCCGGGCTGATGCCGACCGCGTACCGGTAACCGGCCTCCCGTACGGCGGTCATGGCGCGCTCGTCGACCGTGCCGTACGGATAGCAGAACCCGGTCACCTCGCCGCCCGTGATCGCGTTCAGCGCCTCCCGGCTGCCGCGCGTCTCCTCCCTCAGCAGCGCGTCGTCGGCCTCGGTGAGATCGGTGTGGCGCAGCCCGTGCGAGCCGACCTCCATGCCCGCCGCCGCTGCCTCGCGGATGCCGTCCTCCGTCAGGAGGGGCTTGCTCGGGCCGGGACGGTCCCACTCGTTGGTGCCGCCGAGGCGGCCGGGGAGCACATAAACGGTGGCGGTGAACTCGTACCGGCGCAGCAGCGGCACGGCGTTCGTCAGGAAGTCGACGTAACCGTCGTCGAACGTCAGACCGACGAGTCCGGCGGCGCTGCCGCGCGCACGGGCGAGCAGCAGGCGCTCCATGCTGACGCCGGTGAGCCCGTGGCGGCGCATCCAGCGCAGCTGCCGGTCGAGCCGGGCGGGCGAGACCGTCACCTGGTAGGGATCTGCGGCCGAGTCGGTGATCGAGTGATACATGGCTGCCCACAGGGGGCCTGCGGAGACCGTGTCAGCGGACATTGATGAACCTTCGTGTGACGGAGCGGACGAGGGAGTCGATCTCGGGTGCCTGGAGGGCGTGGGCGATGACGAGGAACACGGCAGCGACCACCAGGCAGGCGACGGCCACCGCCGGCACGGGTGCCGGGATGAGGGCGCCGCAGAGCCATCCGGCGCCGGTGGCGGCAGCGGCGGCGGCGCTGAGTTTGACGAGCCCTCCGGTCATGTGGCGGAGCCGCACCGGCACGCTGTGGCGGGCGACGCCGTGCAGCAGCAGTACGGCGGCGATGGTGATGCCCAGCGCGTTGCCCGCCGCGATGCCGAGGACGCCCCAGCGACCGACGAGCAGTGCGCCGCCCGCGGTGGTGAGGGCGAGGCCGACGATCATGGCGAGCGCCGGGAACCACAGGGGGCGTGCGGCGGAGAAGTAGCAGCGGACCAGGGCGCCGACGAGGGTGTGGCCGAGCAGCCCCAGTGCGTACACACGCATCACGGCGGCGGTGGCCGCCGTGTCCGCCTGGTCGAAAGCACCGCGCTGGAAGAGGATTTCGATGATCTGCGGGGCGCACGCGATGACCGTCGCGGCGCCCACGAGCACGATGACACCGGCGAGCGCGAGGTCACGCTCGACGCGCCGCCTGGCCCGGTCGGTCTCCCCGGCCGCCATGGCGCGCGCGACGACCGGAAAGGTGACGGTGCAGAGCATCAGGGACAGGACCATCGGCATCTGCGCGACCTTCTGCGCGTAGTTGAGATGCGAGATGGCGCCGGCGGGCAGGGGCGCGGCGAGGAAGCGTTCGATGAGGACCTGGGACTGGCGGGTCAGGGCGAAGACGATGACGGGGGCGAGGAGCCCGAGGACGACGAGCGGCCGTCCGGCGCCGGGCCGTTCCTCGGCGGGCTGTCCGGGGGTCTCGGTGGTGCGTCGCTCGCGCAGCCGGCGCAGGACGACCGGTGCCTGGACGAGGACCATCAGCACGCCCCCGAGGGCGACCCCGGCCGCCGCCGCCCGTACTCCGAGCCGGTCGCTGAGGATCAGCATCGTGGCGATGATGCCGATGTTGTACGCGACGTAGATCATCGCGGGCGGTACGAAGCTGCCGTGCGCCCGCAGCGCGGCGCTGCAGTACCCGGCGATACCGAAACTGAACGCGCAGGTGGCCGTCAACCGCGTGCAGTCGATGGCCAGTTGAGTGTCCGGGAGTCCGGGAGCCAGCAGGGCGACGACCCACGGCGCGGCCAGCATCAACAGGACGGCCCCCGCGCTGAGCACGAGCAGGAGGCTCGGCAGGGTCGTACGCAGCAGGGCGTGCACGGGGTCGCGGACGGGCGGCTCCTCGGCGCCCCGCCGTGCGAGGGCGAGGCTGAAGGCGGGTACGAGGATGAGCGCCATCGCGTCCTCGATGAGCAGCGTCGACGCGACTTCGGGAACGGTCCACGCGACGAGAAACGCGTCGGTGCCGGGGCCGGCGCCGTAGAGATGGGCGATGGTCTGATCCCGCACCAGCCCGAGCCCGGCGCCGGCGGCGGTGAGGAGAGCGGTCACCAGGGCGGCACGAGCAAGGAACCGATTGGACAAATACCCACCCAGCCTGCCGGATCCGGCCTGCTTGGCGGGTGGTGCGTCGGCGGGGGTGGTGGGGGGCGGTACGGGCGCGGGCGCTGACGTGAATACGGGCGCGAGCGCGGGCGCGGAGGCAGGTGAAGACACGGACGGAGGCCCCGACTCAAGCGCCGACGCCCGCACCGACGTCGCCGAGGGTTCGGCGGTGGGTGCTGGCCCCTGCGTCGCCGCAGGCGGTGGGCGGTGGCCCGGAAGCGTGGGTTCGGGGGGCGTTTGGCCCTCTGTGGGCGGGAGTTGCGTCGCGTCCGTCAGGTCCGTCATGCCGCACCGGCCCCCGAGCCGTCGTCCCGATGGATGGCCTGGCCGACCGCCCGGCGGTCCAGCGCCCACCACGCCGCCAGGCCGAGCAGAACGGCGGTGAGCACCGTCGAGGGCCCGCCGATGTCCGCGTAACCGAAGTCCACCAGTTGCCAGATCAGCAGTCCGGCGGCGACGAGCGCGCAGTCGACGCCCCTGCGTCCGCGCCGTGCCACGGGCAGCCGTCGCAGTGCGAGGACCAGCAGCGCCGCCCAACTCCCCGCCAGCGACAGCAGGCCGACGAGCCCCTGCTCGCTGAGGATCAGCAGATACATGTTGTGCGGCGAGAGCAGCGGCTGGCGCTGGAAGATCATCCCCGCGCCCGCCGTGTCGCTGCCCGACGACAGCGCGATCGAGGAGTGGCTGTCGCGGTAGGCGGGGAAGGCCTTCAGCCCGACGCCGGTGACCGGGTCGGTGCGCCACATCCCGGCCGCCGCCGCCCACATCGTGTACCGGTCGGTGACCGACCGGTCGGGCGCCTCGGCGACTTCGGTGATGCTGCCGAGCCGGTCGGAGACCATCTGGGAGCCGATGCCGAGTCCGCCGACGAGTACGACGCCGAGCGCCGCCGCCACGAGCGCGACCCGTGCCGCGCGGCGCAGCCCGGAGAGCGCGAGTTGCAGCGTGACGGCCACGACCGTCGCGATCCACGCGCCCCGGCTGAAGGAGAGCACGAGCGGCAGGAACAGCAGCGCCGCGCAGCAGAGCCCGGCGTTCCGCTGCTTCCGCGGCACAGTGCGCCCGCTCCCGGCGCCCAGGGCCAGACCGACCGCGGCGACCATGCCGTACGACACCACGGTGGCCATGCCCATGACGTCGGTGGGGCCGAACGTGCCCACCGCGCGGACGTCTTCGCCCATGTAGGACGCGCCGGTGCCGGTCAGATACTGGACGACGCCGATGAGCCCCTGCAGCAGCGCCAGCGCCACCATCGACCAGGCGACGAGCCGGAAGTCCCGGCGGTTCCTGATCAGCAGCAGCAGCGCGCCGGGCACCAGCACGAAGATCTGGAGGTAGCGCGCGATGCCCGGCAGGCTGGACACGGGGTCGTACGACGTGATCGCGGCGGCGCACACGCCGAGGACCGGGAGTCCCAGCACCAGCGCGGCCGTTCGGGTCAGCGGCCGGGCGCGGTCGCGCAGCACCCGTACGAGACAGAAGACGACCAGCAGGGCGGATGCCGCGTCGGCCACCGTCCCGGAACCGGCCGACCCGTCGCCGGCGGGACCCGCCACGGGGACGGCGAGGAGTGCCACGACCGCCAGAACGGGCAGCACCGGCGCGACCCGGCGCAGCGTGTCGCGCCAGTCGTGCTGGGGAAGAGGAAGGGATTCGGTACGGGGGGCCAGGAGCAGCGTGCCTCGGGCGTCGGCCACGTCAGCTCCCCGCCGGGCGGACGAGCGAGAGGGCGGTTCGGATGATGATGCACACGTCCTGCCACAACGACCAGTGGTCGATGTAGTGGTTGTCGAATCGGGAGCGGTCCTCGATGGAGGTGTCCCCGCGCAGTCCGTGGACCTGCGCGAGGCCGGTGATACCGACGGGCATCCGGTGGCGTGCCGCGTAACCGGGGTGCGTCTTGCTGAAGTTGGCGACGAAGAAGGGGCGTTCGGGGCGGGGTCCGACGAGGCTCATGTCGCCGCGCAGGACGTTCCAGATCTGCGGCAGTTCGTCCATCGACGTACGGCGCAGGACGTGGCCCACCAGGCTCATCCGCCGGTCGTTGGCAACGTTCCAGCGGGTGGCCGCCTCGTTGTCGTCGGCCGGGCGCAGGGTGCGGAACTTCAGCACGGTGAAGGGGCGGCCGTGCTGCCCGACGCGTTCCTGACGGAACAGCACACCGGGGCCGTCGAGGAATCGTACGGCGAGCGCGCAGACCAGCAGCACCGGCGAGATCGCCAGCAGGATCGGGGCCGCGACGGCCACGTCGAGCAGGCGCTTGGCAAGGACACGGCGGCGGCCCGCGGTGGGTGGGTCGACCCGGCGCCAGGTGAAGCCCCAGACGTGCTGGGACATTCCGCCCGCACCTCTGGCACCGCCGACGAACCAGGTGGCGCAGCCGTATTCGTGGAAGAGCGCGACCAGTCCGGCCCTTTCGGCGTCGGCCCAGCCGGTGCCGCTCGCGCCGTCGACGAACACCGCCTGCTGGACGCCGTTCTGGATCACGGCGCGGTGGATCTCCTCGATGGTGGTCACCACCGGGAGCGGGGGAACGAGGGTGTCGCGGTCGGCGTCGGCGTCCTCGTCGGACGGATGTCCGTCGCCACGTACGGGGGCGACGATGCCGACGGGCCGCAGGCCGTACTCGGGGTGCCGGACGAGCAGCGCGGCGAGCCTCCGGCCCGCCGGCCCCGTGCCCACGACCAGCGCGGAACTCAGCCGCCTGGGTGCCGTATGCCGCCGGTGTCCGTGGACGACGGCCCGGCAGCAGCAGGCCACGAGTAACTGGGTGCCGCTGCCGGCGAGCAGGGCGGTGAGGCTCAGTGAGTACGCGGGAAGGAGCGCGGCGAGCAGCGCGGCGGCGGCGCACCACGCGACGAGGATCCGCGCGGCGAGCGCGGGGAGTTCGTCGAGGGCGGTCCGCGGTCCCGACCGTCGGTAGAGACCGGCGTACGCGTTGAGGACGGTCACGCTCACCACCAGCTCCGCGATCAGCGCCGGGTGGCGCTGGGCCGAGTCGAGCACGACGGTGCTCAGCAGGGCGGCGGCCCCGTCGGCTGCGAGGAGCGGCAGGGCGAAGCGCAGGGGCTCGGCCGTACGGCGGCGGGATGGCAGCGCGAGGCGGTCGGTCGCGTCGCGCTGCGGCGCGATCGGGACGTACCCGTGCGGCGGCTGTCCGGTGGCCGTGACCGTCGCCGGCCCGTGCCCGCCTGAACTGCCGAGCCCACCGGGGCCGCCGAGCGCGTCGTGGCGCCGGCTTCTCGGCCTTCGGCCGCGTGGCGCGGCACCCGTCGCCGGGTGCCCTGTCGGTCCGCGCCCGGACGGGGCGGGGACGCTGGTGCTTTCCGTGGTCACTGGGCGATCGGCTCTCTGTGCTCCAAGCGCGGCCCGGCGGCCACGTCGCTGTACACGTCCGCGATGGCGCTCGCGGTCCGCCGCACGTCATAGGTGCTGAGTACGTGTTCGTGGCCCTGGCGGCCGAACTCCTCGCGCAGCGGCCGGTCGCGCAGCAGCGCGGTGATCGCGGTCGCCGTCGCGGCGTGGTCGTCGGGCGCGGCCAGACAGTGCGCCCACTGGCCGGGCGGCAGGCTCTCGCGCGCCCCGTCCACGTCGCTGAGCAGTACGGTCCGCCCGCTGGCCATGGCTTCGAGCGGTGCGACGGCCATGCCCTCCCAGCGGGACGGCAGGACGACGAGGTCGGCGGCCCGGTACCAGGGCGCGGTGTCCCGTGCGGCCCCGGCGAAGAGCACCGACGGCGGGGCGCTCTCGCGCAGCGAACGCGCGTCGGGACCGTCGCCGACGAGGACGAGACGGGCCTGCGGCACGTCCTTCAGGACCAGTGGCCAGGCCCGCAGCAGGATGTCCTGACCCTTCTGCCGACAGAGCCGGCCCACGCACGTCACCAGGGGTGTGTCCGGGGGGAGTTGGGCGAGCTGGGGAAGCGCCGCGCGGGCGGCGGCGGTCGCGGCGAGCCCGTCGGCTGTGTCCGCCGGGCGGAAGCGGTCGGCGTCGACACCGTTGTGGACGACGGACCAGGGCGCCCGTACCCCGGCGCGCTCGCCCCGGTCCCGCTCGGCCTCGCTGACGCAGACGACACGCGCGGTCCAGCGGGCGGCCAGCCGCTCCCAGCCGCGGGCGAGTGCCGCCGTCGTACCGCTGACCGCCTCGAACGACCAGGCGTGCGGCTGGAACACGGTCGGGATCCGCCCCCGTACGGCCAGGCGTCCGGCGAAACCGGCCTTCGCGCTGTGCGCGTGCACCACGTCGGGGCGGATCCGCCCGACGAGTTCGGCGACCCGCCGGATCTCGGCGGGCAGTCCGACTCCGGGGTCGCGGGTCGCGTGCCAGATCTCGGTCTCGGCGCCCAGCGCGGCGGCGTCCGCGGCGAGTTGCCCGCCGCCGGGGCACGCGACGACGACCCGCATTCCGACGCCGATCTGCGCGCGAACGAGATCGGCGACGACGCGGGCCACTCCGCCGTCGACCGGCTGGACAAGATGGAGCACGGTGAAACCGGGACCGGGACTGGGCCTTGGTGACCGCACGCGCAACTCATCTCCACTCGTGTTTGTCTTTGATGTCGAGGATGTTGAGAATCGGACAATCGGGTAAACCCCAAGGCGCTGCTGATGCGCCGACGAACGAGCCGGCTCAGCGCCGCGCGTCCACTGCTACGAAGAACGCGCCGAGCCAGACCGAGTCGCGCCCGACCCGGAAACTTACGTTCATAGTGTCGCCTCCCGAGACGAGTGCTTCACGCAAGTCGTAGACATCGGAGTCATATCCAAGAGTGTTCTTGTAAGCGGGTTGTCGTTTAATGTGATTGGATCCGTCATCGGCGATGCTGGAATTCATCACATCGTGGGTCGGGTTGGCGCTGTCGCTGACCGAACTCGCAATCCCGCGCCCCGTCCGGACGGTCACCGAATCACCGCCCGTCCCCGGATCCCCGTCGTAGGAGACGACCCCTATGGCACCCGCGCCGCCGGACGGCCAGATGGCGCAGCGGGTCCCCGGGCCGCTCGTACGCGACGACCGTCGTCCAGCCGCCCCAGGCACCCGCCGCCGTTCGGAGAGGACTTCCTTGTAGGCACCGCCGGGCTCGGCGATCAGTACGCGGCCGTTGCCCTTCGGCGGCTTCTGCTCACCGACGCGGAGGTTCCGACCCGTGGTCCGGCAGGTGACGGCCGAGTTGGCCGCCCGGACGATCCCGCCGTGCTGGACCGCGTGATAACGCTCGCGGATCGGAATTCGGGTCGCCTCTTTCGCGGAGGAGGCCGACGGGGCTGTCGAAGCCGAGGTCGAAGGCACTGCCACCGCTGTCACCGACGCGGACGCAGACGCAGACGCCATTACGGCAAACAGCAGACTGCGCCTTACCGCATGAACCGCACTCTCTCGCATAGAGACTCTCCGACCCGAAGAATGAATCGCCAGTGCACCCTTACAGAGTGCGGACTGAAAATCACGTGAGACGCGCGGACCGTACCAAAGCACAGTCGCTTTCCCGGAATCTGGCCGTTCTCACACCGGGGCCGCCCGGCCTTTCGCACTCATTGGCCGATCCCGCGTTTCCCGAACGGCCGCCGGTCGTTGAGCCTGTCGCACCATTGGTAAATCGAAAGGATATGGTGATGAAGCGAGTCGCCAAGACCGTCGTTCTGGCAACGTCGAGCGCCGCCCTTCTCCTCGCCGGTGCCGGTATGGCTTCCGCCAGCGGCGCCTCCGCCGAGGGAGTCGCGGCCAATTCTCCGGGTGTTCTCTCCGGCAACCTGCTCCAGATCCCGGTCCACGTCCCGGTGAACGTCTGTGGCAACTCGGTGAACGTCATCGGCCTGCTCAACCCGACCTTCGGCAACACCTGCGTCAACGCCTGACCTCCGACGGAGCTCACCCGAGCGCTCCCTCGGTCCCGGCCGAGGCCGGCCGGGACGCCAGTCGGCACACCGGTCGGCCCGCCGGGTCCGGCAGCGCCGCCGCCGGGCCCGGAACCGTTTCTTCACTCATTCGGACCGCAACCGATCAGCACGCCCCGCGTTGATCGGTAAGTCGGGCAACTGCGCCCGTAACGCCATTCCCTTAAGACCGAGGAGCTCATCCCCATGTCGCGTATCGCCAAGGCTGTTGTTCTGTCCTCCGCGGCTGCCGCCGCCGTCGTCGGCGCCTCCGGTGCCGCCATCGCCGACAGCGGCGCCCAGGGCGCGGCTGTCGGTTCTCCGGGTGTCATCTCCGGCAACGCCGTCCAGATCCCCGTGCACGTGCCCGTGAACGTCTGCGGCAACACCATCGACATCATCGGCCTGCTCAACCCGGCCTTCGGCAACACCTGCGTCAACGCCTGAATCTGACCGCAGCCGGACATCTGCCGTCACCACGGCAAGAGCCGCTCTCCCCGTCCAGGGGTGGGCGGCTCTTCCGCTGTACGGGGGTGGCCCCGGCCACCCTTTCGGCGGCGACACGCGTCCCGGACGGGTGAGAATCTCCGGCGGCCCGGTCCAGGTCAGCGGGGTCGAGGCGGCCGATTGGCGGACACCGGGCGGCGTTGTGGATCAGTTGCGGGAGGCGGCCCCGCGACTCACGGTGAAGACGAAACCTCCCTACGTGTCCTGAAAGGACCTTTCATGCGTTCCCATGTCTCATCCCGCGCCGCAGCCGCCGTCGTCTGCGCCGCACTCGTCCTCGGCACCGGCGGCACCGCCGTCGCCACCACCGTCCACGAGACTCCGGCCGGTATCGGCGCCGACGCGGCCCGTGCCCCGATCGCCGACGAGACCCTCAAGCAGCAGATCCGGACGCTGACTTCCCTCTCCGACGCCCTCGCTCCGGTCACCGAGCTGCTCACGGCGGTCCAGGCGGCCGACAACGGTCAGATCTCCGCCGCGGACGCCCAGAAGCACCGGGCGGCCATCAACAAGGCGCTGGACGCCGTGCAGAAGACCATCCAGGCGAAGCCCGCCAACCCGGCCAACCCGGCCAAGCCCGCCAACCCGGCCAACCCCGCCAAGCCCGAGGGCACCGCGGGCAACGCCAACCCCGTCAACGCCGTGGGCGCCGACAACCAGGCCCAGGCCCAGACCCAGGCCGCGGCCGACATGACGGCCGAGGCTGTCGTCTCCGTACGGAAGGCGACGAACGCGCTGCTCAAGGCGACGGGCACCAAGGACACGAACGCCGTCGCCACTCAGTCGAAGGCCGTCGTGACCTCGCTGGTCAACCTCGCCGCGGCACTCGTCATGAACGGCAGCCTGCCGGCTCCGAACCTGCCGGGTATGCCCGAGCTGCCGAAGCAGCCGGGCGCCGAGGCTCCCGCGCCGGCTCCGGAGCTTCCGGGCGTGCCGTCGACGCCGAAGCTCCCGTAGCACCGCGTACGTCGCAGCGGCCGTACCGGTCCCGTCAACACGGGGCCTGTACGGCCGTTCGTCGTGTCCGGCGCGGCTGGAGATCGTTACTGAGGACGAGGCCAGGCAAGCGAGAACCACCGTTGAAAGAAGGATTCACCATGAAGCCGTTGAAGCCCCTGAAGGTCGCCGCGGTCGTCGCCGGTTCCGTGATGGCGCTGGGTGCCGCCGCTCCCGCGTTCGCCGCCGACAATCTCCCGATGAGCCTGAACGGCGGACTGGGCGACACTGCTCAGACGGTGACCAACCAGGAGTCGCTCGACGCCCGGGTGGTGAAGACGAACGCGCTGGACCCCACGAACGACGGCTCGCTCGTCAAGAGCGTGGGCGACGTGGCGAAGGGCCTGACCGGCGGCGGCAAGGACGGAAAGGGTGGCAAGGGCGGAAAGGGCAAGACCGCCAAGGGCAGCGCGATGCTCGGCGGGCTCCCGCTCGGCAAGTAGCCCCCTAAAAAGACGGCCACCACTCCCGTAACTACCGGCGGCCGCACGGAGTCATCGCACGCGGGTGCGGGCTCCGTGTGGCCGCTTCGGCTTCCGTGCCGCTTCGCCGTACGTGGGCTCAGCTGGTCCAGAAGTCCCACCAGCGGGTGAGGATGAGCATCCCGATGGTCCCGATCCACAGCACCGGCACCACCCAGTGGAACTCCCCCAGCACGGTGCGCAGGCCGGCGGGCGCGGGCAGGATGCGGTGCTTGATGTTGTGCGTGGTGACGTAGCAGAACATGACGATCGTGGCGACCCAGGCGAGCGAGCACCAGAGGCAGAGCGAGCTGATGTTGTAGAGCGACTGGTACTGCAGCCAGGTGCAGAAGCCGACACCGAACAGCATTCCGGCGTTGAGCCCCAGCCAGAACCACCGGCGGTACCGCGCCCCCGCGAGCAGCCCCGCGCCGACGCACATCACGACCGCGTACGTCACCAGACCCAGCATCGGGTTCGGGAAGCCGAAGGCCGACGCCTGGTCGCTGGTCATGATGTTCCCGCAGGACACCACCGGGTTCAGACTGCATCCCGGCGTGAAACCCGGATCCTCCAGCAGCTTGAACTTGTCGATCGTGATCACCCACGACGCCAGCACACCCGCCGCACCCGTCACCACCAGCAGCCACGCCAGCACCCGCCCCGCCCCGAGGGGCCGCGGCCCGTGCCGCCGGGGCTCGTCCTCGTACCTGTCCGTGTAGTTGTCCGTGTACTTGTCCGCGTCGGACGACGACGCGTTGTCGGTCAATGCTGTTGCCATGGTGTCCACTCCACCGGTCCGGTCAGGCATTCGAAGTAGCGTTTCAGCTGTCCCCCTCGACACGCCGGGCACAGTGACTCCGGAGTCAAGTGCGGCGTTGCCAGAGCATGAACTCCGTCCGTGCACCCCGTTGGCAGCGCCTCTCAGCGGTGTCCGAGCTCCGTGCCGAAGCGGTTCCCCCGCCCCCTCCGCCGACCCCGCCTCCACCCACCGCCGCGCCGATCCCCACTCCCATCTACAGCGCTCTGGTGCGGGAGTGGGGCGCGGCGGGGCGTACGGTCCCCGCGAACGGCGGGCCCGGCCACGGCGGTCGGTGACGCGGGCGCCCAGGGCGGCCCCCGGCGTTGTACCGCCGCCGCCGCGCTCAGCCGCGCAGGCTGCTCACCGGCACCAGGCAGTGGGCGGCGCCGGTCAGCACGGTCTCGTCGCCGACGAAGGCGCGCAGCGCCTCCTCGCTCACCGGCTTGCCGGGCGTGCCCTCGGGCCACGGCTGGGTGGCGATGATGAAGTACACCGCGCCGGTCTCGCGCGCGTCCTCCTCCCACTCCGGCGGAACGGCGCACTGGGCCTTGAGATACGGCATGGTCAGTACGGCCCGCCCGGCCTGCACCAGCAGCGTGATCGGGACGCCCGGCGACTGGCCCACATCGATCAGACCGGCGCCGGTCCTGAGACCGACCTCCTTGATGACGGCGTGCATCGCCTCTCCCCCGGCCTCCGGGCCGTCGCGGCCGTCGCCCAGTGAATAGGCCAGCAGGAAAGGCGGGTTGCGCTCGCCGTCGGAGGGCTCGCTGGTCCAGGGAATTACCGTGAGGGTGCCGAGCAGGGGGGCGTATTGCGTTCTTCCCTGCTCGGTGTTGGTAGAGGTCATGCTTCGGCACAGTAGCGGCCCGTGGGGGCCGTAGGTGAGTTCGCGTCACCCGAGTGGCGGAGTATTCGTCTTCCCGTGCGACAGGGGTTCATGGATACCCCCATCTGCCGTGTGTCCGGCGCACGCTGATGCCTTGTCGGCCGTGGGAAGCTCAAAATCCACGGAAGGAATGAAAAATGACGCCGACACCGACACTGCCGCAGACACCGAATCTCGCCGACCCCTCGTTCTGGCAACTGCCGCATTCCGAAAGGCTGGCGGGTTTCGCCCGGCTCCGCGCCGCCGGGGCGCCGCGGTACTTCGTGGAGCGGCCGGGTGGCCGACTGCGGCCGGAGCGCGGGTTCTACGCACTGGTCAGGCACGCGGACGTGGTGGAGGCCAGCCGTAACGCACAGGTGTTCGGCAGCGCGCCCGGCGTCACGACCCCTGAGCCGGCCCGCTGGGTGCGGGCGCTGTTCGGGGAGTCCCTGGTGAATCTCGACGAGCCGCAGCACACGCAGCTGCGCCGTATCGTTTCCCGTGCTTTCACGCCCCGCATTCTGGCCGCGACGGAGGAGGATGTCCGCTCGGTGGCGACCCGCATTGTGGATGACATGCTCAGGGAGCGGCCGGCGGATTTCGTCACGACGGTCGCGTCACGTATGCCGTTCGAAGTCATCTGCAATCTGATGGGAATCCCCGAGAAGGAGCGCCCGTCGATCCTCGCGCAGGTGAATCGGGCGTCCGTCGAAACAGGCGTCGCGCGTACGGTACGGCAGCGAATTCGGATCCCCGGAAAGGGACTTCGCGCACTGGCGTCCATGCAGGGAATGGTCGCGGACCTCGGGCGGCAACGGCGCAGGAATCCGACCGGGGATCTCATCTCCGCGCTCGTGAACGCCGATATCGACGGCCAGTCGCTGAACGGGCGCCAACTCGGTTCGTTCTTCTCACTGCTGATGGTCGCCGGGGTGGAGACCACACGTAACGCGATCGCGCACGGGCTGTCCCTGCTGACCGACCATCCCGACCAACGGGCCCTGCTCCTCGATGACTTCGACCGGTACGCGGACGGCGCCGTCGAGGAGATCGTGCGCCACTCGACGCCGATCATCCAGTTCCGGCGCAGGCTCACCCAGGACCACCGGATGAACGGTCATGACTTCCGGCGGGGCCAGCGGGTGGTGCTGTTCTACGCCTCCGCCAACCGCGACGAGTCGGTCTTCACCGACCCCGACCGCTTCGACATCACCCGCGACCCCAACCCGCATGTGGGGTACGGGGGCGGTGGGCCGCACTACTGCCTGGGCACGTTCCTGGCGAAGCGGGAAATGAAGGCGCTCTTCCGGGAGTTGCTGACCAGATCACCCGAACTGCGCGCGGTGGGCGCGCCGGTGCTGGTGCCGTCGAACTTCGACAACCGGGTCCGTTCGATGCCGTGCGCGTTCGCGGGAGGCCGGTAGGGACCGGGCGGGCGTACGCCGTTACGCGGCGGTGCCCGCCAGTTCGTCCTCCAGCCAGGTGCGGCCCCGTGTGCGGGCGCTCAGCCTGACCTCGCCCAGGGGGACGGCGAGGCGCTCCGCCTCGTGCCGTACCGCCGCCTCCGCGTCCGCGCCGACGTCCTCCAGGAAGCGGCACACGATCTCGCCGCTCCTGTCCTGCGCCCAGCCGCCGACGACGCGGCCGTCCCACCACAGGGAGGGGCCGATGTTCCCGGCCTTGTCGAAGAGGCGTGGGCCGTGTTCGCCGAGGAACCAGTCGCGTTCGTGCCAGCCCATCGGCGTGGAGTCGAGCGCCGGCAGCAGCGCGGCCCATGGCTCCGGTGGCGCGGTGGGCTCCAGGTCGTCGGGCAGGAGCAGACCCGTCGCGCCGCCGAGATCGGCCTCGACCGGCTTCAGTACCGACAGCACCCGCTTCACCTGCGTCTTCGTCCACCCCGCCCACCAGCGCAGATCGTCCGCCGTGGCCGGTCCGAACGCCCGCAGCCAGCGCCGGGCCAGCTCCTCCTCCGCGCGGTGGGTGTCCCAGTGCACGAGGCCGCCGGGGAACCAGTCGGTCAGCGGCGCCCAGCGGTACTGGTGCGAGGTCCATGAGCCGCGGGGCCGGCCGCGTACGACCCGGCCCTCGGCGGCGAGCAGGAGCAGCAGTCTGCTCGCGACCTTCTGGGTGCCCTCGTAGTGCTTGCCGGGCGAGAGCACCACCTCCGTACTGAGGCGGGCGTCGTCGCCCGCGAGTTCGGTTGCCGTGGACTCGCCGCGCGCGGCGAGCGCGCGCACGGCGACGTCCTCCGTCCCGGCCAGCCACTCCCGTACGCCCGCCTCGTCGTCCGCGACCCCCGACGCCGCCAGGAACCCGAGGAGCTTGCGGCGTTCGCGCGCGGCCACCGCGTGCGAGCAGGCGGCCTGCATCACCGGGGCCACGTCGAGGGAGGTGACGAAGACGGTACGGCGCATACCGAGGAGCCGGATGAGGGTGCGGTCCTCGTACAGGGCGCGTTCCACGTCCCGTACCGAACCGCCGTTCGTCCGCGTCCATGTGGCGACGTACACGGAGGACGGGTCGGTGCTGTGCAGCGCGACGAGGGCGCGTGCCACCTCGACGGGGCCGTCCGCGCGGGCGGCCACGGCCAGCCGATGCCGTACGCCCAGCCGTGCCCGTCGCTCCGCCACGTCGATACGCCGCACGTCAGCCGCTCCTTCGCGCCATGGTCCGTCCTTCTTCCCTACGGGAAGGGAAGCGTACGGGCGAAAAGGGTCACCAGGATCAGCACCGCGGGGAAACAGGCGAGGAACATGGCGAAGGTGTAGCCCATGATGTCGCGCGCCTTGAGGCCGAGGATCGTCAGCGTGGGCAGCATCCAGAACGGCTGGAGCAGATTGGCGCTGGCCTCGCCGAGGTCGTACACGACGACCATCCAGCCCTGGTTCACCTGGAGCTGGTTGGCCGCCTCCAGGACGTACGGCGCCTCGATCACCCACTTGCTGCCGCCGCTGGGCACGAAGACGCCCAGCACCATGCTGTAGATCCCGATGAAGGCCGGATAGAAGAACTCGTTCGACACCGAGACCAGCCAGCCGGCGATGGTCTTGCTCAGCCCGGTGAAGGCGATCATCCCGAAGATGCCGCCGTAGAGGGGGAATTGGAGGAGCACGCCGGAGGCGGCCGGGGTGCCTTCCTTGACCGCCTGGGCGAGACGGACGGGGCGCCAGTGCAGGATGAGGGCCAGCAGGATCAGGATCAGGTTGACGGTGTTGAGGTCGAGCGCGTTGAGCGGGTCGCCCTCGGCGAGGGCGAAGTGCCGTACGAGATACCAGACGCCGAGCGCGAACAGCAGGATCGCGAAGACGGGGCTGTACTCGATCCACTCCCCCGGCCGGCCGCGCCGGGTCTGCTCCCGCTTCTCGGCGACGCTCGGCCCCAGCTCGATGCCGAGCTGCTCCGCGGTCTTCGCCCGCTCGGGGGACGGAGCCAGGAACCAGGCCATGACGACCGCGATCACGAAGATGATCGCCGTGGCGACCATGCCCTGCCACAGGAAGATGGTCTCGGTGAGCGGGATGAGCCCGCTGCCGCGCCCGTCCGCGATGACCTCCTGGACCGCGGGCGGACTCGACGCCTCACTGGCGACCTGGAGCGCGGCGGAACCGGACAGCCCCTGCGCCCAGACGGTCCCGAGCCCGAGGAATGCCATCGCGCCGAGCGCCCGGTAGTCCACGCCCTGGATCCGGCGGGCGATCTCCTTGGCGAGGATCGCCGTGAAGATGAGGCTGAACGCCCAGTTGAGGTACGCGGTCACCATGGCGACGGCGGCCGTGAACGCGATGGCGCCGCGTGGGGTACGGGGCACGCGCGCGATTCTGGCTATCAGCCGGCTCATCGGCGGGGAGACCGCGACCGCGTACCCGGCGATAATGATCATCGCCATCTGGAGCGTGAAGGTGATGAGCGACCAGAACCCCTGCCCCCACGCGTCCACCAGCCCGAACCCGGTGGTGTCGGCGGGATCGTCGGGACGCCCGTACAGCCCCTCCCCGGTGGCCAGTCCGATCGCGAAGACCGCGAACGTACCGACGAGGACGAAGCCGAGGGCGTCGGGCAGCCACTTCTCGGTGAACGCGGTGAAGCGCAGCGCCATGCGCGCGATCCAGTTGTCCTTGCCCGCGGGTCCGCCGCTCGCCGCCGTCTGCGGTTCAGGCTGCGGTTCAGGCTGTTGTGGGGACGCCGTGGCCATGGGAGCTCTCCTGTGGGAATGGCGGCCTGAGCCGCGGATCTCGTACAGGGGGCACGGAGCGGCGGAGGGAGTGGTTCAGCTTTCCGCCAGGACGGGGAAGCGCCCGTCCGCTGAGTGTGTGTCACCGGCAAGAGCGGGCGGGCGCTGTTTACGGTGGTCTGATGCGACGTGCCCCCTGGTGGGTCCTGCTCTCTTCGGGGGGCGCCCCTCTACTTCTGGTCGGTGCCTGGCTGATTGCGCAGCGGCTGCAAGGACCGCGCTACAACCCCACGGTGGACACCATCAGCGTGCTGGCGTCCTACGGTGCCCGCGGCTACTGGCTGATGACGGGAATAATGCTCGTGCTGGGGACGTGCTACGTCGCCACGGCGCACGGACTGCGAGAGGCCGCGTTGGCCGGGCGGTTCGCCCTGGCCGGCGGCGGGGTGGCCGCGATGACGCTGACGCTGGTGCCCGCGCCCACCAGTGGTGGGACGCTGGCACACGGGGTGGTCGCGGCTGTCGGCTTCGTGCTGCTCGCGGTGTGGCCCGCTCTGGCCGCGAGGCGCAGGCGAGCTGTGCCGTGGGGGCTTCGGTTCAAGGTGGCGGTCATCGCGAGCGCGCTGATGTGCGGGTGCGCGTTGTGGTTCGTGCTGGAGCTGCGGAACGGGAAGGCGCCGGGGGTCGCGGAGCGGGTGGTCACCTTCGTCCAGGCCGTGTGGCCACTGGTGGTGGCCGTCTCCTGCCGGCTCTGGCCCGGCGGCCCCGCGCCGGCGGAGTCCTGACAGTTGGTTTCCCGGCTACAGGTCGGCTACGAGGAGGCGGTAGCCGGCATCGAGTGTTTCGCGGTCGAGCAGGTCCGCATGGTGTTGGTGCCACCGTCCGGAGGACAGGTCGTCGGAGAGCCGGGCCAGGCCTGGCTGGAGGGCTTCGTCGCTGGTCTGGGCGAACAGGGAGATACCGGCCCGCACCTCCGGGTCGAGGTATGCCGCGGGTCGGCGCCAGAAGGCGGCCAGGAATCCGTCGGTGCAGTCGTGCGGGACGGGGACGTCTTCGACGCGGGCGCCTCCCAACAGCGTGGCCAGGCGGTCGATCGCGAGGGCTCGTGTTTCGTCGAACGCGGCTGCTTCGGGCAGGTACTCCTCCAGCAGCCAGAACCTGTGGTTGATGTCGGGGTCGAAGGTGAGGACGACGACCCGCTGCCGGGCGATGCGGAGGAGTTCGCCGATGCCGGCTTCCAGGTCGCTCCAGTGGTGCACGGTCAGGAGGGCGATCACGGCATCGGCCGAGTCGTCAGCGAGGGGGATCGACTCCGCGGATGCTTCCAGGGCCGGTGCGGATCCGGCCGGGCGCTGGGCGATCATCACTGAGCTGGGTTCAACGGCGAGCACCGTTTGCGACGGTTCGTAGGAGCCGGTGCCTGCTCCTACGTTGATCACGGTGGCAGCACCGTCGAGAGCTTGATGGATCCTGGCGGCGATTCGTGGGTCCGGGCGGCGGGTGGAGGCGTAGGTCGCACCGATGCTGTCGTAAGTCGCCATGCCGTGGAGTATGCCCTTCTCGCCAGGACCGGCACGACGTCCTCAAACCCCTGAGCTGACTCAAGAACAGCCGCGCGGTGGGGTGTTCAGGAGGAAAAAAGGCCCACCAGTCCGCGCGGGCGGACACTAGGGTCGTGAACATGTTGAGACCATCGGTGAGTAGGGACTTGGTCGTCGTCGGCGCAGGCATTGTCGGCGCATCGGTGGCCTATCACGCCGCCCGGGCGGGCGCCAACGTGACGTTGGTCGACGCCGGGCGGCCAGGCGCCGGTGTGACGGCGGACTCATTCGCCTGGATCGGATCGTCCGGCGTGCTCACAGTTCCGGCCGCCGGGCTGCGGGCCAGTGCAACGGCGGAGTACCACCGGCTCGGGGCCGAGTTGCCGGGACTCCCGGTGACCTGGTCCGGCTCGCTGAGCTGGAACAGGCAGGACAGTGCGCCGGACGCCGGGCCCGGGCAGACGATCGTGGATGCGGCCACCGTGGCGACGCTCGAACCCAACCTTCGGCAGCCTCCGGAGTGGGCTGTCTGGGCGCCGGGGGACGGCGCTGTTGACTCGGTGGGCGTGACCGAGCGGCTGGTCGCGGGCGCTCGCACCCATGGAGCCCGGGTACATCTGGACACGCCGGTTACCGCGGTCCGCCGGGATACAGCGGGCCGGATCGCCGGGGTCGAGACGGCAGCAGGACCCCTCTCCGGTGCGACGGTGGTGCTGGCGGCCGGAGTTGCCACGGCCGCGCTGGGCGCGCCGCTCGGTGTGCGCGTCCCGGTCGAACCGTCGCCGTCTCCGCTGTTCCGGCTCAGCGCCCCGGCCGGTCTGGTCCGCACCGTGGTCAACACCGAGGACTTCGATCTTCGGCAGGTCGCCGCGGACCGGCTGATCGCCGCCGCGGACTCGCCCGAACGGACCCTTGCCGCCGTCCGGTCCACATTCCATGGCGCCGGGAGCGTCGAGCTGCTCAGCACCCGACTCGGAGTGCGTCCAATGCCGGTCGACGGTGAGCCGATCGTCGGCCCGGTCGCCGAGGTCCCCGGCCTCTACGTGGCAGTGATGCACGCGGCGGTCACGCTCGCCGCGGCCGTGGGCCGCCTGGTCGCACGGGAGTTGGTCGACGGAACCGTTGAGCCGACTCTGTCAGGTTGCCGCCCGGATCGCTTCCACTAGGCCGTGTCCGCGAAGTAGCGCCGTCCGCCCGCAGGGCACGCCGCTCCTTCTCCGGGACGGCGTGCGCAGCCATACCCGCACCCTCGCAATCGGCAGCACGGCCCCCATCGAGCCACCCCGACCCATGCGGCCAGATCTCCCGACGAGCCCCAGAAACGACGAAATCCCGCCCGATCAAAGTGATCGGACGGGACTCCTGAACCGCCTACGAGCTGACTCGTGAACGGCCGCGCGGTGGACCTGTGGGGATTTGAACCCCAGACCCCCTCGATGCGAACGAGGTGCGCTACCAGACTGCGCCACAGGCCCTTGCGACGAATGAAACTTTAGCACCCCCTTCGGGCTGCTTGGAAATCCGTTCCTCGCTGGTCACTCGTTGGCGGCGCGGGGGCGGTCGTCCTCGTCGAACTGGTCGAAGAGCGGGGTCCGGCCGCGGTCGCGCGAGCGGCGTGGGGGCGGTGGCGTGTGGCGTTGGGCGCGGGGCTCGGGGGCCGTCGGTTCCGTCGGGGTCGGTTCCGCCGTGGAGGAGCGGGCCGCGCTCCAGGTCTCCGGGTCGCTGACGTTCACGCCGCCCGTGGCGCGTGGGGCGACCGGGGCCGTCACGTACGTCGGGAGGGGAACCGGGACCGGCTCCCAGCTGTCGCCGCGGGCCGGGCCGCGCTCGCGTTGCTGGTCGACCCACTCCGCGTGGTCCGTCTGCTCGACCAGGGCGCGGCGGCCGGCCTCCTGCGGGGAGACCGTCGGGGCCGGTTCCGGGGCGGGGCGCGGTTCGGGCTCCTCGTCCGACTCGGCCGGGGCCGAGGCCTTCTGATGGCGGCGGGGGCGGTTCTCGCGCAGGCGCTGCGCGGCGATCTCGGCCCTGCGGCGGTCCATGGTGAAGACGAAGCGGCGCCGTTCCTGGGCGCGCAGATGCACGATGTACACGCTGAGGAGTACGGCGGGGACGCCGGGCGCCCACAGGAAGGCGAGCCCTTGGACGCCGGCGACGATCGCGCCGATCGTGAAGGCGAGGAAGAGGACGACGGTGGTGCGCCGGCGGCGTGCGAGGACCTGCGAACGCTGGGCGCGGCGGGCACGTTCGGCCGCGGCGCCGGAGGGGCGCGCGCGCCGTTCGGGAGCCGGGCGGGCCGGCGCGGGCGACGGTGCCGGGGCTGGTGTCGGTGCCGGGATCTCCAGGCGGGCTTCCGTACGGGCCGCGGGCGCGGAGAAGGACCGGACGTCGACGGAGCTTGTCGGCTCCGCCGCGGCGTCCGGTTCACCGTCGGGCCCGGCCTCCTCGGTCGTGCGGTCCTGCAACTCCTTGGCGTACCGGCGCTCCATGGCCGCGCGTCCGGACAGCAGCCGGATGGCGGTGCTGAAGCGTTCAGTCGGACGGGCTTCGTTGAGCTCGTCCTGTCTGCGGAGCCACATCGGTACCAAGTAGGCGGCCCAGGCCCCGACGATGACTGCGTAGATGAGGCCGCTGCTGCTCACGGTTCACACCGTAGAGGTGTTCGCGCGAGGGGATCCGCCAATTGAGCCGGTGTGTCGCACGATCTGGCTGATATCACGGACTTTTTTTGTGATTGTTCGGATCGCTTGATGGTCGGGTCGCGATCAATTTCGAACGAATGTTTTATTTATGTGGCGTACCAGGTCGCGCCTGGTGCCAGCGGTGCAGAAGTCCCTCCGGCACTTCCTCGGCCGTGAGCGCGAAAACGAGATGGTCCCGCCAGGCCCCGTCGATGTGCAGATAGCGGGGCCGGGTGCCTTCCTCACGGAATCCGAGTTTCTCCACGACCCGGCGGCTCGGCCCGTTCTCGGGGCGAATACAGACCTCGATCCGGTGCATCCCCGCCATACGGAAACAGTGGTCGACGGCGAGTGCCACAGCCGTCGGCATGACGCCGCGCCCCGCGACGTCGCGGTCCACCCAGTAGCCGACGTGCCCCGAGCACATGGAGCCCCAGGTGATGCCCGCCACCGTCAACTGGCCGACCAAGCGCCCCTGGTACTCGATGACGAACGGCAGCATCCGCCCGGCGTTCGCCTCGGCCCGCAGATGGCGGACCATCTGCCGGTACGTCGGGCGCTGGGCGAGTGGGGCGCCGGGGGGCGGCGGCGGGATCGTCGCCTCCCAGGGACGCAGCCACTCGCGGTTGCGCCGGTTCACCTCGCGCCAGGCCCGCTGGTCGCGCAGCTTTATGGGGCGGAGGACCACGTCGCCGTCCACCAGTGCCACGGGCCAGAAGGGGGTCATCCGTCGGTACGGGGGTGATCGCCGCCGTGGATCTGGTCGACGGCGTGGACGAGCAGCCGGTCGAGGACGGCGAGCCCGTCCCGTACACCGCCGGAGGAGCCGGGCAGATTCACGATCAGGGTCCGGCCCGCGACGCCCGCGAGGCCGCGCGAGAGCGCGGCGGTGGGGACCTTGCGGGCGCCCTCAGCACGGATCGCCTCGGGGATGCCGGGGATCTCGCGGTCCAGGACGCGGCGGGTGGCCTCGGGGGTGCGGTCGGTGGGCGAGACGCCGGTGCCGCCGGTGGTCAGGATGACGGCGTACGAGGCGGCCACCCCGTCACGCAGGGCCCGCTCGACCGGGTCGCCGTCGGGCACGACCAGCGGTCCCTGGACCGAGAAGCCCAACTCGGCGAGGGCGTTGGCGATGATCGGGCCTCCGGTGTCCGCGTACACGCCGGCCGCCGCGCGGTTGGAAGCGGTGACCACCAGCGCGCGGTACGGCTCCCGTGCGCGCGGCGCCGGGGCCGCGGCCCCGGCGGTGGCGGTGGCGGTGGCGGTGGTGGCGGGATCGGTCATGCCGTTCGTGGCGGGATCCGTCATGCCGTGCCCCTCTCCGGTGTCCGGCGGGACCAGTGGCCCGACTTTCCGCCGGTCTTCTCCTCGACCCGTACGTCCGTGATGACCGCGCCCTTGTCGACGGCCTTGACCATGTCGACCAGCGTCAGCGCCGCGACCGTGACCGCGGTCAGGGCCTCCATCTCGACGCCCGTGCGGTCCGTGGTCTTCACCGTGGCCAGGACCTCCACCGCGTCGTCCGTGACGGCGAGATCGATCGTGACACCCGAGACCGCCAGCGGATGGCAGAGCGGGATCAGGTCCGGGGTCCGTTTCGCGCCCATGATGCCCGCGATACGGGCGGTGGCCAGGGCGTCGCCCTTGGGCATCCCCTCGCCCCGCAGCAGTTCGACGACGCGCGGCGACACCAGCACGCGGCCGCTCGCGCTCGCCGTGCGCGCGGTGACCTCCTTGGCGGAGACGTCGACCATGCGGGCCGCGCCCGCCTCGTCGATATGCGTCAGTCGGCCTGGTCGAGAAGGTCCGGGGGTCTCCCCCCGGGAAAACGCAGTCATCGCTGTGGCGCTCCCGGTCCGGGCCCGGCGGGGCCTGTTAGGCAGGACACGCTACCGCCACCGGGCGGCCGTCAGCCGAGCAGCACCACGTCGACCTCGCTTCCGGGCTCCACCGACGTGGCCTCCTCGGGGACCACGATCAGCGCGTCGGCATGGGCGAGGGCGGCGACGAGATGGGAGCCGGCGCCGCCGACGGGGACGGCCGAGCCCGCCTCCGCGTCGTACGTACCGCGCAGGAACTGGCGCCGGCCGGCCGGGGACCTCAGCGCCTGGTCGGACTTCAGGGTCGCGCGCACCGTCGGGCGGTGGACGTCCTGGCGGCCCATGAGCGCGCGGATCGCGGGCCGTACGAACAACTCGAAGGAGACGTACGACGAGACGGGATTGCCGGGGAGCGCGAGCAGCGGAGTGTGCTCGGGGCCGATCGAGCCGAAGCCCTGGGGCTTGCCCGGCTGCATCGCGAGCGTGCGGAAGTCGATGCCGCTGCCCGGCTCGTCCTCGTCTCCTACGGAGGACAGCGCCTCCTTGACCACGTCGTACGCCCCGACGCTGACACCGCCGGTCGTCACGATCACGTCCGCGCGGATCAACTGGTCCTCGATGGTGGCCCGCAGGGTGTCCGCGTCGTCGGTGACCGCGCCGACCCGGTAGGCGATGGCGCCCGCGTCGCGCGCGGCGGCGGTGAGCGCGAAGCTGTTGGAGTCGTAGATCTGGCCCTGGCCCAACGCCTCACCCGGCTGCACCAGTTCGCTGCCGGTCGACAGGACGACCACGCGCGGGCGCGGGTGCACCCGGACGGTGGAGCGGCCGATGGCGGACAGCAGGCCGATCTGGGGTGGGCCGAGGACCGTGCCGGCCTCCAGGGCGAGGTCCCCGGCCTGGACGTCGCTGCCGCGCGCGCGGACGTGGGCGCGGGCCTCCACCGAGCGGTACACCCGGACCTCGCCGCTGGCGCCCTCGGGCGCGGAGCCGGCCGGTCGCATGGAGGTGGCGGCTCCGCCGCCCGTACCGCCGTCGGTCCACTCGACCGGGACGACGGCCTCGGCGCCCGGCGGGAGCGGCGCGCCGGTCATAATCCGGGCGGCCTGGCCGGGGCCGACGCGGGGCAGGGACTCGCCGCCCGCCGCGACATCGCCGATGACGGTCAGGACGGCCGGGAACTCCTCGTCGGCGCCGGACACGTCGGCCGTACGGACCGCGTAGCCGTCCATGGAGCTGTTGTCGAACGGCGGCAGGGCGACCGGCACCGTGACGTCCTCGACGAGGACGCAGCCCTGGGCGTCGGGCAGTTGCAGCTCGATCGGGTCGAGCGGGCGGACCGTGGCGAGGATGTCCGCCAGGTGCTCGTCCACCGTCCAGAGCCGCCCTCGGCCCGAGACGGGCGCCGTTGCCGGTGTCGCCGTACTGCTCAAGGTCCTACATCTCCTCGTTGACGTAACTGCGCAGCCAGGTCCGGAAGTCCGGTCCCAGGTCTTCACGTTCGCACGCGAGTCTGACAATGGCACGCAGATAGTCGCCACGGTCACCCGTGTCATAGCGGCGTCCCTTGAAGACGACGCCGTGGACCGGGCCGCCGACCTTCTCGTCGGCGGACAGCTGCTGGAGCGCGTCAGTGAGCTGGATCTCACCACCCCGGCCGGGCTCGGTCTCGCGCAGTATCCCGAAGACGGCGGGGTCCAGGACGTAACGGCCGATGATGGCGTAGTTGCTGGGGGCGTCCGCCGCGTCGGGCTTCTCGACCAGGTCGTGCACCTTGACCACGTCGCCGTAGGCGGTGGGCTCGACGGCGGCACATCCGTAGAGATGGATCTGGTCGGGCTCGACCTCCATCAGGGCGATGACGCTGCCGCCCTCGCGCTCCTGGATCTCGACCATGCGGGACAGCAGCGGGTCGCGCGGGTCGATCAGGTCGTCGCCGAGGAGCACCGCGAAGGGCTGGTCGCCGACGTGCGGGGCGGCGCACAGGACGGCGTGGCCGAGGCCCTTGGGGTCGCCCTGCCGCACGTAGTGCATCGTGGCGAGGTCGCTGGACTCCTGCACCTTGGCGAGGCGTTCGGTGTCTCCCTTGCGGGTGAGCGCCTCCTCCAGCTCGTAGTTGCGGTCGAAGTGGTCTTCCAGGGGACGCTTGTTGCGTCCGGTGACCATGAGAACGTCGGAGAGCCCTGCCATCACGGCTTCCTCGACCACGTACTGGATCGCGGGCTTGTCCACGACCGGCAGCATCTCTTTGGGAGTGGCCTTGGTGACAGGCAGGAACCGTGTGCCGAGGCCTGCGGCGGGGATGACAGCCTTGCTGATCCTGGGGGGCGACTGAGTCATGCCGAGCACCCTATCCGCCACAGATGAGGGGAAGATGTGGCTCCGGTTAACTTTCTCTCTATACATACACATTCGAGAGATTTGCGAAGTTCGGTGAGCAACGACATGTCAGGAAAACCCGCACTGCGGCGGGAACTCCTTGCCGCCCGGCGTCTGCTGTCCGAGAAGGACGTCAAGGCCGCCTCGGCGGTTCTCGCCCGGCGGGCTTTGGACCTTCCCGAGATCGCGGGGGCCGGCACCGTCGCCGCGTACGTCTCCGTAGGAGGCGAGCCCGGCACGCGCGCGCTGCTCGACACGCTGCGGGAGCGGGGGGTGCGGGTCCTCCTGCCGGTGCTGTTGCCGGACAACGATCTGGACTGGGCGGCGTACGAGGGGGCCGAACGGCTGGTGCGCGCGGGGCGCGGGCTGCTGGAGCCGGACGGTGCGCGGCTGGGCGTGGGCGCGGTGCTTCAGGCGCGGGTGGTGCTGCTTCCCGGACTCGCGGTGGACGCGCGCGGGATGCGGCTGGGGCGGGGCGGGGGGTCGTACGACCGGGTCCTGGCCCGGCTGGAGGGCGCGGGGGCGGAGGCCGGGGATGGGGCCGTACTCGCGGTGCTGCTGTACGACCACGAGGTGGTCGAGCGGGTCCCTGAGGAGCCGCACGACCGCCCCGTGCACGTGGTGGTGACTCCGGGCGGGACCAGGCGCTTCGAGAGCGCGTGAGAGGCGCGACGGGGCGGCAGAGCGCCTTGGTGACTTGGCGCCTTACGGCGCGAGCGTCAGGGTGTCCCCCGTGCTCTCCTCCACGGCTCTGCTGCTGAACGACCAGTCGAGCAGCTCCCCCTTGGCCCACTTCTCGGTCTGGTCGGTGTAGTTCGCGCTGTACGCGTGGCCCGAGGCACCCGTCAGATTGATCCAGCGGGACTTGTCCCAGTCGTCGACGTTGACGACCATCCGCATCGACGGCACCCACATGACGTCGTAGCCGCCGGCCGCGTTCCAGCCGGTGGCGTTGACCGCGGCCTCACCGCCGCCCAGGTTCCACGGGCCGCGGTTGAGCAGGGTCTTGACAATGCCGGGACCCTCCGTACCAAGGGTCTGGTTCTCCAGGTTCAGCTGGTGCAGCCGGCCCCAGCTCCAGGTGGAGACGTCCTTGCCGAGCTTGGCGGTCAACTCCCAGCGCGCGTCGGTGAGGGCGCGCAACAGGAGTTGGTCGCGGGTCTCCGTGGCCTTCTCCGTACGCGTCTTCGGGGACTGCCACCATTCGTTGTCCTCGTCCTTGAGGATCTTGCGGGTGATCTCGAACCAGCGGTCGCCGCCGTCGGGCTGCGCCGAGTCCGCGGAGCGCTGGCCGCACTCCCGTACCAGCTCCGCGAGGTCGTCGACCGGGCCCGTGCTGTCGGCGGGGCGCACGTTGAGGCACTCGTCCTCGACGCGCATCTCCTTGGGAAGCTTGTTCCCGAAGGCGAGCTTGAGGACATTGCGCCAGACGCCGTTGAAGTACGCCGCCGCCGCCGAGTCCGGCTCCTGGGTGCCGTCCCAGCCTTCGAGGAGCTTCTGGGCCTCGCGGACGGAGGGGTCCGAGACATCGATCTTCAGCAGGTACGGCATGAGGAGCGTGGCGATCTCGCTGCGGTTGTCGGTCTGCATGGTGCGCATGTCGTCCATGGAGATCTTGCCGCCGTCCTTGATCTTCGACTTGACGAGGTCGTTGATCCGCTGGCTGCGGGCGCCGTAACCCCAGTCCTCGGTCAGCGGATGCTTGTAGTCCTCGCCTATGACGGCCTGGTTGGCGGTGACGATGTAGCCGCGCTTCGGGTTCTCCTCGTAAGGAAGCTCGTCGAAGGGGACGTAGTCCTTCCACCGGTAGTCCGTGTTCCAGCCGGGGGCCGGCAGCGAGCCGTCACCCTTGGCGCGGATCGGGATCCGGCCGGGCGCCTGGTAACCGATGTTGGCCTTGGTGTCCGCGTAGATCAGATTCTGGGAAGGGACCTCGAACTTCTCGGCCGCCGAGCGGAACTGTGCGAAGTCCTTGGCCTTGTTGAGCTGGAAGACCGCGTCCATCGATCTGCCCGGATCGAGGGCGGTCCACCGGAGGGAGACCGCGTAGCCGTCGCGACGGTCGGGCGCCGCGTTGTTGACGGGGGCCTTGTCCCCGACTCTGCGCAGCTCGGCGTTGCGGTCGGAGACGACCGGGCGGCCCGGTTCGGCGGGGCGGCCCGGATCGGTGGAACGGACCGGTTTGGTGGAACGGACCGTGATGGTCTGGCTCTTGGCCCCGGCGATCTTGATCGTTTCCTGACGGGTCGTGAACTTCTTCTGCTCGTTCCCGTACTGGTAGGTGTCGCCGTCGACCTTCTCCAGATAGAGGTCGGTCACGTCGGCGCCGAGGTTGGTCATGCCCCAGGCGATGTCCTTGTTGTGGCCGATGATGACGCCCGGCATCCCGGCGAAGGTGTAGCCGGCGACGTCGTACTGGCAGTCCTTGGTGAAGCTGCGGCAGTGCAGGCCCATCTGGTACCAGACGGAAGGGAGCTGGGGCGCGAGGTGCGGGTCGTTGGCGAGCAGCGGCTTGCCAGTCGTCGTGTACTGACCGGACACCACCCACGAGTTGGACCCGATGCCGCTGCCGCTGGGGCCGAGGAGGGCGGGGATCTCGTCGAGGGTGCCGGAGAGGGCGTCGAGCTGGGACTCCAGGCCCTGGGTGGCGGCGCCCGCGTCGGTGCCGGTACCGGTGCCCGTACCTGCGCCTGTCCCTGTCCCTGTCCCTGTACCTGTGCCCGTTCCCGTACCGTCGCCCGTCGTGCCGCCGGGTTCGGCCTTGGGGTCGAACTCCTCCGTGAGCGGGTCGACCGCGCCGTCGGTGACGATCGGCTGGTTCCTGTCGTACGGATACTCCGGATACAGGTCCTTGATCTGATCCTCGTCCATCCTGCTCGTGAGCAGCGAACGGTCGATCTCGTCCTGCATGTTGGAGCGCAGGTCCCACGCCATCGCCTTGAGCCAGGCCACCGAGTCGACGGGGGTCCACTTCGCGGGCGTGTAGTCGTTGGTGAAGCCCAGGGCGGCGTACTCGACGGAGATGTCCTTGCCGTCGCGGCCCTTGAGGTAGTCGTTGACACCGTCCGCGTACGACTGGAGGTTCTTCTTCGTCTCGTCCGAGAGCTTGGTGTCGTACTCCTCCTGTGCCACCCGCCGCCAGCCGAGTGTGCGCAGGAATTCGTCCGTCGCGACCTGCCCCTTGCCGAACATCTCGGAGAGCCGGCCCGCGGTCATATGGCGCCGGACGTCCATCTCCCAGAAGCGGTCCTGCGCCTGGACGTAACCCTGTGCGCGGAACAGGTCCTTGTCGGTGTTCGCGTAGATCTGCGGGATGCCGTAACTGTCGCGCTTGATCTCGACCCGGCCGTCGAGCCCAGGCAGCTTGATCGTGCCGGTCGTCTGCGGGAGCGAGGCACGCACGGTACTGACGCCCCAGTAGGCGCCGTACCCAACGCCTGCTACCAGAGCGAGCACCAGGACGATCACGACAAAGCGGGCGCGTCGCCCCTTCTTTTTGGTGGCAGGGGGCGTTGAGTTGGCGGGCATCGCTGTCCTTCGAGGGGCAGGGCGGTCCTGGAATGCTGCAGCAACCATAGGCGCAGCGCTTCACCCGTTCCGACGCGGTGTCACTAGTACGACCAGGAGCATGACCCGGCGGGACTCCTCGGACGATCACACAGGAAATCACCGATCGATCGCACGGGCGATCGATCGCGTCAAGAAAACGTTAAAGATTAGGTAAGGTAACGAAGTGCCGACTGCCGGGAAGACGATCCGGTGCGCGAGGGGAAGGATCGGCCGCTGACTGTCCACCAGCTCAATGAACTCCTGCTCATCTGCTCGCTCGTGCTGCTGATCGCGGTCGCCGCGGTAAGGATCTCGTCCCGGAGCGGGCTGCCCAGCCTGCTGCTCTACCTCGGGATCGGCGTCGTCATGGGCCAGGACGGCATCTTCAATGTCAAGTTCGACAACGCCGAGCTGACCCAGGTGATCGGCTATGCCGCCCTGGTCGTGATCCTCGCCGAGGGCGGCCTCGGCGCCAAGTGGAAAGAGGCCAAACCCGCGTTGCCGGCCGCCGTCGCCCTGTCGACGGTCGGTGTCGCGGTGAGCGTCGGCGTCACCGCGACCGCCGCGCACTATCTCGTCGGCCTGGACTGGCGGCAGGCGCTGATCATCGGCGCCGTGGTCTCGTCCACGGACGCCGCCGCCGTCTTCTCCGTACTGAGGAAGATTCCGCTGCCGTCGAGGGTGACGGGTGCGCTGGAGGCGGAGTCGGGCTTCAACGACGCCCCCGTGGTGATCATGGTGGTGGCGCTGTCGACCGTCGGACCGGTGGAGCACTGGTACGTACTGGTCGGCGAGATCCTCCTGGAACTGGCCATCGGCGCCGCCATCGGGATCGCGGTCGGCTGGCTGGGCGCCTTCGGGCTCCGGCGGGTGGCGCTGCCGGCCTCCGGCCTGTATCCGATCGCCGTCATGGCCATCGCCGTCGTCGCGTACGCGGCCGGGGCCATGGCCCACGGCAGCGGATTCCTCGCCGTGTACCTGGCCTCGATGCTGCTGGGGAACTCCAAGCTGCCGCACGCGCCCGCGACGCGCGGTTTCGCGGAGGGTCTTGGCTGGCTCGCGCAGATCGGCATGTTCGTTCTGCTCGGGCTGCTGGTGACGCCGCACGAACTGGGTGACGACTTCTGGCCCGCGGTGATAGTGGGCCTGGTGCTGACCGCGGTGGCACGGCCCCTGTCCGTACTGGTCAGCCTGGCGCCGTTCCGGATCCCCTGGCAGGAGAAGGCGCTGATGTCATGGGCGGGGCTGCGCGGCGCCGTGCCCATCGTCATGGCGACGATCCCGATGGTCTCGGAGATCGAGGGCAGCCACCGGATCTTCAACATCGTCTTCGTGCTGGTCGTCGTCTACACGCTCGTGCAGGGGCCGACGCTTCCCTGGGTGGCCAGGACCCTGCACCTCGGCGATCCCTCGGAGGCGGCCGATCTCGGGGTCGAGTCGGCGCCGCTGGAGCGGCTGCGCGGTCATCTGCTGTCCGTGGCGATCCCGGACCGGTCGAAGATGCACGGCGTGGAGGTCGGCGAGCTGCGGCTGCCTCCGGGGTCGGCGGTCACGCTGGTCGTACGGGAGGACAAGAGCTTCGTGCCGGGGCCGTCCACCGTGCTGCGGCGGGGGGACGAGCTGCTGGTGGTGGCGACCGATCCGGTACGGGACGCGGCCGAGCGGCGGCTGCGGGCCGTCGGGCAGGGCGGAAAGCTGGCCGACTGGCTGGGGACGAACGGTACTGGGGGGCCGGGTGGGCCCGGTGGCGGCGCGGCCGGGGCCGGTGGGCCGACCAGGAAGTCGGGGGTGCGGGGGAAGCCGGGGAGCGGAGTCGGCCGAAGGCTCGGCTGACGGGGACCCCGACGGGGATACCCCTCGGGGATGGGGACGGGATGGGGATCGAGGCACGGCCTGGGAATCGAAGGCCGCGCTCTCCGGAGGCCTCAATCACAGGTACGGGCCGGGATCTTCCTGCTATTTCCCAGGTACGATGAGGTCCGTGCCTGTCGCGTCAAGCGGACGTGACGCACTGACTTGATCGACCAACTCTGCCTGACGCAGAGCTGGCGCGACCGTATGGCGGCCGTGGTGTCCCCTCCAGTGGACCCTGGGTATCTACCGCAGTTCCGCGCAAGAGGACAGCTCTCGGCAGCCCCCGCCCTTCACCGGGGGTGCCACCAGGCGGCAGAAAGGCAAGGACCGTGTCCGACACGGTCGACACCACCGCCGGCGCCTCCGAGGGAACGGCCCCCGCTCGCCGTCCCGGTTACGGGCAGCTGCTGCGTACGCCGGACGCCTGGACGTTTCTGCTTCCGGGCTTCGCCGCGCGGCAGCCCTTCGCGATGCTGACGATCGGCATCGTCCTGCTCGTCCAGTACACCTCCGGTTCGTACGGCACCGCGGGCGTCGTCGCCGCCGTCACCGGCGTCTCCATGGCGCTGTTCGCGCCGCAGAACGGCAAGCTCGCCGACCGGTTCGGGCAGCGCGCGGTGCTGCTGCCCGGAGTGCTGCTGCACGCGGCGTCCGTCGCCGCCTTGACCGCGTTCGCGCTGGCGGGCGCGCCCCTGTGGGCGCTGTCCGTCGCCGCCGTACCGACAGGTGCTTCGGTGCCGCAGGTGGGGCCGATGGTGCGGGCCCGCTGGGCGGCTGTGCTCGGCGGCTCCGACGATCGCGCGCGGCTGCTGCCGACGGCCGCCGCCTTCGAGTCCGTCACGGACGAGTTCACCTTCGTCATCGGGCCCGTCCTGGCGACCGCGCTGTGCACCGGTGTCCATCCGGCGGCAGGGCTGGTCGCGGAGGCGGCGCTGACCCTGGTGGGCGGGCTGCTGTTCGCCGCGCAGCGGCGCACGCAGCCGAAGCCCGCACGGCAGCACGGTGCGGCGGGTCGGAGGAGCGCCGGCGACTCGGACGGTTCGGCGGGCGCGCGTGTGTCCGCGCTGTCCGTGCCCGGCGTACGTGTACTGGCAGTGGTCTTCCTCGGTATCGGCTCGGTCTTCGGCGGTATGCAGGTCTCACTCTCGGCCTTCGCCGAGGAGATCGGCAACCCCGGCGCGAACGGTCTTCTGTACGGAGTCTTCGCCGCCGGCAACATGCTCGCCGGTATCGCGTGCGGTGCCGTCGCCTGGAAGATCGGCCCCCGCCGCCGACTGATCACCGGCTATCTGGGCCTGGCGCTGGCCGCCTCCGGGCTGTGGGCCGTGCACTCGGTGCCGCTGCTCGCCGGACTGGGCCTGCTGGTCGGGCTGTTCATCGCGCCCGCGCTGATCAGCGGCTACACCCTGATCGAGTCGCTGATCCCCGCGGGGACTCGTACGGAGGCCTTCACCTGGCTGACGGGAGCGGTCGCGCTGGGCCAGGCCGGGGCGGTGTCGGCGGCCGGTCAGCTGGCGGACGCGCATGGCGCGAGCGCCGGATTCGTGGTGCCTCTGGTGGGCACCGCGCTGGCTCTGGCCACGCTTGTCGCCCTGCGCTCGCGGCTCACGCCGAAGGCGTCGGGGCGCGTCGTCGCGCGTGGAATGGGTCACCGCGTGCCGGTGGCAGTGGACTGATCCAGCGGAATACGTCACTATGGAGCGTCGTTAGCACTCATTGAGTGAGAGTGCCAGGAGGAACAAGTGCCGACCTATCAGTACCAGTGCACCGATTGTGGCGAGGGCCTTGAGGCGGTGCAGAAATTCACCGACGATTCCCTCACCGTGTGCCCCGCGTGCGGAGGACGCCTGAAGAAGGTGTTCTCCGCGGTCGGCATCGTTTTCAAGGGCTCCGGTTTCTACCGGAACGACAGTCGCGGCTCGTCGTCGAGCAGCACGCCGGCCAAGGCGGGCGCGTCGAACGGCTCGGGTGAGTCGGGCGGTTCGAGCGACAAGGCGTCCTCGTCGTCCAGCTCTTCGTCGTCGGACTCGAAGTCGGCGTCGGCTTCGTCCCCTTCGTCGTCGAACGGCTCCTCGTCGTCCTCGTCGGGCTCGGGCTCCTCCGGCTCGAAGTCCGGCGCTTCGAGCGGCAGCTCCGGCTCCAGCGGTTCCTCCGCCGCCTGATCACCTGACTCTTCCTGTCCGGGACCCCGCCGTTCGGTACGGCGGGGTCCTTGGCGTTCCCGCGCCCGGCCCCCCGCGCGCCCTGGGAGCCCGGCTAGGGTGATCGTCATGGCGACCAAGGCGAACGCACAGGGCTCGGAGACCGCGGAGATCGGCGTCATCGGCGGCTCGGGGCTCTACTCATTCCTCGACGACGTGACCGAGGTCACCGTCGACACCCCTTATGGACCGCCCAGCGACTCGCTGTTCCTCGGCGATGTCGAGGGAAGGCGCGTCGCGTTCCTGCCCCGGCACGGGCGGGCGCACGACATCGCACCGCACCGCATCAACTACCGGGCCAATCTCTGGGCGCTGCGGTCCGTCGGCGTGCGGCAGGTGCTCGGCCCGTGCGCGGTGGGCGGACTGCGGGTGGAGTTCGGGCCGGGGACGCTCCTCGTACCCGACCAGCTGGTGGACCGTACGAAGGCGCGTACGCAGACGTACTACGACGGTGTGCAGCTGCCCGGCGGAGGGGCGTCGAAGGTCGTCCACATCTCGCTCGCCGACCCCTACTGTCCCGAGGGCCGCAGGGCGGCGCTCGCCGCGGCGCGGGGGCGTGAGTGGGAGCCGGTGGACGGCGGGACGCTGGTGGTCGTCGAGGGACCGCGCTTCTCGACCCGCGCCGAATCGCGGTGGCACGCGGCGATGGGCTGGTCGGTGGTCGGAATGACGGGTCACCCCGAGGCCGTGCTCGCCCGTGAACTGGGGCTCTGCTACACGTCGTTGACGCTGGTGACCGACCTGGACGCCGGTGCCGAGGCGGGTGAGGGTGTCTCGCACGAGGAGGTGCTGAAGGTCTTCTCCGCCAACGTGGACCGGCTGCGCACGGTGCTGTTCGACACGGTGGGCGGGCTCCAGGCCGGGGAGACGCGGGACTGTCTGTGCTCGCACGCGCTGGACGGTATCGATACGGGGCTTGAGCTGCCGTAAACGTCTGAAGCGGGCCTCGTTCGGGTGAGCGAGATATTCACATTCGGGTAGTTGTCCACAGGCTTCGGCAGGATTTCGGCCGGGCGTGGATCGTGAGGAGCGACCAGCAGAAACTCCTCACGGCAGGCGGTGGTTGCCATGTCCCGTTCCTCTTCCCGTTCTCTCCCCCGTTCCCTTTCGCGCTCCCTTCCTCGTTCCTTCGTCACCCGTCCCTCGGATCCTCCGTTCCTTCCGCCCGTGCCGGTGCCCGCGTCCGTGGCCGCCGCGCCCGCGCCGTGCGGGGTGCCCGCGTTCGATCCGCTGCGGGTGCGGGGCGGCGGGCAGCGGCTGCGCAGGGCGCTGCTCCGGCGCAGGCGGGCCATGGCGGCCGGGCTGGCCGTGACGGCCGCCGCGTTGGCGGCGTCGGGTGCGGGCGGTCCCGGTGTCGCGGCCGGAGCTGAGGAGCGCGCCGAAGCCGCCGCCCGTGCGGCGGCGGGTGGCGCGTCCGGTGCGGGCGCGGCTGCTCAACCGGGCGCGGAGAAGGTGGAGTTGGTGACCGCTCCGGTGCGGATCGCGGATGTGGCGACGGTCCGGCTGCTGCGTCCGGGCGACCGGGTCGATGTGATCGCCGCTCCCCACTCCCCCGGCGGCGCGGAGTCGGACGCACGGGTGCTCGCCAGGGACGTCCTGGTGGAGTCCGTTCCGCAGGCGCTGGAGAGCGCCGCCGACGGTGGCGCGCTGGTCCTGCTGACTGTCGCACGTGATGTGGCGGCCGAGTTGGCGGGGGCGAGCACGAACTCCCGGCTGGCGGTGACGCTGTGCTGAGCCGCTCTGAGCCGACCCGAGCTTTCCGTCGTCGTGCTGATGAGCAGACTGGTCACACGAAAGCATGGGCGGATTGGACAGCCGGGGCGCGAGTTGCCCATGGTGTCCAGGCGATTGGCGGTCCCGATCGCCGCCCCCATGGCACACACGAGGAAGGGCTCACTGGTGAGCGACAAGAAGGAGAGCGTTCTGGAGGGCTTCAAGGCCTTCCTGACGCGTGGCAACGTGATCGACCTCGCGGTCGCGGTGGTCATCGGCGCCGCGTTCACCAGCGTGGTGAACTCCCTGGTGAAGGGGGTCATCAATCCGGTCGTCGGCGCGTTCGGCACCAAAGACCTGGACCGCTACACCTCATGTCTCAAGTCCCCGTGCGAGACCAACGCAGCGGGCGAGGTCGTGTCGGGCATCCCGATCATGTGGGGGACGGTGCTCAGCGCGACGCTCAGCTTCCTGATCACCGCCGCCGTCGTGTACTTCCTGATGGTCCTGCCCATGGCGAAGTATCTGGCCAGGCGAGCCAGGCAGCAGGCCGCCAAGGAGCAGGTGGAGGAAGTTCTGGAGGTGAGCGAGCTGGAGGTGCTGAAGGAGATCAGGGACGCCCTGGTGGCTCAGCAGCGCGGGCCGGGCCGGAGCGACACTCCCTAGGGCTCAGATGTGGTGGGGCGGCTTCTCGTCGAGGAAGCGGGCCAGGTCGGCGGCGCTGTCGCCGCTCGCGGCCGGGCGCTCGCCCCATCCGGTGTCCGTGTCGTCGGAGGACTGCCGGTCCAGCGGGTCGTCGAAGACGAGCGGCGGCCTGGGCGGGCCCGGCTTCGGGGGTGCCGGCTTGGGCGGGGCCGGGCGTGGCGGCTCCGTGGCGGTGTCTCGCGATCCGGGGGTGCGGGCGGTGCTCATGGTGTCCAGCGTACGGCGGCGGGTGTGGCGGACGGGGTGATCCGCCGTGGCGGGGTTCGCCGACGTGGTACGCATGGGGTCCATGGCAACCAATGACGCATTGACGGATGTGGCGGGGATCCGGGTCGGCCACGCGCGGGTGACCGGGGAGCGGGCGCTCACCGGTACAACGGTCGTCCTCGCACCGGAGGGCGGAGCGGTCGCCGCCGTGGACGTACGGGGCGGTGGTCCCGGCACCCGTGAGACGGACGCGCTGGATCCGCGGAATCTGGTGCGGCGCGTCGAGGCGGTCGTGCTGACCGGCGGCAGCGCGTACGGGCTCGACTCCGCCTCCGGGGTGATGGCGTGGCTGGAGGAGCGGGGGCGGGGTGTCCGGGTCGGGCCCGATCCGTCCCAGGTGGTGCCGGTCGTACCGGCCGCCTGTGTCTTCGACCTCGGGCGCGGTGGCGACTGGCGGGCCCGCCCCGACGCCGCCACGGGCCGTGCGGCGGTGGAGGCGGCGGCAGGTACGGCAGCGGGGGCACCGGTCGCCGAGGGGGCGGTGGGTGCCGGGACCGGGGCCGTGGTGGGGCAGCTGAAGGGAGGGGTGGGTACGGCGAGCGTGCTGCTGGCGTCCGGGATCACCGTCGCGGCGCTGGTCGTGGCGAACGCGGCGGGCTCGGCGGTCGATCCGCTGACGGGGGTGCTGTACGGGCGGTACTTCCAGGGCCGTCCCGACTATCCGGCGGCCGGTGTGCACGAGGCGGCCCTCGCGCGTCTCGCCGAGGTGCGTGAGCGCGGCGGGCGGCCTCCGCTGAACACCACGCTCGCCGTCGTGGCGACCGACGCCGACCTCTCCAAGGCACAGGCGCAGAAGCTCGCGGGTACGGCGCACGACGGCATCGCGCGCGCCGTCCGTCCTGTACATCTGCTCAACGACGGCGACACGGTCTTCACGCTCGCCACTGGCGAACGCACGCTCGACACCGGGAATCCGCTGGCGCTCAACGAACTGCTCGCAGCCGGGGCCGACGCTGTGACCAGGGCGATCGTGCGGGCGATGGTGGTGGCCGAGGGTGTCGACGGGCCGGGCGGTACGTTCCCCTCGTACCGCGATCTGTACGGCACGGACTGACCGACGGCGCAAGGGAGTTGAGGGGGCGTGAGGGAACTTCTCGCGCGCCCCCAATCGTTTTACCGAACTTGGGACGCAATGTCAGTCCCAGGGGCTACGTTATGCAATCACCAAGTGACATGTGGCGACGGCCTGGAGACCCACCTTGAACGATCCATATGAGACAAGCGAGACGCATCTTGAGCGTCTCCTGGGTCGGGCACTCAACTCCTTCGATCTGCCCGACGCCGTGATCGAGCGGCTCGACTCCGCTCTGGCGCACGCCAGTTCATTGCGGTCCTCGCACCACAGTGCGGGACTGCATCGCGAGACCTACCGGCATACCTACCTGCTTGCCGACAGCACCGCCCTCACCCTTTGGGAGCTGGTCCACAACACCGGGCGCGACGGCGCCGAACAGCATGAGCTCTACACCGACGAGTACGAGGTGCGCCTGGCCGCTTCTCGACTGCACCGCCCCGACCGCGCGGAGTCCCGTTTCGAACCGGGTCTCGGCGCCAGTCTCGATCCCAGCTTCGAGTCCGACCTCGCGGCCGATCTCGAACTGCTCAGCGGCCTGCTGACGGCGCCGCTGACACCACTGCCCCGCGTCTATCTCCCCGACAACTCCGCCGACCACGCGCGCCGCGTGCTGCGCCGCGCGGAGAACGTGGACAGACCGGGCGAGGAGGTCGCGGGACCGCTGCGGGCCGCCTTCGCCCACCAGATCACCCAGGTCTTCGGCCGGCACGGCCATGTCGAGGGCAAGGACGCCGGGTTCACGCTCTACGAGCACGCGTTCCTGCTGTTCGACGGCACGGAGACGAGCCTGTGGGAGGTCGAGCACACGGCGACGCCCGACGGGCGCCATATGTGTGAGGTGTACGCCGCGCAGAGCGCCGCGCGCGAAGCCATGGAGCTTCGCGCGCGGGTGAGATGACAGGACGGGTGCGACCGCTCAGACGGTGACCGGGACCTTGGGCGCGGTCCCGGACTCCGTGTCGGGGACGCCGTCCCGGTCGGGGTCCTTCCCACCGCGCCTGCCCATGCCCTTGAGCAGGATGACCAGAGAGGCGCTGACGGCCGTACCGGCCAGGATCGCGATCAGATAGAGCACCGGATTGCCGATCAGCGGGAGCACGAAGATCCCGCCGTGCGGGGCCCGCAGGGTGCACTCGAAGAGCATCGACAGCGCGCCCGTGACCGCGCCGCCCGCCATCGCCGACGGGATGACGCGCAGCGGGTCGGCGGCGGCGAACGGGATCGCGCCCTCGGTGATGAACGAGGCGCCGAGCACCCACGCGGCCTTGCCGTTCTCCCGCTCGGTGCGGGTGAAGAGGGCGCCGCGTACGACGGTGGCCAGCGCCATGGCGAGCGGCGGGACCATACCGGCCGCCATCACGGCCGCCATCACCTTCAGGCTGCCGTCGTTGGGGTTGGCGAGGCCGCCGACCGCGAAGGCGTAGGCGACCTTGTTGAGCGGTCCGCCCAGGTCGAAGCACATCATCAGACCGAGGACGACGCCGAGGATGATCGCGTTGGCGCCGGAGAGCCCGGACAGCCAGTCCGTGAGGGCCTTCTGCAACTCGGCGATCGGCTTGCCGACCACCAGGAACATCAGGAAACCGACGACGGCGGAGGAGATCAGCGGGATGACGACGACCGGCATGATGCCGCGCAGCGCGGCGGGCACCTTGACCCGTTGGATCGCCATGACCGTGCCACCGGCGATCAGACCGGCGGCCAGACCGCCGAGGAAGCCCGCGTTGATGGTGAGCGCGATGGAGCCGCCGACGAAGCCGGGGACCAGACCGGGGCGGTCGGCCATCCCGTACGCGATGTAACCCGCCAGGACCGGGACCAGGAAGCTGAACGCGAGTCCGCCGACCTGGAAGAGCAGGGCCGCCCAGCTGGTGGAGTCCGTCCAGACGAAGTGCTCGGCGACGGAGGGCGCCTTGTCGATGGTGTAGCCGCCTATGGCGAAGCCGAGGGCGATGAGGAGGCCGCCCGCCGCAACGAACGGGACCATGTAACTGACGCCGGACATCAGCCACTTGCGCAGCTTGGTGCCGTATCCCTCGCCGGGGCCGCCCGCCTCGTCCACGGGTGAGCCGGTGCCGGCGGGGGCCGTGGTCTCGCCGCGGGCGGCCTTGTCGCGGACCTCGGCGATCAGTTCGGCGGGGCGGTTGATGCCGGCCTTGACGCCGACGTCGACGGTGGGCTTGCCAGCGAAGCGTTCCTTCTCCCGTACCGGTACGTCGTGCGCAAAGATCACGCCGTCGGCGGCGGCGATGACGGCGGGGTCAATCCGGGTGAACCCGGCGGAGCCCTGTGGTTCGACGACCACCTCGACGCCCTCGGCCTGGCCGGCCTGTTCCAGTGCCTCGGCGGCCATGTAAGTGTGCGCGATGCCGGTGGGGCAGGAGGTGACGGCGACGACGCGGAAGGGGGCGGGCGGGGGTTCCTCGGCCGGGGCGGCGGTTTCCGGCTCCGGCTCCGGCGCCGCCGTGGGCGCCGACGGCGCGGTGTCGCCGCTGATCAGGCTCGCGGTCGCCGCCGGGTCCGTCGCCGCGCGCAGCGCCGCCGTGAAGTCCGGGTCCATCAGCCGGCGGGCCAGAGCCGACAGGATCGTCAGGTGCGCGTCGTCCGCGCCCGCCGGGGCGGCGATCAGGAAGATCAGGTCCGCCGGGCCGTCGGGCGCCCCGAAGTCGATGCCCTCGGCCGGGCGGCCGAACGCCAGCGTGGGCTCGGTGACATGCTCGCTGCGGCAGTGCGGGATGCCGATCCCGCCGTCGAGCCCGGTCGGCATCTGCGCCTCGCGAGCCGCCACATCGGCCAGGAAGCCGTCCAGGTCGGTGACCCGGCCCCGGGCCACCATGCGTTCGGCCAGCGAGCGGGCCGCGGCTTCCTTCGTCTCTGCGGCCAGGTCGAGGTCGACCAGGTCCGCGGTGATCATGTCGCTCATCGCGGGCTCCTTCGTGGGGGACGGTTCGGGGACGTACGGGGAGAGGTACGGGGACAGGTCATGGGGCGGGCTCCGAGAGGGGACGGTCCAGGGGGATGTCGGCGGACACGGTGACCGCCCGCGGGTCCAGATCCGCGGGCGACGGCATCACGCTGCCCGGCAGTTGGACGGCGGCGGCGCCATGGGCGACGGCCGAAGCCAACGCCTCCGGGCCGGTGCCGCCCGCCGCGAGGAAGCCCGCGAGGGAGGCGTCACCGGCGCCGACGTTGCTGCGGACCGTCGCGACGGGGGCGTTCGCGAAGTGGGCGCCCGCGCCGGAGACCAGAAGCTGGCCGTCGGCGCCGAGGCTGGCGAGGACGGACCTGGCGCCGTACGTGAGCAGTTCCTCCGCCGCCTTCAGCGCGTCGCCGACGGTGGCCAGCGGGCGGCCGACGGCGGCGGCCAGTTCCTCGGCGTTGGGCTTCACGACGTCCGGGCGCTCCTTGAGCGCGGCCAGCAGCGAGGCGCCGGACGTGTCGAGCGCGATCCGGGCGCCGGCGGCGTGTGCGCGGGCGACGAGTTCGGCGTACCAGCGCGGGCCGAGCCCGCGCGGCAGACTGCCGCAGCAGGCGATCCAGTCCCCGGCGGCGCCCACGTCGTGTGCGCGGAGCGTGGACAGCAGCGCCTCCGACTCGGCGGGGGTGAGTTCGGGGCCGGGCGCGTTGATCTTCGTCAGCGTGCCGTCCGGTTCGGCGAGGGCGATGTTCGAGCGGGTCGCGCCGACGATCGGCACGGGGGCGACATCAATGCCCTGGCCGGCGAGGAGTTCGGCGACGAGGGCGCCGGGGGCGCCGCCGAGGGGGAGCACGGCGACGGTACGGTGCCCGGCCGCCGCGACCGCCCGCGAGACGTTGACGCCCTTGCCGCCGGGGTCCATCCGCTCGACGGTCGCACGCAGGACCTCGCCGCGGTCCAGGGCGGGTATCTCGTAGGTACGGTCCAGGCTGGGGTTCGGTGTGACGGTGAGGATCATGCGGGTGCCTTCCGGCTCCTGAAGGCCGTCGGGGACGAAGTCCTGGGTCGTGTCCGCAAAGTGGCGTCGTCCGCCCGGAGGGCGGGGCTCACGGCGGCTGGTGCGTGCGATCGCAAGGCGGAGGATCTGCGTTGTCGATGGCCCGGACGTACTCGGCAGCCATCGAGAACGCTGACCGCCACGCGGCGAGCGCGCGTGCCGGGCGTCGTGAGCCGGACGGGACTTTGCGGACACGGCCTAGACACTCAGCACCTCCGTGCCCGTGCCCTCGATCGCCGCGCGCGCGTCGGGAGGGATGGTGGTGTCGGTGATCAGCAGGTCCACGTCGGCGAGGGCGCAGAAGCGGGCGAAGTGTTCCTGGCCGTGCTTGGCCGAGTCCGCCAGCAGTACGACGCGGCGTGCCGCGGCGACCAGCGCGCTCTTGACGGCCGCCTCCGCGAGGTCGGGGGTGGTGAGGCCGCCGGCCGGCGAGAAGCCGTTGGTGCCGAGGAACACGACGTCGGCGCGGATCTCGCCGTACGCCCGCAGGGCCCACGCGTCGACGGCGGCACGCGTACGGTGCCGGACCCGGCCGCCGACGAGGTGCAGGTCGATGCCGGGGTGGTCGGCGAGGCGCGCGGCGACGGGCAACGCGTGGGTGACGACGGTGAGTTCGCTGTCCAGCGGCAACTCGGCGGCGAGCCGCGCGACGGTCGAGCCCGCGTCGAGGATCACGCTGCCGGTCTGGGGCAGCTCCGCGAGCGCGGCGCGCGCGATGCGGTCCTTCTCGTCCGCGGCGGTGGACTCGCGCTCGGCGAGGTCGGGTTCGAAGGCGAGGCGGCCGGCGGGGATGGCGCCGCCGTGCACCCGGCGCACGAGACCGGCGCGGTCGAGCGCCTTGAGGTCGCGGCGTACGGTCTCGGCGGTGACCTGGAACTCCTCGGCGAGCGACAGCACGTCGACACGGCCGCCCTCACAGGCGAGGCGCAGGATCTCTTGCTGCCGCTCCGGTGCGTACATGTGGGTTTACGTCCGATCGATGCCCGAGTCTGTGGTTTCGCGGGTCAGATTACGGCGGCGGGTCGTGGAAGTAAACACATGTGGGCGTGGGGGGCTTGGGGGTGCGGGTTGCCGTCCGGCGGTTGCGGGGGTTTTTGGGGTGCGGGTTCGTTGGCCGGGGCGGGGTGCGGGGTCTCCGGAGGGGTATGTCCGGACGGCATGATTTACGGCGCGTGCAGGGTTCGTTGGATCCGCTGAGGCCTTCTTGTTCACGCGCCACAAATCAGCCTGAGTGTCCG